>CAKXIK010000042.1 GCA_934875675.1 uncultured bacterium
TTTGTGGTGAACTCATTATACCATATCTCGCGGGAGGCTTCCTCTCTTTTTGGGTCACATCATTTTAACACATACAATGTTTAAAAGACGAAATGATTTTCAAATGAAATTCTTATTACCAGACAAGCAAATTTAATGATTCTTTTGTTTATCCTCATTTTTCCTGAAACCGTAGATTAAAATGATCAGAAAATCGCATAAGCCTGAGCCTTTTCCTGAATTTTTGTGCCGTTTCTAATCCAAAATCAGTATTATGCTAATCTGGATGTAACCATAAAAAATCCGGCTGCAACAGAACGGTTGCAGCCGAATGAAAGAGAACATATTTTTAAAAAATTTCGTACTATATACTTTCAAGAAATGTGTCCAGAGGGCGGAGCGCAGCTCCGTATGCACTTGCAAGCTGTCGATATTTCCCGCAAAACAGGTAATCGCCGGTGTGACCAAACGGATCCATTCTTCGGACCTGATCGCGAAGAGAATCCAGATAAGGTGCCAGATAGCCGCCGACGTAGCCGCCTAAAATGATTTTTCCGTCAAATATCATCCGTAAATTAATCACTGCATAGGAAAGCCAATGCAGATAATCCTGCCAGACAGTCATCAGCTTTGGATTCTGATGGGAGATCTCCTCAAAGAACTGTTCCAGGTTGCCGTCAGTCTGTTCGGTCAGGCGCAGTGCGGAGCAATAAGCGTCCAGACACCCCGTTTGTCCGCAGTAGCAAAGCCTTCCTTCCGGTACGATGCGCATGTGTCCAAATTCTCCGCCGCGCTCTTCACTTCCCGGCAAAAGAACTCCGTTTTGATAAATTGCACCGCCGACGCTGTTGCTGAGGGAAAGGTAAATCATCGTTCCTTCAGCCGAAAGGTCGCGCAGTTCTGCATAGCCGGCGGCATTGGCATCATTTTCAAAGCTGCACGGCCACGGCAGAAGCTCCTGAAATACCGTGCAGTCAAGACGCGCCAATTCTAACACATGAGAATCGGTAATCACCTTTTTTTCATGGTCAAGAATACCGGGAATGGAAATACCGGCATATCCGATACGCTCGCAATGAATACCGCTTTGCCGTGTAAAATGCTCAACGGCAGTACCCAGTCGGTGATAATAATCAGCATCATGGCAATAGACGCAACTTTCCCGGGATTCACAGACCAGATGGCCGGCCAGATCGACCAGCACCATGCCGATGTGATTGCGTGTAATTTCAATGCCCACGCTGTAAACAGCATCCGCATTTGCAGCAACAATACCGGCTTTCCGTCCCCCGGTTGATTCATACTGTCCCGCATCGCGCACTAATCCCATCTGCATCAGCTCGTTGACATTCTGCAGAACGGTTGGCGTACTGATTCCCAGTCCCTGCGCAATTTCCTGGCGGGAAATTGCATCATGTGACAGAATATACCGAAGAACCTTGCGACGGTTATTTCGTTTGATTTGCAGTGTAGAAGTAAGTTCCTTTTTCATGCAGCCACCTGTTACTGTTGTTTTCTGTGTGCCTTGGGGCATCACGGATATCTTTACTTTCATTATATTTCAGAAATGCACAGGAATCAAGTGTGGTACTATTAAATGGTTTGGTAAGAGAATGGATAAAAAAGACGTCGGAGTTTTCCGGCGTCTTAAATTAAATGGATATTTCAGCGGCCAATCGTCCAATTTATAAAAGTTTGTCTTGAAATAAAGCTCCCGGAACCGGTGCTTCCGAAACGACAAAGTCAATTTCATCGGTACAGCATAAATTGTGCAGATATTCAGAACCTATTTTTTTGCAATCACATAGAAGGACCTTTTTTTTAGAAAAGTCCATCATCTTTTGTCTCACAAGGTCTTCTTCAATCGAAAAATCCGTCGCACGGCCATCCAAGGTCAATCCCCGGCAGGAAAAAAAGACGATATTTGCATTAAAGTGAGAAATAGTGCGATGTGCCTCTTCGCCATATAACGAAAGACAGGATCCCAGAAGCTGCCCTCCTGTTGAATAGGCGGGAATGGCGTGTTCCGCCAGAGCGGTTAACGAGCGAATTCCGCTGGTGATTACCGTAATCTGAGCAAAACGGCTCAGGAAAGGAATTAAATAATAAGAGCTGGATGAAGCATCCAACATGATAACGTCGCCGTCGTGCACCAGAGAGATGGCTTTTTGTGCCATCACCATTTTTGCATGATGCTGCTCCATTTCCCGAATAGCAAATGGAATTTTCATTGAAGAAAGGTTTGTTTCCTCCAACATTGCACCCCCGTGAACCCTGCGCAGCAGCTGTTGATGTTCCAAACTTGCCAAGTCCCGGCGAATGGAAGGTTCACTAATGTATAATGCAGTGGCAAGTTTTTTTACGGTTACTTCTTTTTCACGAAGCAGAATTTCCAGAATCTTTTTTTCGCGTTCCTGATTCATAACACTTCGCCCCACACTCTCATTTTACAAATTGATCATTACTGCAACTATAGCATGGCTAAAAAAAGGTGTCAAGCTGCTGAGCGGGTGGATATGATCAATTTTGTGAGCGTTTGCTCATTTCTCGTTGCGTGACTTGTGCTGTTAACCGTTTTTAGTACAATAGAATATAAGCGTAATACGTTCATACCAATCACCCGAATTTATAGTGATAAGAAAAGAGGAAAAATGTATGAAAGCTGCTGTATTTTATGGAAAACAGATTCTTCGGATTGAGAATGCCGCAAAGCCCAGTGTTACAGAGGACGATGTGCTCATCCGTGTTCATGCCTGCGGCATTTGCGGTACGGATATGCATATCTTTGATGGGGATGAGGGAGCTGCGCCAACTCCGTCCGGCACGATTCTTGGGCACGAATTTGCCGGGGAAGTAGTCGAAGTCGGTGCTAATGTAACCGAGGTTCGTCCCGGAGACAGGGTTTGTGTGGATCCAAACAAACTTTGCGGCGAATGCAGTTACTGCAAGGGCGGAATCGGACATTTTTGCGAACACATCACCGGAATTGGTACCACCGTCAACGGTGGATTTGCAGAATATTGTGTTGTCCCCAAGTCGCAGGTCTACCCATTCTCGGCGCGGATTACATATGCACAGGCTGCTATGACAGAACCGGTTTCCTGCTGCCTGCATGGGATTGATCTTTGTGAAATTCAGGCGGGTGATACCGTTGCAGTGTTCGGGGGCGGCATGATCGGCTTGTTGATGCTGCAGCTGGCTCGTTTAAGAGGAGCGGCAACGCTGATTCTGATTGAGCCGATTGAGGAAAAACGAGAGCTTGCAAAAAAGCTGGGTGCGGATATTTTAATAGACCCGTTTACGCAGGATATCGCGCAGGTTCTTTTGCAAAACGGAATTGAACGGGTAAGTACCGTGATTGAATGTGTGGGAAAAACCGCGACCATTAAACAGGCAATCCAGATTGCCGGGAAAAAATCTGTGGTTATGATGTTTGGGCTCACAGAACCCAGAGCAGAACTTGCAATCAGGCCGTTTGAAATCTTTAAAAAAGAGATTGTTCTCAAGGCTTCTTTCATCAATCCGTATACACAAAAACGTGCATTGGCATTAATTGATTCGGGAAAAATTGATGTCAGTTCCATGGTATATCGTCAAGCGTCCCTGGATGAGCTTCCGGAAATTCTTGCGGATCGCAGCAAACGCACAAAAGGAAAATACATCATTGTACCAACTGTATAATACGGCTTCTCTTGAAACGGTAGATCATAACTTCCCTAAACCGTACATATGAAAGCTTTTTCCTCGGTTGCAATTACCCACTTTTAATCGCGAATTGGGATAAGAACGGAAGAAATACCGAATCTGTAAATCTGCGCTGGAGAATCCGATTTGCAGGTAAAGAAATTTGAACCATAGAATAACGTGATTGATAAATAATTGAGGAGATGCAGTAAGATGGAATTTTTTGTGGAAGGACACCGGGGTTTTTGCGCAGAATATCCTGAAAATTCTTTGATTTCTTATTCTGCAGCAATGGACTTGGGCGTAGATGCAATTGAGTTTGACGTGTGGCTTTCAAAAGACGGTACTCCCGGTTCTTTCTCATGATGCAAATTTGTATCGTGTTTCAGGTGTGGATTGTGATGTGAGGGAAATGACGCTGAAACAGATCAAACAAATTGATATTGGTTCACGGCGTTATGGAGCGGAATTTTCCGGTGCGCGTGTTCCAACATTGCACGAACTCCTGAAGCTTGTAAAAAGCAAGTGCCCAAATTTACTTCTTGGTGTAGAAATCAAACAATATACAGAGAAAACAGTGGATCTGACCATTGGGATGCTGAAGGAATACGGAATGTTTGAAAAATGTTGGTTCTATGCTTTTAATGCACGCATTATCAAATACATCAAACAATGCTATCACGGCAGGACGATGGGGTATCCTGATTTTCAAATGCAGGAGTTTGAACCGGATTCCTATTTATACTATGATGAGCTTGGGCTGTCACTTTCTCTCGTGCGTTCAGAGCTTTTTGAGTTTTATCAAAAAAAGGGTTTTCCGCTTCATATGTTTTGTGCAGATACGGAAGAGGACGTGCGGATGTGTGTAGAAAAGGGCGCCTTCTTAATTACAGCCAACCATCCGGTTGCAGCACTTAAAGTTAAAAATGAAGAATCTACGGGGAATATCATTAGAACATTCTAACAGGAGCCGTCCGGATGAATTCATCACCGCAATTCGTCCGGACGGCTGAGTTACATTTATTGGAGATTCAATGGATTTCATGCACTTCTTTTTCTGTGGAAGTGCGGAACTCTCGCGGAGACATGTTTTTATAGCGTCGGAAGATGGCATTAAAGTGTTTCAAATCTCCGTACCCCACCTCCTGAGCAATTTGCGAAACGCTCAGACGATGCTCTGAAAGCAAAAGGCAGGCTTTTTCCACCCGCAGCCGCTGCAGATAGGCACTCAGGCTCATTCCCGATTCTTTATGAAATAAGCTGCTCAGGTATTGCGGTGCGTAGCCCAGATTTTTGCTCAAAAGTTCCAGAGAAAGTGGCTGTTCAGCGTGTTCATATAAAAATTCTGCCATGGCTGCAACGGCGGGATGGTGCTCCCGTGTTCGCTCGCCTTTGTCGGCCAGACGGGCAGAGTAAACCAGAATTTCCGTCAGATAGCAGCGTACCATTTCCATATATCCGGTATGTTTGGTTTCAAATTCCGATTCGATGGTTTCCACCAAACGGCGAATGATTCCATCGTAGTCGTGATAAATTCTGTCGGCAGGTTGCGTGTCAACCGGAACGCCGAACCGCATGATTTTATTGGAAAGAAGCGCCGATAGTGACGGGCAGTTAATCAATGCGCGGTCTACATATTCAGGCAAGAAAAGGCAGTTTATAATTTCAAATTCGTCATTTTCCTGATAGCAGTGAAAGCTGCCCATATCAATAATAAAATAGTCGCCTTCCACCAGTTTTGCCGCACCGGTTCCCAGACGATGCACCGCACTGCCGTGCATAACATAGACCAGTTCAAAAAAAGAATGCTGGTGCATTTTATCCGCATGCGGTTTGATGTGCATGATTCGGACCTGTTCGTCACCCATAATGGATTCTTTTGATTTTGAAAGATTGAAATTAATCATCATATTAAAATACCCCCATAAAAACATGAAATGTAAAGAAAACAGGGTGTTTCTTTATGATACTATTTACAGTACAATGTTGTCAAGAACAAACAGAAACAGGAGGATGAACATCATGCTATATCCCAAAAGCAAGGACCCCGCATTGAGCGAAGAACTCTTTCGTAACCCGGGGAGTGAATACCGCGGTGCACCTTTTTGGGCATGGAACTGTGAGCTGAAAAAGGATGAACTGCTTTGGCAGCTGGATGTGCTCAAAAAGATGGGGCTGGGCGGTGCGCATATGCATGTTCGCACCGGAATGGCTACCCCGTATCTGAGCGACGAGCACATGTCCCTGGTGAAAGCCTGTGTGGATAAATGCCGTGATGAGAAGATGCTTGCGTGGCTTTATGATGAAGATCGCTGGCCCTCCGGTGCTGCAGGAGGTCTTTTGACCAAGGATATGCAGTATCGCGCGCGCTATCTGCTCTTTACCGCAACGCCGTATTCGGATAAAGCGGATACGGGAATGGATACCCACATGAGCGGTCAGACGGAACGCTCGGAAAACGGCTATCTTCTGGCCTGCTATGATGTTGTACTGGATGAAAACGGATGCATCAGAACGGCAGAGCAAATCAAGCCCACCGATTCCACAAAGGGAACCAAGTGGTATGCATATGTCGAAACGCCGCGCCCCAATCCGTGGTTCAATAATCAGACCTATGCCAATACGCTGGACAAAAAAACAATTCAGCGATTTATTGAAATTACATATGAGCGTTATCTGGAAACCGTGGGAGAGGACTTTGGCAAGGTTGTTCCTGCAATTTTTACGGATGAGCCCCAGTTTTCCCGCAAAGGCACGCTGGGCTTTGCCACAGAAAAAAAGGATGTCATTCTTGCATGGTCGGACGATGTTCCTCAAACCTTCCGGGAAGCCTATGGAGAGGATATCGTTGCCGCTCTTCCGGAGCTGATCTGGAATCTTCCGGATGAGAAGGTTTCGGTGATTCGTTATCATTATCACGATCATATTGCCGAACGGTTTGCAGAAGCTTTTGCAGATCAGTGTGGAAAGTGGTGCGGAGAACACAATTTGATGCTGACTGGCCATATGATGGAGGAACCTACGCTGAAAAGCCAGACGGCGGCACTGGGAGAAGCAATGCGTTCGTATCGAGGTTTTCAGCTGCCTGGCATTGATATGCTCTGCGGTCGCTTTGAGTTTACAACGGCAAAGCAGGCACAGTCCGCGGCTCACCAATTTGGCAGACCCGGTGTGTTGAGCGAGCTGTATGGTGTTACCGGCTGGGACTACGATTTCCGCGGACATAAGCTGCAGGGAGATTGGCAGGCGGCGCTGGGTGTTACGGTTCGCGTGCAGCATCTGTCGTGGGTTTCCATGAAGGGAGAGGCAAAGCGCGACTATCCCGCCTCCATCAGCTACCAGTCGCCGTGGTGGAAGGATTATTCGTTTGTGGAAAATCATTTTGCGCGTGTGAATACGGCGCTGACACGCGGCAAGCCGTTGGTGCGTATCGGTGTGATTCATCCCGTGGAAAGCTACTGGCTGCATTGGGGTCCTGCCGAACAGACCTTTGGCATTCGCGAACAAATGGATCATAATTTCCAGAGCCTGACGAATTGGCTGCTCAACGGAAGCATGGATTTTGATTTCATCAGCGAATCCCTGCTGCCGTCCCAGTGCGAAAACGCATCGGCGCCGCTTTGCGTGGGACAGATGGCGTATGATACGATTCTGGTGCCCGGATGCCAGACACTGCGCAGCTCAACACTAGAGCGTTTGGAGGCTTTTTCCCGCGCAGGCGGAAATCTGATCTTCCTGGGAGATGCACCAACGCTCGAGAATGCGGTTTCCAGCAGCCGCGGCGAAACCCTGTGGCAAACCTCCCGCAAAGCTGCCTTTACGCAGGAGGCTATTCTGGAAGCACTCAAAGATTCCCGCATACTGGATATTCATAATGCCGACGGCAGCCGTACCGGCAATCTGATTCATCAGCTGCGTGAGGACAACAACGGCTTGTGGCTGTTTATTGCACACAGCTGCCCTCCGTATCATCGCGATATCCCCACGGCGCAGCAAATTCGTATTTCGCTCAACGGCGTATACGATGTAAGCCTTTACAATACACAGACGGGTGACATTCAACCCGTGGATTCCCAAATTATTAATGGAAAAACCGTTATCAGCACCACGATTTATGACCTCGATAGCCTGCTGCTCCGGTTTGATTCAAAGACGTCGGGCAAAAAAGAACTGCCGGCGAAAACGGTTTGCGGTGCAGAAAAGATTCTGCCGGTTGATCAGATGGTCAATTATACCCTGGAAGAACCAAATGTCTACCTGCTTGACAAGGCAGAATTTGCGATCGACGACGAACCGTATCAGCCTGCACAGGAGCTGCTTCTTGCAGATAACGTCCTTCGCAGCAAACTGGGATGGCCCAGCCGCATGGGAGCAGTTGCCCAGCCCTGGACGGTGACGGAGGAAAAGGCAGAGCACACAGTGCGGCTGCGTTTTACCGTTATGAGTACAATCGAGGTTCCGCAGGTGAAGTTAGCCCTGGAGGACGCCGATGTTGCGGTTGTTTCCTGCAACGGTGAAGTGCTCTCTGCAAAGCCGGATGGCTGGTTTACGGATAAATCAATCGGAACGCTGCCGCTCAATGGGATTCATACGGGCAGCAATGTGATTGAAGTTACGCTGCCGTTTGGTCGGCGCACCAATGTGGAGTGGTGTTATCTCTTGGGTGATTTTGGCGTGCGTGTTGCGGGTGAATACCGTGAAATCGTTACCCTGCCGGAAAAACTCGGGTTTGATAATGTGGTGATGCAGCTGCTGCCGTACTATGGCTCCAATATTACATACGAGTTGCCCATTGAAACAACCGGGAAACCGCTCGAGGTAACGATTCCGCATTTTGACGGTACCGCAGTTCGTGTTGCTCTGGACGAAGAGAATGCCGGTTATGTGGCATATCCGCCATACCGGATTTCGCTGGGACAGCCTTGCGCAGGCAAGCATGTTTTAAAGCTGACTCTGCTCGGGAACCGCCAGAACTGTTTTGGCCCGCTGCATCTTGCTGATGTGAAGCGTACTTGGATTGGGCCGGACGCATGGCGCTCAACCGGAGCGGCATGGACAGAGTCGTATCGGCTGAAAAGTCTTGGAATCCGTACGGCACCGGTGATTGCCGAATATGACAAATAAGCGTTTACCATACTTTCCTTGTTGTATAATTTAATTTAGTTATTACCAAAAGAAAAACAGGTTTGGTTCAGGATATGTCCTCTGCGTAGAAATCAGTCCAGTAAACACTGATTTTTACGCAGGAGCGTGTCATGACGAAACCTGTTTTTTGTTTCAGAGCGTGATATAGCAGCAAAGGATTCCAATTCCTCAGGGAAGCTTGATGGTTCGGCTGGCCTGACGATAAAGGCGTGGTGTTACACCCACGGCTTTTTTAAAAATACGATTGAAATAATTAATGCTGCTGAAGCCGCAGGAGTAACAGATGCTCAGAATCTGTTCATCGGTTGTTTTTAAAAGAATCATTGCTTTTTTCAACCGAATATCATGCAGATATTCCACAAATGTTTTTTTTGTCATCAGCTTAAACAGATAACTGAAATAGGATTGGGACATCATTGCAACGCGCGCAGCGTCATCAATCGTAATTTTTTCATCCCAATGTTGGTCAATATAGTCTAGTGTTTGGAGCATTGCATCGCGGTGGTGATCCATCAGTTGGGGTCCCTTTGCAGGAGGCAAATCCTCTTCTCGGTTTCGGCCTGCAATGACAAGGAGCTTAAATAGGTCAGCCTTTAATGCCAACTGAAACTGATTATGTTTCTTTTGAAATTCCGAAAGCATATCTTTTAAAATTAATTCCACAGCCAGTTGATCTTTTCCTGTCAAATTTAATCTGGGGCGAACACGGCTTTCGTTGACGAAAAAAGGTTTTATGTAAGAAAAGTCATAAAGAGCATTTGATTTGCCTGACGAAGCGGCACTCAACCAATCCTCGCCAAAAACTTCTTCCGGAACAAATTCCAGCTCGATGATATCATATTCACTGTTGGCAATTGATTTTATTTGGTGCGGAATATGGCGGAATAATAAAAATATCGCCTGCCACCAGAGGATAAGCAGTATTGTTAATGATATGCAGCAGGTTGCCCTTTACCACGTAATTAATTTGAAAAATGTAATGACGATGCATCGGCGTCAAAAGACGAAGCGTATCTTGATTATAACGGGAAATTACGATTGAGGAGGCGCAGGGAGTTCCATCACCCATGTTGCAAAAGGGAATGTGCTTGTACTTTGGGCTATCCATTTGCTGATACATCATCATGACTTAATTCCTTTCCAAAAATAGTTATATCCATTTCCAGGTAAATATAATGTAAACTTAAATTTGTTGAAAGCGACGAAATAGGAGCGCATTAATTCTGATTTGATTGTAACATTGATGTAAGCAGAGGTACAATAGCAAAAAATTATGAAAGTTTAACTTTTTCATCTTTTTTTAAATATCATTTCAATTTTGCCTTGAAACATTTATAAAAAACAGCGTCCGGTAACAATTATTGTGAAAACGGTAATATTCTGCATACATAGAAAAGATAAATATAGCACATTATGTTAAATATTGCTAAAACAAATTCAAAATAATTTGACAGGAAAGTTTACGTCAAATTGGAAAACAGTTCCGGATGACTGGAGGCCGGTTCGGATGAATTTTAATGTTTATGCGAATTCCGAATCAGTATCATAACAATTGTGAAACTGCGACAACGAATTTGGAGCAACCAGAGCGGCATGGAGTGAGAAGCCTCTCATCCCATGCCGCTCTTTGCATTTCAATTCATGTTCGGTTGCGTTCTTTATCTTTTCAAAATCAGCATATTAATATAATCTTAATTTCTGACCGGCAGATATTAACACCATTTTAAACGATTCTCTAATATAATGATGCAGAAGAAAGGGGGACGTACAATGTCGGTTATAGTTCCGATCTTTGCGGCCGTTGCAGTGATCCTGCTAATTTATTATGGAATTGTATTATTGAAAGGGGATGAGTCTAAATGAACTCCGTGTTACAGTATGTACTTTACCTGGCTCTCCTGGTAGTAATGGCAGTTCCGCTGGGAAGGTACATCCAAAAGGTGATGGTGGGGGAAAAGACGTTTCTTTCCAAGATCCTGACCCCATGTGAAAAGCTTGTCTATAAATTTGGGCGAATTCATGAGCAGGAGCAAATGACGTGGAAAAAGTATTTGTGTTCTGTCATGATATTTTCGGGAATCGGTTTTGTGTTTCTCTTCCTGCTGCAGATGCTGCAAGGAGTGCTTTGCGCAAATCCGCAAAATTTACCCGGTGTTTCGTGGGATCTTTCTTTTAATACCACCGCAAGCTTTGTTACCAATACCAACTGGCAGGCATATAGCGGTGAATCCACCCTGAGTTACCTGACACAGGCGCTTGGACTCACTGTTCAGAACTTTGTTTCTGCGGCAACGGGCATTGCTGTTTTGTTTGCTCTCATCCGCGGGTTTTGTAAAGTTGAATCCACCGGTTTGGGAAACTTTTGGGTTGATATGACTCGTGTGACGGTTCACATTTTGCTGCCGCTGAACCTGATTCTGGCACTTTGTCTTGTGGGCGGCGGTGTAATTCAGAATTTGAAGGGTGCTGAGACAGTCTCTTTGGTAGAGCCGATTGCGGTGGACGCTGAGGGAACCATTCTGGAAGATGCTGTCATTGACGTTGATGCCGGAACCGTTACCGTAAACGGAATAAAAATTGCGGATGCACAAATTGTCACGGAGCAGTTTGTTCCCATGGGACCGGCAGCCAGTCAGGTTGCAATCAAGCAAAGCGGTACCAACGGGGGCGGATATACAGGGGTCAACTCTGCACACCCGCTGGAGAACCCGAATGCTTTTACGAATCTGCTTGAAATGCTTTCTATTCTGCTAATCCCGGCAGCACTTTGTTTTTCCTTTGGGCGCAGCGTAAAGAACAAAAAACAGGGAGTCGCAATTTTTATGGCAATGTTCCTTTGTCTTGCCATTGCCTTGGCTGCAATCGCAGTAAGTGAACAAACCGCCACCGTGCAGCTTGCGCAAAACGGCAATGTGAATCTTTCCATGGTCGATCAGGCGGGCGGAAATATGGAGGGCAAAGAGACGCGGTTTGGAATTGCATCCTCTTCCACCTGGGCTGCTTTTACAACGGCGGCATCCAATGGATCGGTCAACTCAATGCATGACAGTTACACTCCTCTTGGCGGAATGATTGCCATGCTGCTGATGCAGCTTGGAGAGGTCATTTTTGGCGGAGTAGGCTGCGGACTATACGGAATGCTTGCCTTTGCCATCCTGACAGTTTTTATTGCGGGACTGATGGTTGGCCGTACACCGGAATTCCTTGGTAAAAAAATTGAACCGTATGAAATGAAGTGGTCGGTGCTTGTTTGTCTGGCAACACCGATTGCAATCTTAATCGGCAGCGGAATTGCAGCAATGGTTCCCAGCGTAGCAAACAGTCTGAACAACACCGGAACGCATGGTTTCTCAGAAATGCTGTATGCATTTTCGTCCTGCGGGGGAAACAATGGTTCCGCATTTGCCGGATTTAACGCCAACACGGTGTTTTTAAATGTTTCGCTGGGGCTTGTAATGCTCTTCGCACGATTTGTTCCAATCGCCGGCACGTTGGCAATTGCCGGAAGTCTTGCGGGAAAGAAAAAAATTGCAACCACAGCAGGAACGCTCTCCACAACCAATATGATGTTTGTTTTTCTGCTGATTTTTATCGTTTTGCTCATCGGCGCACTCAGCTTTTTCCCGGCATTGGCGCTGGGACCGATTGCTGAATTTTTTGGAAGCATCGCATAAGGAGGAACCAACATGCAAGCAAAAACAAAATCCGCTTTTGCCGACAAAAAAATGCTCGGCAGAGCCATCAAGGATTCTTTTCTCAAGCTTAATCCGAAAACACAGGTTAAAAACCCGGTGATGCTTTTGGTATATATCTCTGCAATTCTGACCACCGTTCTCTGGATCGTTTCATTTTTTGGTATCCGCGATGTATCGGCAGGTTATACACTGACCATTGCCGTTATTTTGTGGTTTACCTGTATTTTTGCAAACTTTGCGGAAGCCATTGCAGAAGGAAGGGGAAAGGCACAGGCAGATTCGCTTCGTGCCGCAAAAAAGGATGTAGAGGCACACAAGATTCCAACGGCAGCGCAAAAAGAAGATGTGACTTCCCTTTCTTCCGCATTGCTGAAAAAAGGAGATATCGTCATCGTTCGCGCGGGCGAGCAGATTCCGGCAGACGGAGAAGTGGTGGAAGGAGCTGCTTCTGTGGATGAAAGCGCGATCACCGGAGAATCTGCCCCGGTAATCCGGGAAGCAGGCGGAGACCGCAGCGCAGTTACCGGCGGCACAACGGTTCTTTCGGACTGGATTGTGGTGCGAGTGACCAGCGAAGCAGGAGAAAGCTTTCTCGACAAGATGATTGCAATGGTTGAGGGAGCAGCACGCAAAAAAACACCAAACGAAATTGCACTGCAGATTTTTCTGCTGGCGCTGTCCATTATCTTTATTCTCGTCACGCTTTCGCTTTACACCTATTCTGATTTTTCTGCCCGGCAGGCGGGAATTGATAATCCAACCTCCGTTACAACGCTGGTCGCACTGCTTGTTTGTCTTGCACCAACCACAATTGGTGCGTTGCTTTCTGCCATTGGAATTGCGGGCATGAGCAGACTCAATCAGTCCAACGTACTGGCGATGAGCGGGCGTGCAATTGAAGCCGCCGGAGATGTTGATATCCTGATGCTGGATAAGACAGGGACAATTACCCTGGGCAATCGTCAGGCAAGCGCATTTGTTCCGGTGGATGGTGTTTCGCCACAGGAGCTTGCCGATGCGGCACAGCTTTCCTCCCTTGCAGATGAAACTCCGGAGGGACGCAGCGTGGTGGTCTTGGCAAAAGAGCAATTTGATATCCGCGGCAGAAGCCTGCAGGATAAAAACATGACTTTTATTCCATTTACCGCAAAAACACGAATGAGCGGTGTTGATTATGATGGATTGGAAATTCGAAAGGGTGCGGCAGATTCTGTTCGCACCTATGTGGAATCAGCAGGCGGAGTCTACTCCGAGGAATGTGACAAGGTGGTAAAAAATATCTCAAATCAGGGTGGAACCCCGCTTGTTGTTACAAAGAATCATAAAATACTGGGTGTTATTCACCTCAAGGATATTATTAAGCAAGGGGTTCAGGAGAAATTTGCCGACCTTCGCAAAATGGGAATTAAAACAATTATGATAACGGGAGATAATCCTCTTACGGCAGCGGCGATTGCGGCAGAGGCGGGAGTGGATGACTTTCTTGCCGAAGCAACCCCCGAGGGAAAGCTGCAGATGATTCGGGATTTTCAGCGCAAGGGACATCTTGTTGCAATGACCGGTGACGGAACGAATGATGCACCGGCACTGGCACAGGCGGATGTTGCTGTTGCAATGAACACCGGTACCCAAGCCGCCAAAGAAGCGGGCAACATGGTTGACCTCGACTCTTCCCCTACAAAGCTGATTGATATTTTCCGCATCGGCAAACAGCTGCTGATGACCCGCGGCAGTCTGACCACGTTTTCCATCGCCAACGACATCGCCAAATATTTCGCCATTATTCCGGCGCTGTTCATGGGGCTGTATCCCGGTCTTTCCGCATTGAACATTATGGGGCTGCATTCTTCTCAAAGTGCCGTTCTTTCTGCAATTATTTATAACGCATTGATTATTATTGCGTTGATTCCGCTTGCGCTCAAGGGTGTCAAATATCGCGAAGTTCCAGCCGGTAAGCTGCTTTCCCGTAATTTGCTCGTCTATGGTTTGGGCGGCCTTGCGGCACCGTTTATCTTTATCAAGCTGATTGATCTGCTGTTGACGCTGCTTGGTATGTGACCGTGTTTCATACGAAAGGAAGATTTTTATGAAAACCTTAAAAAACATATTGCCCCGTGCGGCAATTCTCTTTTTGTGCTTTACGCTGCTCTGCGGTGTGATTTATACCGGTGTTGTGACAGGGCTTGCCCAATTGATTTTTCCAAATCAGGCAAACGGAAGCATCATTGAAATAGACGGCAAAAAATATGGATGTGAGTTGCTCGGACAGCAATATACCGATGATGCGCATATGTGGGGACGGATCATGAAAATTGATGTTTCCACTTATCGCGATGAAGACGGAAAAATCCTGATGTATGCACAGCCGTCCAATCTTAGCCCAGCCAGCGAAGAATATGCGGCGCTGGTGGCGGAACGCTTGGCAAAACTCCGTGCTGCCAATCCGGATATGGATCAAACGGCGGTTCCCGTTGATCTGGTCACCTATTCGGGGAGCGGGTTGGACCCCGATATCTCCCCGGCAGCGGCGGAATATCAGGTTGCACGGATTGCAAAAGCGAGCGGAAAAACCGTCGATGAAGTGCAAAGAATTATTGAAAAATGTACTTCCGGCAGATTCCTCGGAATTTTCGGGGAGAAAACGGTCAATGTGCTTAAGGTTAATCTGATGTTGGACGGAACGCTTCAGTGAGCGGGAATCAAGTCTCATTCTATTATTGCAACTTATGATCAATTGAGAGAGGGAGAGTTAAATGCGATTACAAAAAGTTGAATTTACTGCGCTTTGTGAAAAAATCCGTGCCATAGTGCAGGCAGGAGACTATTTGCAGGCGGAAAAAGAAGCGGCAGTGGCAATGTGCGAACATCCGGATGCACCGGAACCGCATAATTTGATGGGAATCATTATGGAGAAACAAAACAATCACGTTGGTGCAATGAAGCATTTTCGTGCTGCTTGTGCGTTAGATCCGTCTTATCGTCCGGCCAGAATCAATCTGGATCAGTATTGCAATTTTTCAAGCGGATGGCGCAACGATATTTTTGATGAAAGTGATTTAAGCTGATTTTCTTCGTATAGCATCTTACAGAGAATTGTGATATTATGATGAAAGAAACCGGAGCAAGGTTATCGTGTACAGAACGATCATTTGCGTGATCATGAAAAGAGATGAACCGGAATGGATGAATTACGTGCAGATCCTGATCAGTTGCTCAAGGCAATTACGGCGGAAGAAGAAAATCACAATCGCGGTCAATTGCATATTTTTTTCGGATATGCGGCCGGGGTTGGAAAAACTTACGCAATGCTGAAAGCTGCACATGCAGCAAAACACCGCGGAACCGATGTGGTGGTTGGGTATGTAGAACCGCACACCAGACCGCAGACGATGGTACTGCTCAACGGACTGGAAACGCTTGCGCCAAAGGAGTATCAAAATCAGGAAATCAGGCTGCGCGAATTGGATCTTGACGCAGCGCTGGCACGCAATCCGCAATTGATTCTGGTGGATGAGCTTGCGCACACAAATGCGCCGGGCTGCCGCCATGAAAAGCGGTATCAGGATGTGGAAGAGCTGTTGTGTGCCGGAATCGATGTTTACACAACGGTGAATGTGCAGCACATTGAGAGTCTGAATGATATGGTTGCGTCCATTACCGGTGTCGTGGTTCAGGAACGCATTCCGGATAAAGTGTTTGATTCTGCCAACCGGATCAAATTAGTGGATATTGAACCGCAAGAATTAATTGAACGGCTGAAAGAAGGAAAAATTTACAATCAAACGCAGGCAAAAATTGCAGTTTCCAATTTTTTTAGTCTGGAAAATCTGACCGCTCTGAGGGAAATTGCCCTTCGCCGTTGTGCAGACCGTGTTAACCGGCTTTCCGAGAATGCACGAATTAAAAATAACAGCGATTATTTTACCGATGAACATATTCTGGTGTGTCTTTCTTCTTCCCCCAGCAACCCCAAAATTATCAGAACTGCAGCACGGATGGCGCGTGCATTTAACGGCAGTTTTACCGCATTGTTCGTAGAAACGCCGGACTTTGTAAACATAAGCGAAGAAAATAAAAAGCACCTTCGGGAAAACATCCATCTGGCAGAACAGTTGGGCGCTGCGGTAGAGGCAGCTTATGGTGAGGATATTGCCCTGCAGATTTCTGAATTTGCAAGGATTTCCGGTGTCTCCAAAATTGTTGTGGGACGCAACAATGCGCGAAAAAGATTCTGGATTGGAAAACCAACACTTACAGAGCAGCTGATTTCCTATGCGCCGAATCTGGACGTATACATCATTCCCGATACTTCTGTAAGCAGGTATGAGGCACACCGACAAAAAAAGAAAAAAGAAACACTTGTTTTCCCCGATGTTCTCAAAAGCATCGCCGTGCTGATTGCGGCAACCTTAATAGGTTATCTGTTTGATTATCTGGGTTTCAGCGAGGCCAATGTCATTACGGTTTATATCCTCGGCGTGCTCGTTACGGCAGTGATTACGCGGCGCAGGATTTACAGTATGATTTCTTCTGTGCTTAGTGTCATCGTGTTCAACTTTATTTTTACCGATCCCCGCTTTACGCTGAATGCTTATGATTCCGGATACCCGGCAACCTTTTTAATTATGCTGATTGCGGCGTTTATTACCAGCACACTGGCAGTCAAGATTAAACAACATGCCCGGCAATCGGCACAGACTGCCTATCGAACCAAAATACTGCTCGATATCAACCAAATGCTTCAGCAGGCAAAAAATAAGCATGATGTTATTGTAGCGACGGCAAATCAGTTGATCAAACTGCTCAATCGTGATATTGTTTTTTATCTGGCAGAAGGCGGAAATCTCTTAGAACCGGAGGCTTTTTCTGCACAAGGGCTGACGGTACCGCAGCAGAATACTTCTTCCAGTGAGCGCGCAGTGGCAGAATGGGTGTTTAAAAACAATAAACATGCCGGTGCAACCACCTCCACACTTTCCAATGCAGCCTGCCTCTATCTTGCAGTGCGCGTTGGCAGCAAGGTGTATGGTGTGGTTGGAATCGTCATGGATAAAATGGCGATGGATTCTTTTGAAAATAGCATTGTGCTTTCCATGCTGGGGGAATGTGCGCTGGCACTGGAAAGTGAACAGGCGGCAATTGAGAAGGAAGAAGCGGCGGTACTGGCAAAAAATGAACAGTTGCGTGCAAATCTTCTGCGTTCCATTTCGCACGATCTCAGAACACCCCTGACTTCCATTTCCGGTAATGCAGGAATTTTGATGACCAGCGCAGAATCAATGGCAGAAGAGAAAAAGCAGCGCATGTATCGTGATATTTACGATGATTCGTTATGGCTGATCAATTTGGTGGAAAATTTGCTTGCTGTCACCAAAATTGAAGACGGCACCATGCATCTGAAGATGACAGCAGAGCTTCTGGACGAAGTAATTGATGAGGCATTGCGCCATATCAGTCGAAAAAGTGCGCAGCATCAAATCAAAGTGATCCGCAGCGAGGAATTTTTGCTCGCGAAAATGGATGCGCGGCTGATTATGCAGGTGATCATCAATATTGTGGAGAATGCAATTAAATACACACCGGAGGGATCACGGATTGAAATTTCATCGGTTCGCCGTGAAAACTGGGCAGTAGTTACCGTTGCAGACAACGGCCCCGGAATTCCCAATGATGCAAAGCCGCATGTGTTTGATATGTTTTACACCTCCAACGAAAAAATTGCAGATTGCAGGCGAAGCCTCGGCTTGGGTCTGGCACTGTGCAAATCGATTATTACGGCACATGGCGGTGAGATTACCGTTTTCGACAACCATCCGCATGGAAGCATCTTTCAATTTACATTGCCAACAGAGGAAGTGACACTGCATGAATAAACCGCTGATCCTTGTCGTTGAGGATGATCCGGCAGTCCGGAATTTAATTGCAACAACGCTGGAAACAAACAATTATCGTTTTCATACCGTTCCAAATGGGGAACAGGCAATTCTGGAAGCTTCTTCACATAATCCGGATATTGTTCTGCTCGATCTCGGGCTTCCGGATATTGACGGAATTGAAATCATTCAAAAAATCCGTTCCTGGTCGCAAATGCCGATCATCGTCATCAGTGCAAGAAGCGAGGATACGGACAAAATTGATGCGTTGGATGCCGGTGCCGACGACTATCTGACCAAGCCATTTTCGGTGGAAGAGCTGTTGGCTCGGCTTCGTGTGACGCTGCGCCGACTAAGCTACATCCGCAGCACAGCAGAAAGCGAATCTTCTGTTTTTGTCAACGGAGAAATTGAAATTGACTATGCGGCAGGATGTGTCTTTTTTAATCATCACGAGCTGCATCTGACGCCGATTGAATACAAACTGCTGACATTACTGGCGCGCAATGTGGGCAAGGTTTTGACCTATACGTTTATTACGCAGTCGATCTGGGGAAGTGCCTGGGAAAATGATGTGGCTTCGCTGCGCGTGTTTATGGCAACATTGCGGAAAAAGATTGAATCAGACCCATCTTCACCCCAATATATTCAAACACACATCGGGGTGGGTTACAGGATGCTTAAAGTCTAAGTGCTTTTGCAGCAGCTTGTATCTGCTGTACGGTGATAAAGACCGATGACCAGTAAAATCTTAACGGATTCTTAACACAAATAACAACTTCTTAACAGTACTTAACGCCTGATTTTGATATAATTTTTAGAGAATGGATTATTTTGCGCATAATATACAAGAAAAGTGAAGCCCAAACACAAAACGGAGCTTTTAGGTTAATGTTTTGGGCTCGTTTCCAGTAAGAATCAAGAGATGTGTAGAAATAATCACATCATCCAAAATTAAAGGATCAGGCAGCTGCGCAAAATTCAGCCCAATGGAGTGCCTCTGTCTAACAGGAAGGAATGGTTCATTAAACGTTATGCAGGCAACAATGATCGAGCTGATTGAGCAGTACGGGTATCTTGCTGTAGCGCTTTTAATCTTGATTGAGAATATTTTTCCGCCGATTCCGTCTGAGGTTGTACTGGCGTTTGCAGGATTTTTAACCGTGCAAACGCAAATGAATCCGTGGCTCATGATTTTGTCAGCGACGGTAGGCTCTGTCGCCGGTGCCGGAATTCTGTATCTGGTGGGCAGGCTGATTCCGAAGGAGCGATTGGAAAAGCTTCTTGCCGGCAAAACCGGTCGGGTGCTGCATCTCAAACCAGAGGACGTTGGCAAAGCGGACAAGTGGTTTCGGCGTTATGAGCAGCGTGCCGTATTGCTTTGCCGCTGTGTGCCGGTGGTGCGCAGCCTGATTTCAATTCCTGCGGGTATGGCTCATATGAATCCGCTGCCGTTTTTTTTGCTTACAACGCTTGGGAGCAGTGTGTGGAACACAGCACTTGTCTGGCTTGGAGCAATGGCGGGAGATGCATGGGAGGCGAGCGTGCATACCTTTAGTCAATATTCTACCATTGCAGCAGTAGTGCTGGCTGTGGCAGCAGTTGCAATGTGGATATTTTTTCGAATGCGAAAGAAAAAGCAGGAAGCCTTGCAGAAGGCGAAACAGGATGAGGAGGATAAAAAGCTGTGAGTATGGATTTTTCCTGGTTTCTGACACAAATTGCATCCAGTCCGGTGTTGTTGATTACGGTGCTGCTTACGTTGGGCGTAATCTTTGTAAACGGATGGACGGATGCACCAAATGCAATTGCCACTTGTGTTGCAACACGCTGTATCGGTCCGCGCGCAGCGGTGTTGATGGCGGCAGTTTTCAATTTTCTCGGTGTACTGTTTATGACAATTGTCAATTCTACAGTTGCCATGACGATCAAAAACATGGTTAATTTTGAAGGAAATACACACGATGCAACGATAGCCCTCTGTGCCGCGCTCTTTGCGATTATCATCTGGGCGGTCGCGGCATGGTATTTTGGCATTCCGACGAGCGAAAGCCATGCGTTGATTGCGGGACTTTCGGGCGCAGCGATTGCGATGAGCAACGGTTTTGGCGGAATCAATGGTGCAGAATGGGTCAAAGTTCTGTATGGATTGCTGCTTTCCACATTTTTAGGATTTTTTACGGGATATGCCTTTACCAAACTGACAGAGTTTTTATTCCGCCGTGCGGACCGCAGAAAGACGGTAGGATTTTTTCGCGGGGCACAGGTATTCGGCGGTGCGGCAATGTCCTTTATGCATGGTGCACAGGATGGACAGAAATTTATGGGTGTGCTGATTCTGGGGATTTTTTTGGTTGGCGGCAGCGATACCACCGGCAATGTGGTTCCGCCAATCTGGATGATGATTCTTTGTTCTGCACTGATGGCACTTGGAACCTCGCTGGGGGGATACAAGATTATTAAAGCTGTCGGAATGGATATGGTAAAGCTGGAGCCGTATCAGGGCTTTGCGGCGGACATGGCAGGAGCATCCTGTCTGTTGATTTCTTCTTTGTTCGGAATTCCTGTGAGCACAACACACACCAAGACAACCGCAATTATGGGTGTTGGTGCAACTAAACGTCTTTCTGCAATTAACTTGAATGTCGTCAAAGATATGGTACTTACGTGGATTCTGACATTTCCCGGATGCGGAATTATCGGTTATCTAATGGCGAAGCTTTTTATGCAGATATTCTGATTGTGTGCATTCGTCACCGTAATCAGCTGAATTGGACAATAAAGTGCCTTTAAATGAAAGGAATGGTTATCATCATGTCAAAGAAAAGCGGAAACATGTATTTTGATAATTTTAAGCAGAGTATTACAATTTCCTGTGAAGCTGCCGAAGCACTCAAACGTCTTCTGGAAGATTTTGATGCCGAAACGCTGCCCGATGATCTGAAGGTAATGCATGAAATTGAGCATCGCGGTGATGCTAAAAAGCACGAAATGACCGAGGCTCTGGTTCGTGCATTTATCACACCGATTGAACGCAACGATATGATTACGCTCAGCCAGAATATTGATAATGTGACCGACAATATTGAAGATATCCTCATCCATATGTATATTACGAACATTACGGAAATTCGTCCGGAAGCAATGGAATATGCCGATTTGCTGATTCGTTGCTGCAAGGCGACGTTTACACTGCTGGAGGAATTTGAAAACTTTAAAAAGTCCAAACAGCTTCGTCAGCTGATTGTTCAGATCAATCAGTTGGAGGAAGAGGGAGACGCAATGTATATGCGTTTTCGCCGTAAGATGCATGAATGTTGCACAGATCCGCTGTTGATTTTGGCGTGGGATGAAATCTTTGGTTATTTTGAAAACTGCTGTGATGCCTGCGAGGACGTTGCAGATGTGGTCGAGAGTATTACCATCGGAAATATATAATGATTTTTTGCAAGAGAAGCTTCGAAGATTTTCGCAAATGCGGAAAAATCGGAGCTTTTCTTTTTTTTGTGACAAAAAAAACCAGTCATACATAAAATAATGAGAACGACAGATGCTGTACAGGGG
>CAKXIK010000043.1 GCA_934875675.1 uncultured bacterium
GGTTATGTGTGACGGCATCAATTCGTTGTTTTTTTACTGAACAAACAAGTAATTGCATAAACCTTTTCATATCCTAATTCAAGATAAGTTTGTGGGTGATCAAATCCATATTGTAGCGAAAGAGAGGATACTTCATTTTTTGAGGTATGAATTTGGATTACTAAAGGAATTTCTTTCTCATATTCAATCGTGGTTTTATCAGTCAGAAATGATGTTGTTGTACTCAGATTCTCAAAGCTAAATTCAGTCTCAGATTTATAACCGGTTGAGCCTTCATGTTCTATGGACGTTCGCAATCCCAATCCGATGTTATCAAAAGATAATGCAATTCTGCTTTTGACTTCGTTTAATTTTATGCTATCACCACCCGTGATCAATCTCCATTCATTCCCTTGCAATGCATAAGTGTTGATTTGCAAGGACCGCACGGTATCGTCCACTACAAAATCTAATATATACGGCATTTTTTCTGAACCAACAAGATCAAGAATGGATTGTTCCTGATCCGTTAAGGTAGCTTTTTGAATATACATTTTATCGTTCTTCGCTGTTCTTAGGGAACAGGCTGTTATCGAAAAAAGCAGTGTTATAACAATAAACAAGCATGCCATCTTTTTCATACAATCTTCTCCAGTCGTTATATACTTGATATGTAATTTTAATTTGTGAAAAACATTATCAGCAGTGTATTAATGATCGGATAAATCATACCGATTATCCGATTTGATAGCCAAGCCCTTTTTTTGTTGCAATCAATTCCTTTAGTCCGATATCATCCAATTTCTTTCGCAGTCTTGCAATATTTACAGTTAATGTATTGTCATCCACAAAGCAATCCGTTTCCCACAAAGCAGTCATCATTGTTTCCCGAGAGACAACCCGACCGCTGTTTTCAAATAAAATTTGTAAAATTTTCAGCTCATTGCGGGTAAGGTCCACTTTTGCTGCACCGTGAAGTAAGGTTGCATCGCTGAGGTTTAAAATAGCATCCTGATAACGCAGCAAATTGCTTTGTCCGGAAAAATCATAGCTTCTGCGCAGCAATGCCTGTACCTTTGCAGCCAAAACCGTCAGATCGAACGGTTTTGCAATAAAATCATCACCGCCCTGTGTAATTGCCATAATAATATTCATATTATCCGAAGCAGAGGAAATAAAAATAATCGGAATCTTTGATATCTTCCGGATTTCTTCACACCAATGAAAACCGTTAAAAAAGGGGAGTGTAATGTCAAGCAGAATCAACTGCGGATCATAATCTGTAAATTCGGCAAGAACATTATGAAAATCCTGAACACAGCGTGCAGAGTGCCCCCAGGTTTCCAAGTGTTTTTGCAGCATCTGAGCAATGACTTGATCGTCTTCCACAATCATGATGCGATACAAGAGCACACCTTCTTTAAAGTTTTTTAATTCTTTTTTAGTATACCATAGAAAAGAATACTTGCAAAGCCAAAGCCTGTCACAAAATTATAAAAGGAACGAATACCTGTGTAATATTGCGCATAAGAATGAACAGAAACCGGAAAAAGGAGAGTGTCCGTATGGATTTTCAAACTGAGAAGGAGTCCTTTTGCAGCCTACGGGAATTGTTCAGCGGTAGTTCGGAACAACCAATCGATTTGGATGTTACGCTGCCGGACTATTGCCCTGATATTTCCAGAATCCTGAAATGCCAGGTGATGCCGCAGATTACTTCACGACAGATCGTGGGAGATCGACTGAATGTGGAGGGATCCTCGCTAATTCGCCTGCTTTATGTGGATGAGGAAGGCAAGGGTGTGCGCAATTGCGAGCTAACAAGCGCTTTTTCCGCAACATTCAACCTAAAACAAACCCCGGAACAACCAATCGTGTTCACCTCAGTTCGGGTTGATTTTATCAATTGCAGGGCTATTACAAAGCGCAGAATCGACTTGCATGGCGCATTTACAGTGTTCGCGCGTGTTTTAGGAATGCAGCGGGAAGAAATTTTGACGGATAGCAGCGGTGCTGGCGTTATGATGAAGAAAAAGCACTGTGAAGCAGATCAGTTTGTTTCGGCCGCACAGCAGCCCTTTACTCTGAGTGAAACTTTCGAGCTTGATTCAGGTAAACAAGCAGAGGCGTTGGTTCGCTTCAGTGCATCTGGATGTGTCACAGATTATAAGGTAATTGCCGACAAGGTGATTGTAAAGGGAGAAGTTACAATTGACTTTCTCTATCTGACGGATGTTGAGGCAGGTACACTGGATACCGCAGAGTTTACAGAACCGTTCAGCCAGATTATTGATCTGGATGGGATTGACGATGATTGTATTTGCGATGTGCGGCTGGAGTTACTTTCTGTGCAGGCACAGATGACACCATCTGCTGCAGATGAACCGGCGCAACTGGAAACAGAGATAAGGGCAGTTGCCACCGCAATCGCAAAACGCTGTGTCCCGGTGCCAATGGTTATGGACGCTTATTCAACACAATACGAAGCATCCATGCAAAAAAAATCAGTCTGTTTTGAAAAACGGATTGATAAAATTAATGAAACTTTTCTTTGCAAAGGCAACATCTCTGCTTCCACAGATGCGGTTGCAGCTGTCACCGATGTGTGGTGTGACGTTGTTTCTGCAACCACATCTGCACATGACGGAAAGCTGGAAATCAGCGGGCGTGTAAATGTCTGCCTGCTTACACAGGACGCAGAAGACTCTCCGCATTATTACGAAGGCGCTTTGGATTACTCCAGCGTACATGAGTACCCGAATTGCGCAGATGCTATAACTGCAATGCCGGAAGTTTCGGTTGCATCGGCAGGATATCGTATTTCAGGTGCAGATTCCATTGAAATGCGTCTGGAACTTCGGTTAAGCGCACCTGTATGTAAGCAAATCAAGGAAAACGCAGTTTCGGATATTGTGCCCGATGAACAAAAGCCGAAAACCCATGATAATGCTTGTGCACTGACACTTTATTATGCCGATGAAGGAGAATCCATCTGGGAAATTGCCCGTCGTTATGATACGTCACAAGAAGCTATCAGCAAAGAAAATGATCTTCAGGGAGAAGCGGTGGAAAAGCGTGGTATGTTGTTGATTCCAGCTATTTAATACAAAAAAATCCGGTTTCTGAGTGAATACCAGAGACCGGATTTTTTTGTGCTCAATTATTACATTATACATGATTTTTTGCAAACAATAATCTTAGCTAATGAGAAAAATAACGGAATAAAACCGTATAAAACAGGGAAGACTATAGCAATGATGCATAAAATATTGTGCAATAACATTGTTATAATGCTATATTTCTAAAAGACGCTTGATTTTTCAGGAAAAGTGATGTAAGATAAAGCCATAGGAACTGGTATCGTTTCCGGCAACGTTACCGGAAACGATACCACAGGAGGCTTACAATTGGCTTATACGATTAAAGATATTGCAAAAGAGTCGGGGTATGCGGTTAGTACGGTATCGCGCGCATTGAATGATCACCCCGATGTTAGTGAGACTGCTAAACGCCGGATTTGTGAAATTGTGGAAGCTCACAATTTCATACCCAACAGCAATGCCAGGCAGCTAAAGGTTCAGCAAAGCAAGGATATCGCAGTCGTCATCAAAGGTACGTTTAATCCCTTTTTTGCATCCATTTTGGAACAAATGCAAAATCTCATTGCAATGCATGGTTACACTGCAGATGTCCATTATTTGGATGAAGGCGCGGATGAGGTATTTGAAGGCAAACAGATTTCTAAGGAGTCCAAACCGCTGGGCATCGTATTTTTGGGCGGCAATGCCTACACTTTCCAAGAAAGCTTTCACGAAATTACGCTGCCAAGTGTTTTGGTGACTACCGTCTCAGATCAATTCAAGTTTCCCAATCTTTCTTGTGTTGGTGTGGATGACAAGATAGCATTTTATCAGTCCGCATCATTTATGCTCCAAAAGGGTCATCGTAAATTTGCCGTTTTAGGCGGCGACCTTCATTCATCTTATATTAGTGAGCTCCGTTTTGAAGGTGCCGTTCATGCATTCCGTGAAGCAGGGATCACATTTCAAAATGATTTGTATCAAAAAGCCAACTTTACGTTCGGAAGCGGATATCGTGCTACGCAGCGCCTTTTGTCAAGAACAAAAGATTTTACCTGTTTGCTTTGCATGAGTGATACACAAGCGATCGGTGCCATTCGTGCCTTGCATGAAGCCGGAATTCGTGTTCCTGAGGATGTGTCGGTGGTTGGATTCGATGGAATTGAGTTGGGAGATTATTGCATCCCAAAGCTTGCAACCATGCGCCAGCCGCAAAGCGAAATAGCACGTCATAGTATTCATCAGTTGATCGCTCAGATGGAAAAGGACGAAGAGGCACAAAACATTCTTCTCAATGCCTCCATAGTAGAAGGAGAGAGCGTCCGTTCAATATCGGTATCGAACGATTGCAATTGAGCAATGGTTTTGATATAAAAAAATACGGGAGGAAAAACGTATGAAAAAAATACTCGCAATGATTCTTGCACTTTCTATGACCGTTGCAATGGCTGCCTGTACAGGAGGTTCAACGTCTTCGGATGTGTCTGAAGGAACAGGTTCTACAACAACAGAATCCAAAACAGCAGGAACGGGCAGTGTGTATTACCTGAACTTCAAACCGGAACAGGCGGATGCATGGGTTGCTCTTGCAAAGAAGTATACAGAAGAAACCAAAATTCCGGTGACGGTTGTCACCGCTGCTTCTGGTACCTACGAGTCGACACTGAAGTCTGAAATCGCAAAAACCGAAGCCCCAACACTGTTTCAGGTGAACGGTCCTGTTGGTCTTGCAACCTGGAAGGATTATTGCTATGATCTTTCCAAGTCCGAAGTTTACAAGCAACTTACCAGTGATGAATTTGCTCTGAAAAATGGTAATGAAGTTGCCGGTATCGCCTATGTTATTGAAACGTATGGCTTGATTTACAACAAAACCCTAATGAGCAAATATTGCGGTCTTGCAAATGCCAAGGTGAAGGATGTTTCTGAAATCAACAGCTTTGCAAAACTCAAGGAAGTTGCCGACGATATGCAGGCACGCAAGGATGAACTTGGAATTAAGGGTGCATTCACTTCTGCAGGTATGGATTCTTCTTCCGATTGGCGTTTTAAGACTCATCTCGCAAATCTGCCGATTTATTATGAATATAAGGCAGACAATATTGGTGATACCGAAGCAATCAAAGGCACCTATCTGGAAAACTACAAGAATATTTGGGATCTTTATCTGAACGATTCTACCTGTGATCCTAAAGTGCTCAGCAGCAAAACCGGTGATGATGCGCTTTCCGAGTTTGTTATGAGTGAAGCAGTGTTCTATCAGAACGGTACTTGGGCTTATAGCGACATTCAGAAGGACGGCTCTCTTTCCGACGATGAAATTGGCATGCTTCCAATCTATATCGGCGCCAAGGATGAAGAAAATCAGGGTCTGTGCACGGGTTCCGAAAACTACTGGTGCGTAAACAAGAATGCTTCCCAGGAAGACATTCAGGCAACATTGGATTTCTTGAATTGGTGCATTTCCAGCGATGAAGGCCGTGCTGCTCTTTGCAACGACATGGGCTTTGTCTGCCCGTTCAAAACCTTTACGGATGAATATCTGCCGAAGAACCCGCTTATTGCGGCTGCTAACGAATATATTGCAGCAGGCAAAACTCCGGTTGCATGGTGCTTTACAACAATGCCAAGCGAAACATGGAAAAATAATGTTGGCGGCGCACTTCTCAAATATGCACAGGGAACTGGTTCTTGGGACGATGTTAAGACTGCATTTGTAGATGGATGGAAGACGGAAAAGGCAGCCGCTAAGACTGCACAGTAATGGAATCTTTCCTTATACTTTAATTTTCAACCTTTTATCAATTTTACCCGACAAAGAAGGAGGGGTGAGCACCCGCTCACCCCTTTTTTTCATTCAAAGATGTTTGTTACGCAATAGATTTTACTTTTGCAGCAAGAAAGAGGTGAGCCCCTGTGCAAAAAGCGTTAAAAAAATACTGGCCGGTTTTTGTGCTCCCAACGATGCTTGCTTTTTGTATCGGTTTTATCATTCCGTTTATCATGGGAATTTATCTTAGCTTTTGTAAGTTTACAACCGTTACGGATGGTGTGTGGGTTGGGCTAAGCAACTATACAAAAATATTCACAGACGCAACATTTTCACATGCACTTTGGTTTACGGTACTGTTCACGGTGGTTTCTGTGATTTTGATCAATGTGCTGGCCTTTGCGGTTGCATTGTTAATGACACGGGGAATTCGCGGCACCAATATTTTTCGTACCGTATTTTTCATGCCAAATTTGATTGGCGGCATCGTGCTCGGATATATCTGGCAAATGATTTTTAATGGGATTCTGCAGAATTACGGCAAGACGCTGACTTACTCGGCAGATTATGGGTTTTGGGGTTTGGTGATCCTGATGTGCTGGCAGCAGGTGGGCTACATGATGATTATCTATATTGCCGGCATTCAAAGTGTGTCCAAAGATTTGTATGAAGCAGCGGAAATTGATGGCTGTGGAAAATGGAAAACGCTTTGGAACATTACGATTCCCAATGTAATGCCCAGTATTACGATCTGCATGTTTTTAACCCTGACAAACGGATTCAAGCTATTCGATCAAAACCTTGCACTTACAGCAGGGCAGCCAGCAAACGAAACCGAAATGCTGGCGCTCAATATCTTTAATACCTTCTATGGCCGGACCGGTTGGGAAGGCGTTGGCCAGGCAAAAGCCGTGATCTTTTTCATCATTGTTGTGGCAATTGCCCTTTTGCAGCTCAGATTAACACGTTCCAAGGAGGTGCAGCAATAATGACGGGAGAAAAGAAAAAAGGCAACTGGATTTTAACGGTATTTCTTTCGCTTTTTTCTGTGCTGTATCTTTGTCCGATCTTGATTGTCTTGGTTAACTCGTTTAAGAAAAAAGCTTATATTAACCGGTATCCATTTACGCTGCCAACAGGAAAAAGCTTTGTAGCATGGGATAATTATGTAGAAGGAATCAATAAAATTAATTTCTTTGATGCAGCGTTTAATAGTTTTATTATTACAGTAGGATCTGTGCTTGTAATTTTAATTTGTACCTCCATGTGTGCATGGTATATCAGTCGAAGAATTAATTTTGCAACCAAAGGTATATATTATCTCTGTCTTTTCAGCATGGTGGTACCTTTTCAAATGGTTATGTTTACGCTCAGTAAGATTGCAGACATTTTAAAGCTGAGCAATCCGCTTGGTCTGATTATCGTCTATCTTGGATTTGGTGCAGGGTTGGCTGTTTTCATGTTCTGCGGCTTTGTAAAGAGCATTCCCCTGGAAATTGAGGAGGCAGCCATGATTGACGGCGCAAATCCGCTTAAGTCGTTTTTCAGCGTAATTCTTCCGATCATGAAACCCACCTATATTTCGGTTGGTATTCTGGAAACAATGTGGATTTGGAACGATTACCTGCTGCCGTATCTTGTGCTCAATTTGAAGAAATATAAAACAATTCCGATTGCTATTCAATATCTTAAAGGCGGCTATGGTTCCATTGATTGGGGGGCTATGATGGCAATGTTGGTTCTGGCGATTATTCCGGTTGTTGTGTTTTATCTGTTTTGTCAGAAGCACATCATTGAAGGTGTAGTGGCAGGTGCAGTAAAGGGATAAACATTGGAGGTGCACAAAATGCGTGCAAGTGGAATTCTGTTGCCCGTCACATCCCTGCCTGGACCAAACGGAATTGGAACTTTAGGGAAGGATGCATATCGTTTTATCGATTTTCTGCATAATGCAAAGCAAAAATACTGGCAGATTCTTCCGATTGGGCCGACTGGATATGGTGACAGCCCTTATCAAAGTTTCTCGTCGTTTGCTGCAAATCCCTATTTTATTGATTTGCAGCAATTGTGTGATCAAGGACTGCTGACTTGTCAGGAGATTCAAGAGGCTTGTCTTGGTGATTCCGAGGAAACAATTGATTATGAACGGCAGTTTTATGTCAGACTGCCGTTGTTGAAAAAAGCAGCAGAGCGGTTTCAGACAGCACAGGACGGTTATGCGGATTTTCTAGCAGCGAATGCATCATGGTTGCCTGATTATGCACTCTTTATGGCTCTCAAAGAGGAAAACGGTCAGGTGGCGTTTAGCAAATGGCCAAAAGCATTGCGAAATCGTGAACCTCAAGCAATGCAGCAAGCGCGTGCCCGTTGCGCGGAACAAATTCGTTTTTGGCAGGTGCTGCAGTATTGGTTTCACCAGCAGTGGACCGCATTAAAGAAATATGCAAACGAACAAGGTATCCTGATTATAGGAGATATTCCGATTTATGTTTCTCCGGATTCCAGCGATCTGTGGACTCAACAGGAACTTTTTCAAACAGATGAAGACGGAAATCTGACGGAGGTGGCTGGATGTCCCCCAGACGCATTTTCTGCGGATGGTCAGTTATGGGGAAATCCGCTGTATCGGTGGGAAGAACACAAACGCACCGGTTATGATTGGTGGATTAATCGTCTGCGTCATGCCGGAACTATATTTGATGTGGTGCGGATCGATCATTTCCGTGGCTTTGCCGGATACTATGCGGTGGATGCAAAAGCCAAAACAGCTGCAAACGGACATTGGTGTGTTGGCCCCGGAAGTGATTTTGTCCGCAGCATTAAGACTGCTTTGCCGCAAATGCGAATTATTGCAGAGGATTTGGGTTACCTTACACCTGATGTGCGCGCGTTGCTGGCTGAAAGCGGATTCCCTGGCATGAAGGTATTGCAGTTTGCCTTTGACAGCCGCGAAGAAAGTGACTATTTGCCGCATAATTACCATCGGAATTGTGTGGTCTATACCGGAACACATGATAATACTACAACAGAGGATTGGAAAATCTCTGCACCGCCGGCAGATGTGAATTTTGCCAAAGATTATATCCATGCGACGGATCAGGATTTTACAAGTCAGTTTATTCGCGCGGCGATGGCAAGTGTGGGGGATACGGTAATTGTCCCCATGCAGGACTGGCTGCAATTGGGTGCCACGGCAAGAATTAATACGCCGAGTACGCTTGGGGGAAACTGGGTGTGGCGAATGCTGACCGGAGCAGATTCTCCGGAATTGGCTCACCGAATTGCAGAAATGACACAACTTTATGGTCGGGCATAAATGATTTATATGACATCATTATCCCCAAATGAAAACAGCCGAGGACAAAGTCTTCGGCTGTTTTTGCACAAATATGTTAAAATACAGGATTTATTTATATTCTTTTGAAAAAATGACAGAGCCGTCCGCATTCAGATACTCTACAATGACAGAATGCGCATCTGTAACCGTAGATTTTATGGACTTGAGAAGACTAATAAAGGTATTATCCTCTGCAGTCAGGGCCTCTTCCAAAGAAGTTTTCGTGGCGGCAACATCTGTAATTGCGTTTACATACTGATATTGATATACCAAAGAATTGTCTCTCGCCATAAATTTTAATGAGATAGTATTGGAATTTGTATCATCAGAAGAAGATGTTTTTTGTTCCAGAGACTCAATTACCTGATCCAAGGTATATTCGCTTTGTGAAGAACTTGAAAGGTCGGAAGAGACCTCAAAAGAGGAAGAAACTTCATTAGTTGAGGAAACTGCATCGGAAGAAGGGCTGTTTCCATCTTTGGTACAGGCGGCTATAGACGATAGCATCACTCCGAAAAGGAGTAATGCACACATTTTTTTTATCATTATATAAAACCCTCTCTCATATGCATCCATATGGGTGTCAATTCTGTTACTCATTAAAAATAAAACACAATGATGTGATGTATTTCAATCGCCATTTCAGGAAAATTCGGTATTACTTGCAATTAAGTAATGAAATCTCCTCAAATTTTCCAAATCATAGATTTCTTACATATTTTAACACAATAAAAGACCTACCGCAAGGGCAGGCCTTTAAAAAATTATATATGCCAAATATCGCGATTGTATTCTGCGATGGTACGATCACTGGAGAAGAAACCAGCGTTGCTGATATTCATCAACATTTTTTTTGCCCAGACCTCTCGATTTAAATAATCGTGATATGCCTGATGTCTTGTGATACCGTAATCCTCAAAATCGGGAAGTGTCATAAACCAATCTTTTGTCAGTAATTCGTGGGAGAGACGAGTTAGATTTTCTTTACATCCAACCGCCAGCATTTCTGGACCGGTAATAAAATCAATAGATTCCTTGATTGCGAGGTTTGATTCGTAATATTCCTTGGGACGATAACTCTGTTCAGAATAGCGCTGGATTACAGTTTTGCTGTCGTCTCCAAACGTATAAATATTGTCACTGCCAACTAATTGTGCAATTTCTACATTCGCACCATCCATTGTTCCGAGAGTGATTGCACCATTGAGCATAAATTTCATATTCCCGGTTCCGCTTGCTTCCTTACTCGCTAAAGAAATCTGCTCGCTGATGTCACAGGCGGGAATCAGTTTTTCGGCATGTGTCACGTTGTAATTTTCAACCATCACTACCTGCAGCCACTTGGATACTTCAGGATCATGGTTGACAATCTGCTGTAAACAGAGAATTAAATGAATAATGTCTTTTGCGATGGTATAAGCGGGAGCCGCCTTTGCGCCAAAGAGTGCAACCACAGGTGCTTCGGGAAGATTTCCCCGCTTAATCTCCAGATAACGATGGATCAGCTCCAGCACGTTCATCTGTTGACGTTTATATTCATGCAAACGCTTGATTTGAATATCAAACACGGCATCCGGATTCAGTTTAATTCCCTGGGATTGGTAAAGTTCTTTAGACAGTGCCAGCTTATTGTTGCGCTTGATCTCCAACAGTTGATTGAGTACGGTTGGATCATCATAGAATGTCTGCAATTTTTTCAATTCGTTGGCATCTTTTTTGAAACCGTTTCCAATCAACGATTCGATTAAACTTGTTAATGCAGGATTGCAGTGTAAAAGCCACCGGCGGAAGGTGATACCGTTCGTTTTATTATTAAATCGTTCCGGATAAAGCTGATAGAAAGCATGCAACTCATTATTTTTCAAAATCTCTGTATGCAGATATGCTACTCCGTTTGTACTGTGGGTGAAGTGGATATCCAGGTGTGCCATATGAACGCGGTTGTTTGCATCTATAATTTGCACGGTTGGATCGGAAAACTGTTCTTTGATCCGTTCATCCAACATCTGAATAATCGGAATCAGCTGAGGAACCACCTTTTTCAGGTATGCCAACGGCCAGGTTTCCAATGCCTCTGCAAGAATGGTGTGATTGGTATATGCGCAGGTATTGGTTACAATCTGCACTGCCTCATCCTCACAGATACCGCGCTGCATGAGCAGGCGAATCAGCTCAGGAATAATCATGGTAGGGTGCGTATCATTAATTTGTATTGCGGCGTAATCTGCGAGATCGTGAAGATTACAGCCTTTTTCGGAAACCTCATCCAGAATCAACTGTGCGGCGCAGCTGACCATGAAATATTGCTGATAGATTCTTAACAGGCGCCCGGATTCATCACTGTCATCCGGGTAGAGGAAAAGAGTAAGATTTTTTGCAATATCCTCTTTATTAAATTCTATTCCATCATGCACAATGGATTCATCTACCGTATCAATATCAAACAGGTGCAGATGATTGGTTGTGTTCTCATAACCGGTGACTTCAATTTCATACATGCGCCCCTGTACCGAAAGCTTGCCAAATGAAACCGGATAACTGACATCTGTCTTTTTCATCCAGCTATTCGTTTCTACCCACGGATTTGGCAGTTCTGCCTGCAGGTTGTCACGAAATTCCTGACGAAACAGTCCAAAATGATACGCGATTCCGATTCCATCTCCAGCAAGTCCAAGAGTTGCAATACTATCCAAAAAACAGGCTGCCAAACGACCAAGCCCGCCGTTTCCAAGACTGGGTTCCGGTTCTAATTCTTCGATTGCAGCAAGGCTTTTTCCTGCAGAACACAATTCTTGCTTTATCTCATCGTACATTCCAAGGTTAATCAGATTGTTGCTCAGCAGTTTTCCGATCAGAAATTCAGCACTGACATAGTAAATTTTCTTTTTGCTGTTGGCGTGCATGCGGCTTTCAGCTTTTTCAGTTGTTAATTTCAGCAGCGCATCATAAATCTCATGGTCGCTGCAGGATGACAGTGTTTTCCCGTATACATTGCTAACATATTGTGAAAGCTTCATATATGGATGCTCCTTTGCACAAATAATTTGCTTACAATTGTATTATACTACGAAAATAAGAACTTGTTCTTGCAGAATAGCGAGATAATATTGTACAATACTATTATCGTATTCATTTTTTGGAAGGAATGAGCAAAATGCAGGGGATTGATTATGAACAATTTCATGAGAATAAGATACACGGTGCAGCAGCTTTTCCTTATATCACATATCCATGCACCATTCCGCTGGATTTTCCCAGCGTTCCGCCACATTGGCACGAGGATATGGAGTTGATTGTGATTACACAAGGACGAGGAGTAATCAGTGTAAATTTAGAAAATTATTTGGTGGATAAAGGATGCGTACTCCTGATAACGCCCGGCAGCTTACATGCGATTGATCGGATTCCCGGAGAAGAGATGCAATATGAAAATATCATTTTTTCTCTGAATATGCTTTCTTCCGATCCGGAGGATTGGTGCAGCCAGTGTTGTTTTTTTCCTTTGCGCACAGGAAATGTGACCCTTCCGGTTCTTCTTCGACCATCCGATCGTCTTTACTCTTCGATTCGTGAATGCATCTCAAATGCGGATGCAGTTTGTGAACAGCATGAGGATGGTTATCAGCTGGAAGTAAAAGCACAGATGTTCCGACTGTTTTTTATCCTATATCGCGGTGGTGCGTTACAAAAATCAACTTGCAAGAACAATAGAAATCTGGAAAAAATAAAACAAGCACTACGATATGTGGAGGAACATTATGCCGGGGTGGTAACGGTGGAACAGGCGGCAAAGCTGTGCTGCTTTTCTTCCTCTTATTTCATGAAATTCTTTCGGGAAGCGATGGGGGAAACCTTTGTTGAATATCTGGTTAATTATCGATTGTCTGCAGCAGCCAGAGCTTTGATCGAAAGTGATAATCCTGTTATCATTATTGCGCAAAATGCTGGTTTTGACAACATCTCTTATTTTAACCGAAGATTCAAACAAAAATACGGTATGCCTCCGGGCAGTTTTCGAAAGGCACGCAGATGAAATGTGACAGCTTGTTGGATGGAAAGGAACGAATTTATGATTGAAGTCAATGGAAAATGTAATACTGCAAAAATTTTTACTGAGATTGTGGATGATGCCAGTATCGCACAGGTCGTTTCACTTTGTGACCAGGAATTTACCCGCGGAAGCCGGATTCGTATGATGCCGGATATTCATGCTGGAGCGGGATGTACCATTGGTACGACGATGACAATTACCGATAAAATTGTTCCCAATTTAGTCGGAGTTGACATAGGGTGTGGAATGGAAACGATACAACTAAAACAAAAGCATATAGAATTGCAGAAGCTGGATAAGGTTATCCACGAAAAAATTCCTGCAGGGTTTCAAATCAGAAGTACACCTCATTCGTTTGCATCACAGACCAGATTGTCCGAACTTCGCTGTTTTAAAACGATTCATGCCCCGCGGGCGGAATGCTCAGTTGGCACACTGGGCGGTGGAAATCACTTTATTGAAGTAGATCAGGATGATCAAAAAAACTTATATCTTGTGGTGCATTCAGGCAGTCGGCATTTAGGTGTGGAGGTTGCTTCCTTTTATCAGAAGCTTGGTTACAAAAAAATAAAAGAAAAAGATGTGCCGCAAAACCTCGCTTATGTCTGTGATGAAAATTTTGATGACTATTTGCATGATATGAAAATTGTGCAGGAATACGCGGACATGAATTGAAAGGCGATTGTTTCTACTATAATGAAGGAGATGAAACTACAAGAGACGAACCGTTTTACCACAATCCATAATTATATTGACATTGAAGAGATGATTCTAAGAAAAGGGGCAGTTTCAGCTAAAAAAGGGGAAGAGATATTGATTCCCATCAATATGCGTGACGGGAGCTTGATCTGTATCGGAAAAGGAAATGAAGACTGGAATTTCTCTGCTCCGCATGGTGCCGGAAGACTGATGAGCCGTTCTGAAGCAAAACAAAATTTTACGGTTTCCGAATTCAAGAAACAGATGAAAGGGATTTTCACTACTTCCGTGGATGCAGGAACACTCGACGAAAGCCCGATGGCATATAAAGCCATGAGTGATATTGTTGAGAATATTGTTCCAACAGCAGAAATTAAAAAAATAATTCGTCCAATTTATAATTTTAAGGCAGGCGCAGAGGCTTAGTCCTTTTTCATTGAAATCAGATAGCGTGCAGAATCAAAATTGTCCTTGAATCTGCGTTTGCTTGTCATAAATTCGTCCATCGACACATAGCTATAAACCAAAGAAAAGCTATGAGCGGAGGCAGAAAATATGGCGACACAAACGAATATTTACCAAGATATCGCCCAGCGGACCGGCGGTGATATTTATGTGGGCGTGGTCGGGCCGGTTCGTACAGGAAAGTCCACCCTGATCAAGCGTTTTATGGATACCCTTGTGATTCCCAATATCGGAAGTCAGTTCAGCAGGGAGCGTGCGATTGACGAATTACCACAGTCCGCCTCCGGCAGAACCATTATGACAACGGAACCCAAGTTTATTCCGGAAGATGCGGTACGCATCAATGTGGATGATCAGGCCTCGTTTAATGTGCGGATGATTGATTGCGTGGGGTATATTGTTCCAAGTTCGATTGGCTACATTGAAGATAATCAGCCGCGAATGGTAAAAACCCCGTGGTTTGATGATTCTATCCCATTCAACATGGCCGCGGAAATCGGAACACAAAAGGTTATTACTGAACATTCCACCATCGGTATTGTGGTCACAACGGACGGCAGCATCAGTGATATCCCTCGTGATGAATATGCCGAGGCGGAGGAGCGGGTGGTAGGTGAGCTTAAGGAAATTGATAAGCCGTTTGTCGTTGTTCTTAACTGTGTCTATCCCAATTCGGCAAATGCACAGGATTTGGCGCAGGAGTTGAGCAGAAAGTATGACGTGCCGGTTCTTCCGTTAAATTGTATGGAATTGACGGAAGATCAAATCAAGAAAATATTATCGCTCGTTTTGTTTGAATTCCCGGTCAAAGAGATCCGTGTTGACATGCCAAAATGGCTGACGGGGCTGGAAAAGAACCATTGGCTGCGGCAGGCTGTTATGGGCAAAATCACAAAATCCGCCCAGGATCTGCACAAGATTCGCGAAGTAAAAACATTTGCCGAGGGCTTGGATACCTCAGAGTACATTGATGATGCCAAAATTGAATCAATGGAGCTTGGAAGCGGCAGTGCAAAAATGCGACTCCGGTTGAAAAATGATTTATTCTATCGCATTCTGGGAGAAAAAACAGGGGTAGAAATTGGTGAAGAAAGTGCTCTTCTTGATCTTGTGATGCGCCTGGTGGAAACTGGCAAGAAATATGATCATATTCGAAATGCGATTGATGAAGTAACCGAAACCGGTTACGGAATTGTAATGCCTTCGATTGATGAGCTTACACTGGAAGCTCCTGAAATTACACATCAGGGCGGGAAGTATGGCATCCGTCTCAAGGCAAGCGCACCGTCGATTCATATGATGCGTGCTGATATTACGACGGAAGTGGCTCCAATTGTTGGCAGCGAAAAACAATCGGAAGAATTAGTTAATTACTTAATGACCGGTTTCGACGAAGACCCGTTAAAAATTTGGGAATCCAATATTTTTGGAAAATCGCTTAACGAGCTGGTGAACGAAGGGCTTCGCAATAAACTTTATCGCATGCCGGCAGAGGCCAGAATGAGACTTAAGGAAACACTGGAACGTATCATCAATGAAGGCTGCAGCGGGTTGATCTGCATTATTCTTTAAATGAATTCAGAGCGCAAGACATTGCAGGAATATGTACCTGTATGGCTTGCGCTCTTTGCTATTGCATATATTTGGATAAAATATAGTTGCATTTCTAAGATAAATTAGATACAATAGAAAAGAAGTTTGGGTATATTGAATGGAGGACTTGAAATGATTCAGGATGCAAGTTGGATTTATCCGGGAATCACACAGAAAGAGGTCTGTCCTGTGTTCCGCAGAAGATTTTCATTGAAGCAGGCGGCCATGCAGGCAAAACTCCATGTCACAGCGCTTGGCATCTACGAAGCATATCTGAACGGAGAACGTGTTGGAAAAAATGTCTTTGCGCCCGGATGGACAAGTTATAGTAAACGCCTGCAAGTTCAGGAATATGACGTTACGCATCTCCTGCTGGAAGATAATGAGCTTTTGATTACCGTAGCGGGGGGATGGTTTGCAGGACGAATTTCGCGCGGTGCTTATCACAATATTGCAGAAGATTCACGATTAATTGCTGAATTAGAATTTCTTTTTTCCGATGGATCCGTACAAAGAATTCAAACAGACGAACAATGGGAAAGTGCACAAAGCCCAATACAATTCAGTGACCTTTACGATGGTGAAACGTATGATGCACGTATTATTCCGCAAGATTGGAAACCTTGTCAAATTGCACGATTGACCAAAAAAATGCTGATTGCACAGGAAGGCCCACTGATTGTAGAGCAGGAGCGACTGAAGCCGGTCAGACTGATTTATACCCCGTTGGGAGAAACTGTCATAGATTTTGGACAGGAAATTACAGGTTATATTTCTTTTTCCGTAGTGGCACACGAGGGTGACGAAATTGTGATTTCGCACGCCGAAGTGCTCGATTCCGCCGGCAATTTTTATACTGATAATCTGCGCTCGGCAAAGGCACAGATTCATTATATTTGTTGTGAAGGCCCACAAAGTTATAAACCACACCATACCTTTATGGGATTTAGATATATTCGGCTGGACTCTTTTCCGGAACAACCAGATCTTTCAAAATTTACTGCAGTTGCGGTTTATTCGGATATGCAGCGCACCGGTGAGATTATCACTTCCAGTCCTTTGTTGAATCGGCTTTTTCAAAACATTGTTTGGAGTCAGAAGGATAATTTTCTTGATATTCCAACTGATTGTCCTCAAAGGGACGAGCGTTTGGGATGGACAGGAGATGCACAGGTTTTTGTGCGTGCGGCAACATATAATTTTGATGTGGAGGGCTTCTTTCAAAAATGGCTTCGTGACATGGCTGCAGAACAGCGTAAGGATGGAGCGATTGGCCGTGTGATTCCGAATGTTTTGCAACCACAGGAGGATGAAAACTTTTGTGCGGGAGCTGCTTGGGCGGATGCTGCGGTAGTATGTCCATGGCAGATTTATCTGGCATATGGCAATAAGGATCTGTTGCGCGAAAACCTTCCGATGATGAAAAAGTGGGTTAATTATATTCGCATGCAGGGCGATGATGAATACTTGTGGAATACCGGACATCAGTACGGTGATTGGCTTGGTTTGGACGCAAAGGAAGGTGACTATACGGGAGCGTCCGACTGCTCGCTGATTGCAACAGCCTATTACGCCTATTCCACCCAGCTTTTGATCAAGGCAATTGATGCACTGGACGGAAACAGCACAGAATACCGGAATTTATATAAAAACATTGTTGCGGCCTTTCGATATCGCTATCCAAAATTTCATACGCAGACAGAATGCGCGCTGGCAATCTATTTTAATCTGGCAGAAGAACCTGATCGTGTTGCTGCCCAACTTGCCCGCATGATTCATGAAAACGGGGATTGTCTGACCACAGGTTTTGTGGGAACGCCGTACTTATTGCATGCTTTGAGTGACCATGGTTTTGCAAAAGTAGCGTATACATTGCTTTTGCAAGAAAAGTTTCCGTCGTGGTTGTTCTCTGTTCGAATGGGGGCAACAACGGTTTGGGAACATTGGGATGGGCGCAAGCGGGATGGTACATTTTGGAGCAAGGAAATGAACTCCTTTAATCACTACGCATACGGCAGTGTTGCAGACTGGATGTATTCAGTGGCTGGTGGTATTCAAGTCGATGAAGAAGAGCCTGCATACCGTTATGTGGTCCTAAAGCCAACCCCTGATGCAAGATTGGAATCGTTTGAAGCTACTCTTCAAACGAGAAATGGAACGATCTGTTCCGCCTGGAAATGGGTAGGCAGGGAGATTCATTACGAGTTTGATGTGCCAACAGAAGCGGAAATCTGGATGAATGGTACATGCCGCCGAGTGGGTCAAGGTCACTATACGTATACGGTAAAAGTCTGATTCAGCATAAAATACATCAGACTTCGCGATTTAAGTCGGATAGAGAGTTGTGGATTTATTACAGTAAAAATCCGAACAGAAAATGGAGTATGCAGGGCGGCAATATGCTGCCCTTTTTGTGGGTACAAATTTTCATATAAAACTTTTACAATACATTGACGTTCATCTATGTATAGCATATAATAATCACATAGACAACAATCTATGTGAGGTGTATACGATGAGTGAAATTGATATTGCGTTGATTTGTAAGGCGCTCGGTGATTCGAACAGATTAAAGATTATAGAAATGTTATCCGATGGAGAAAAGTGCGGATGTAAACTGCTGCAAGCTTTCGACATCACACAGCCCACACTGTCCCACCATATGAAGATTCTGTGTGAGTGCGGCTTGGTGGAAACACGTAAGGATGGAAAGTGGTCACACTATTCGTTAAATTGTAAAACATTATCAGATTTTAAAGAATTCATATCAACGCTGAACTGTTGCAAAGGCGGTGATGGGGAATGCCGATAGTATGGGATTTTATTCAGAATGAGCTTCTCGGGATGAAATGGCTGAATGAATTAATTGGCATGGGGTTATCCGTTTTAGGAATTGATATTACGGGACGCATTGGCGGCAGTATCCAGTTTTTTCTCTATGATGTCATCAAGATTTCTGTATTGCTCTGCGTTCTGATCTGTTTAATTAGTTATATTCAAAGCTATTTTCCACCCGAACGAAGCAAAAAAATTTTAGGTCGGTTTCATGGAATATGGGCAAACATTGTCGCCGCATTATTAGGAACCGTCACGCCTTTTTGCTCTTGTTCTTCAATTCCGCTTTTTATCGGATTTACCAGTGCAGGATTGCCTATTGGCGTGACTTTCTCATTTTTGATTTCCTCTCCGATGGTTGACCTTGGAAGCTTGCTTTTGTTGGTCAGCATTTTCGGTTGGAAAATTGCCGTTGCCTATGTGATAGTTGGATTAATAATCGCCGTTGCAGGTGGTACGCTGATTGAAAAGATGCACATGGAAAACTATGTGGAATCTTTTATCAAAAATGCAAGTGCGGTGGTCGTTGAATCGCCGACGTTGTCGCAAAAAGAACGATGGGTATATGCAAAGGATCAAATGCTGTCAACCTTCAAAAAAGTCTTTCCATACATCCTTGTAGGTGTGGGTATCGGGGCTGCTATTCACAACTGGATTCCTGCACATTGGATTGAAACAGTGCTTGGCAGCAACAATCCTTTCAGTGTAATTTTGGCAACAATAATCGGTGTGCCGATGTATGCTGATATTTTCGGTACAGTTCCAATTGCGGAGGCACTGCTTTTTAAAGGTGCACCGTTAGGCACAATCCTCAGTTTTATGATGGCAGTTACCACGTTGTCGCTTCCATCTATTATCATGTTGCGCAAAGCCGTAAAGCCAAAACTGCTTGTTATATTTATCGGTATTTGCACGACGGGCATTATCATTGTGGGATATTTATTTAACGCGTTTCAATATTTATTTATGTAGGAGGAAAATACGATGAGATTATTCGCTCAAAAGAAGAAAGAAACAAAATGCGGTTGCGGTGGGCAATGTAATGCTCAAACCATGGAAGCAGCCGAAGAAAATAAAACCAACGGTGCAAGTGTAAAAATTCTTGGTTCCGGCTGTGCAAAATGTAATCAGCTGGAGGCAAATACACTGGAAGCGCTAAAAACACTTTGTATGGATACTTCAATCGATCACATTACCGATTTTGCACAAATTGCTGCATACGGTGTAATGACAACCCCAGCTCTTGTAGTGGACGGTAAGGTGGTTGCATTTGGTAAGGTTTTAAAAACCGACGAAGTGGTTTCCATATTGAAAAAAGTGCGGTGATTCCTTATGCTGTGTAAGAATGTGAAAGAGTGCAGTTGTCCAAAGAAGACCTGCTCCAATCATGGAAAATGTTGCGCTTGTGTGCTTAAGCATCGTACAACTGACAGTCTTCCATATTGTCTGTTTCCGGATAATGGAGGAGACAAATCGAACCGAAATCACTATGAGGTGTTAAAGAAACGGTTTGAAACGTAACAGGTTAATCTTAGGGAGCTCTTCAGAAGGCTTTTTTTATTGGGATTGACTGTCTGTGTAAGAAGTAAAGTGTCAATCAGTTTTATTGCCGCTTTTTATTCGAAATTTCACTGTGTGCAAAAAATGAAAAATCCGCAAACCCATTATGCATGCAGGTTTGCGGATTTTTTGATGTGTACGCACTATAAAAAATATTTTCGATAAAGAGATTAGAACCAGTGCAGTGTGAATTGTGCTCATAACCTAAATGACAAATTGGAATCTAAGGTAACATATATTTTAAGGGTATTGCTTAATTGCTCAAATTATTACGCATTATAATACATGTCATATACGATAAAGCCTTCGATATTCTTTAGTGAACCCGGATAAGTTTCTTGACACATCATGCATCGCGGCTCCTTGATCGGGAAGCCGCTTGTCGGGTAGATATTAAATTCGGACGAGGTGTGAAAACCGAGCGTGTTATAAAAGAGATAATTTCCTTCAACAGTAATTCCTTTAAAGCCATATTTTCTTACCGCCGCGATTCCGAGTGTCAACATCGTCGTGCCAATTCTCTGACGAAGATAATCCGCATGAACAGACACCGGCGCAAGCATGACAATTTCAGTATCCTTGGCTGTCCCATGCCCGCCTTCATTTGTTTTGGAAATCGGAAAATGTGAAAACAGAAAATGTCCGGCTATGTGGCCGTTCAGTTCCGCTACAAAGGACAGTTCGGGAATATAGTATTCCGAATCACGTATCTCTTCTACAAGCGCAACCACATCTGTCCCGTCAGAATAATCCGTGCCTTCACTGAAAGAACGGAGAATAAGCGTTACAATATCTTTATAATCCCGGTGTGTTTCCGGTCGGATTAATATGTCGTTTCTCACGGTCAGATGTCCTCCTCAAGCCATTTGGCAGTTGGTAATAATCTGTTTATTCATCCTGTAATCTGCAATTTCCGGTTTGTCACTCCTTGACGTTATATAAGAGGCAGTGTAAAAACAGCACCTCAAAATTTAGTATCACCACTTTGAATGCAAAATAG
>CAKXIK010000044.1 GCA_934875675.1 uncultured bacterium
TGCTGTGCAGCAGGGAGGAATAAATACAACTGAATATTTTTGTTTTTTCGTCTGTCTACTTGACAGGGGGCGCTTCAACGAACATGACATCGGGCTTTTTACAGTTTTGCTGCTGATAACGCCAAAATGGAGCTTAAGAAACAAGCAGTTCTCTTATCTGCTGTTTATAATCTTAATCGTTGCGTGTGTTTCCCCAGAAGAAGAGAGCAACGGTGCCGGGACCTGTATGGCTGCCAATGGTGGTACCGACATAGTTGATTTCAACCTTGCCGTTCAGATTGGGGAATCGTTCTTCCACCATTTTTGCAACAGCGGCGGCGTCTTCATAACAATCGGACTGTGAAATATAGCACTTTCCGTTATAAGCAAGCCCGCCCTGTGCGTTTTCTTCCATTTTTTTCACGATTTCTTCCATTACACGCTTTTTGGTGCGAATTTTAAAGCGAGGAATCAGCCGGCCCAGATAGTCCATGTTGAGCAGGGGGCAAATACCGAGCAGCGTTCCAACGCGACCGGAGGTTTTGGAGATTCTGCCGCCTTTGACGTAAAAGGAAAGGTCGGTGGAAAAGAACCAGTGGTGAAGGTCAAGCCGGTGACCGTTAACCCAGGTGTAAAGCGTATCCAACGGCATACCATCGTCGCGCAGATCTGCCAGTTTATCCATCAGCAAACCGTAGCCCGAAGAAGCTCCAAGAGAATCCACAACAAAAATTTTGCGTTCCGGGTATTTCTTTTGCAGCGTTTCTTTTGCAGCATTGGCGGAGTTGTAAACACCGGAAAGTCCGCTGGAAAGGCAGACATGCAGAATATCCTTGCCTTCTTTGAGAAATCCCTCAAAATAAGTTTCAAATTCATCTGCATTTACCTGAGAGGTTCGTGCATCGGCACCGTCACGCAGCGCCTGATAAAAATTCTTGAAGGAAATCGATTTTCCGAGATCATCTGTATATTGTTTATTATTCAGCATAAAGTGAAAGTAGATTACATGAATATCCCGTTGCGCAAAATGCTCAGCAGTCAGATCTGCAGTGGAGCAACAGCTGATAATGTAGTTTTCCATGAAGTTCCATTCCTTTCCAAAATACCGCATGACACGGCGTCAAAAATTCTCTTTAATCACGTTGACACTTCACAATCTATACGTTAAAATGATAACAAGACAACACGAAAATTACAAGCACAGATTTTCGGGATTGAGAGGTAGTTGTACAGAAATGAAAAAGTGTACAATTAAATCGGAGGACCTGCGTGTTCAAAAAACGAAGAGCAGCCTCAAACAAGCTTTGATTTCTTTGTTGACAGAGAAGACGTTTGAACAGATTACCGTTACCGAAATCTGCACATACTCGGCGATCAGCCGAATCACTTTTTATGCTCATTATGCGGATAAATATGAGCTGGCAGACGCTGTTTTTCAAGACATGGTGCGGATTGCAAAATTAGATTTCTGCCGACTGCAAAAGGAAAACAATCCGAAGAACGACCCGATTGTGGGTTGCGAGAATTTGTTGGAATCGATTCTGAATCTGTATTATAATCAATTCCAGTTTTTTTCGCATGTGGACTCCGATGAAAACCCTTATTTGCAGTTTTCGTTTCATCAATATGTTTTTCGCCATGTGCGGTATTATATTCAAAAAGAACATAGCCGTTTTCAGCTCAAATATTCTCTGAAACAGATGACAGGATTCCTTTGCAACGGAATCTGGGGATTTATCCGGGGGAGCTTTGATGAAAAGTGCCCCATCAAAGAGATTTGCACCAAGGCAAAGGAGCTTCTTCGCGGCGTTTTGCAAGCAGGAGTGCTGATTTTGCCGACATCTGCTTCAAATTAGGAAAGAGGCGTTGACGGTGAGTAATATTGAAAAGATAGACCGCAATCTGGCGGTAAAAAGCAAAATAGAAGGGGAAGAGCTGTGCTTTTGGAATGTGCGGCAATCTCCGTTCAAGATGTACGGGCTGCTTCCCGGCAAGGTGAATGATCCCTTTTGCAGAATTCCGCAACAAACAGCCGAGGCTTGCAACGAAGGGGTGTTGGCTCTACATACCAACACAGCGGGCGGTCGTGTTCGGTTTTGCACGGATTCTTCCTGTGTTGCCATTCGTGTTAAGATGCCGGCCCGATGCCTGATGCCGCATATGACTTTTGTGGGGAGCTCCGGGTTTGATCTTTATGTAACACAGAAGGAAAAAAGCCGGTATGCAGGTTCATTTATGCCTCCGATTGACAGGGAAAACGGTTATGAGTCGCTGATTCGTTTTCCGGATCGTTCGCTGCGGGATATCACAATCAATTTTCCGCTTTATGATGCGGTGGATGAGCTGCTGATCGGTTTGGAACCGGATTCGGTTTTGCGCAGCGGAGAAGAATATCGTTCGCAGAAGCCGGTGGTATTTTATGGTTCGTCCATCACACAGGGCGGCTGTGCATCCCGCCCAGGCAACAGCTATCAAGCGATAATTTCAAGGGCGCTGAATTGCGATTATCGGAATCTTGGCTGGTCGGGCAGTGCCCGCGGCGAGCAGACGATGGCACAATATATAGCAGAACAGCCGATGCAGCTGTTTTTTATGGATTACGATCACAATAGCCCTTCAATTGAACATCTGGAAAAAACACATGAACCGTTCTTTTTGACGATTCGCGAAAAGAACCCGGATTTGCCTGTTATTTTTGCCAGCAAAACCGATCTTCCTCTTTCCCGAGAGGCAGAAGAGGAAACGGCTCTTCGCCGCAAAATTATTTGCACAACGATGGAAAATGCTTTGCGCCGCGGAGACAAAAATGTTCGGTTTGTGGATGGCGGAACGGTTTTTGCTTCGTTTGAAGAACAGGGGCTGACCGCGGACAGCTGCACCGTTGATGGCTGCCATCCCAATGACCTTGGTTTTTGGTGTATGTCGCAAGTATATGGTGGTGCAATCCGGGAACAGTTAAACTGGTAACCGCTGAAACAGTGTCGCATTAGATTGCCTGCCGGAGGAAGAAACCCCCTTTCCGGCGGGCTTTTCGTTTGTTTTTGGCGTTAAAAACGGTTTGCGGATCTTTGTAATCATTATGACACACTCTTTCAGATGATTCAAGCCGAAAAAGATGAATAGAATATTACAATTGTTTAATGGAAGGAAAAGTACTGCGCATTCGAATATACATTTTTAACCGGAAAAATCTTGTGATAATCTGCACAATGTGGTAATATAAAAATAATTATTGATCCAAATTTTCAGCACGGTCAACAAAGTACCGAATGACATACCAACCGAAACGGAAGGGATGAGCTGATTTTGAAATTAACATTTTTGGGTGCGGCACATGAGGTAACGGGTTCCTGTACGTTGTTGGAGGCATGCGGCCGTCGGGTTTTAATTGATTGCGGAATGGAACAGGGTGCAGATATTTATCAAAATTGTGAGATTCCCGTTGCACCGGGAGAACTGGATGCAGTACTGCTGACACATGCCCATATCGATCATTCAGGAAAGCTGCCGGTTTTGGCTGCAGGGGGATTCCACGGACCGATTTATGCTACCGGCGCTACCGTGCGTTTGTGCAATATCATGCTGATGGATTCTGCACATATTCAGGAATTTGAAGCGGAATGGCATAATCGGAAGGCGAAGCGTTCGGGCGGAGAAGCTTTTTTGCCGATGTATACCACTAAGGATGTGCAAAAAACGCTGCCACTCTTTGTCGCGTGCAATTACAGCGGGCAGTATGATGTTTGCGACGGGATTACGATCCGCTTTCTGGACGCAGGCCATCTTCTTGGCTCGTCCAGCATTGAAGTAACAGTGACAGAAAACGGTGTTAAAAAGATTTTACTTTTTTCGGGCGATATCGGCAACGTTGATCGTCCGCTGATTCGCAATCCCCAAAAACCGGAGCAGGCGGATTTTGTGGTGATTGAATCCACCTATGGCGATCGTCTGCATGGGGAACGCAAAGATTATGTTTCACAGCTGGCCGGAATTATTCAGCGAACGTTTGACCGAGGGGGAAATGTGGTCATCCCGTCGTTCGCGGTTGGCCGCACCCAGGAACTGCTGTATTTAATTAGGGAAATCAAGCAGCGCGGGCTGGTGCACGGTCACAGTAATTTCCCGGTTTGGGTGGACAGTCCGCTTGCAGTGGAAGCAACCTCTATTTACGACGATGATGACGAAATGATGGAATACTATGATGAGCAAACGTTGCAATTGCTGAAAGATGGGGAGTCGATTCTTCGTTTTCCGGGATTGAGTACCTCGGTAACCAGTGATGATTCAAAAGCAATTAATGCAGAAAAAACACCAAAGGTGATTCTTTCCGCCAGCGGCATGTGTGAAGCAGGGCGAATCCGTCATCATTTAAAGCATAATTTGTGGCGTGAAGAAAGCACCATCCTTTTCGTGGGATATCAGGCGGAGGGGACATTGGGGCGTGTTCTGCTGGATGGAGCAAAGAGTGTTAAACTGTTCGGGGAACCGATTCAGGTTAATGCACAGATTGAAACGATGGACGGAATCAGCGGGCATGCCGACCGTGACATGCTGCTGGGATGGCTTGGCAACTTAAAACAAGCGCCACAGCAAGTCTTTGTCAATCATGGCGAGGATTCTGTATGTGACCTGTTCGCGCAGACCATTGACAGCCGGCTGCATTTTTCTGCATTGGCGCCCTATAACGGTGCGTCGTTTGACTTGCTCACCGGGGAATGCCTCGCGGGTGGAAACCGGATTAAGCTTGAAAAAGCAGTTCGCCGTGTGCCAGTCAGCTCGGTGTTTGAGCGTCTTCTGGCAGCGGGCAAACGGCTGCTTAGTGTGATTGAACGAAATCGCGGCGGTACAAACAAGGATCTTGCCAAATTTGCAGACCAGATTGATGCGTTGAGCGATAAATGGGATCGGTAAAACCTTTTCTTAGTTGCAGGAAAAGCAAAAATCGAAATAAAAAACAGGAGCGTTGCAGATGGAACTGAAAACCAAACGACTGATTCTTCGACCGTTTACTATGGAAGACGCACAGGCTGTGTTTGATTACAGTCATCAGCCGAACGTCGGATTAAATGCGGGATGGAAACCACATGATTCGGTGGAGGAAACCCGGGACACCATGCAGCAGATTTTTATCGGTAAGGAAGGTGTCTTTGCCATTGTTGTGCAGGAAACTGGTCAGCTAATCGGTTCGGTTGGTTTGATTGATGACCCCAAAAGGGAAAATCCGCGTGCGAAAATGCTTGGGTACGCTCTTTCAGAAAATTACTGGGGCAAGGGATTTATGACCGAAGCGGTTCATGCTCTGATGCGCTATGCGTTTGAGAGAATGGAAGTTGATCTGGTTTCGGCATATTGTTACCCCAATAACCGGCGCTCCCGAAATGTGTTGCAAAAATGCGGCTTTGAATTCGAGGGAAAACTGCGGAAGAGTGAGGTCCGTTTTGACGGAAGCGTGATGGATGACGAGTGTTTTTCGCTGATGCGGGAGCGCTGGAATCATATTCCGCCTGCACAGGACGCGATGGCCAAACGCTGAGAAAAATTTGGGTGACGTTCAAGTGTGATTTTTGCTGATAGCTTGCCATTTGTGTGCGATATAACGATGCCGGTGATCAAAGTGTACCAAAATCAGGATTGTTTTTCATTTTGGTTTGTGCTAAACTACATTAGCACAAACCAAAATTTATATGGAAGGGTTGTCGCCGGATGCGTCAAAGCGCTGGCTTTTGTTTTGAGATCGTTCACCAAAGGAGCGAATTGCTGTGCAGATTCAGGGGTTGCAAAAGCTGACATTGCTCGATTTTCCGGGTAAGGTGGCATGCACCGTATTTTGCGGCGGATGTAATTTCCGCTGCCCGTTTTGTCACAATGCATCTCTTGTGTTGCATTCGGATGAGTATGAACCAGTTAGTGAAAGTGAATTTTTTTCCTTATTGAAAAAACGCCGCGGTGTGTTGGATGGTGTCTGCGTAACCGGCGGTGAACCGCTGCTCCAACCGGATTTGGCAGAATTTTTAGGTAAGATCCATGCAGCGGGCTATGCAGTTAAGCTGGATACCAACGGAAGTATGCCGGAGACCCTTGCACCGTTGCTGCAAAGCGGGTTGGTGGATTTTGTGGCGATGGATATTAAAAATTCCAGGGAACGTTATGCGGAGACAATTGGTGTGCCGGGTTTCTCAACGGAAAAAGTGGAGGAAAGCGTTCGCCTGCTTATGAATGGACAGATTCCGTATGAATTTCGCACCACGGTTGTGCAGGAGTTGCATCATGAGGAAGACTTTCGCCGCATCGGAGCGTGGATTTCTGGTGCGCAGAGGTATTTTCTTCAGCAATTTCGTGATTCCGGAGGACTTATTTCGCAGGGACTTCATGCCTGTACCAAACAACAGATGGAGCATTTTCGGTTGGAAGTTATGCCGTTTGTGCCGGGCGTTCAATTGCGTGGAATTGACGAATAATGACATAAAAACACAAGATATAGATGAAGATTTTTGAATAATTGGCTATATATTGTGTTTTTGCGATTGACGAATTCGCAAAACGGTGTTACAATAAGATTGTTCCCATTCGGATTTCGTATCAAAAAGAAACCCCTCAAAGGCAGATCGTTGGCGTTTGAGGGATTTCCTTTGTGATGAAGGATTGTGTAATTATCGGAAGGAGCTGTCCCGGAATGTATCAGGTTAAAAAAAGAGATGGAAAAACGGCTGATTTTGATCTGCAGAAAATCGGAGCTGTCATCACCAAGGCGTTCGAGGCAAAGGGAAAACAGTACCATCCCAGCGTCATCGAACTGTTATCGCTCAAGGTAACGGCAGATTTTGAACCAAAGGTTGCAGATGGCTTGATTGCAGTGGAGGACATTCAGGACAGTGTTGAAAATGTGCTGGTGCAGGCAGGATATGCAGACGTTGCCAAGGCATACATCCTGTACCGCAAGCAACGGGAAAAGCTGCGCAACATCCGCACCACTTTTTTGGATTATAAAGAAGTGGTGGACAGTTATGTTCATGTTCGGGACTGGCGTGTGAAGGAAAATTCAACGGTTACTTATTCCGTCGGCGGACTGATTCTCAGCAATTCCGGTGCAATTACAGCAAATTACTGGCTTTCGGAAATTTACGATCAGGAAATTGCGGATGCACACCGTAATGCCGATATTCATATCCATGATCTTTCGATGCTGACCGGTTATTGTGCAGGCTGGTCCCTGCGCCAGCTGATTCAGGAAGGGTTGGGCGGAATTCCGGGCAAAATTACTTCCTCCCCGGCCAAACATCTCGCCACACTTTGTAATCAGATGGTCAATTTCCTCGGCATTATGCAGAATGAGTGGGCAGGCGCACAGGCATTTTCCTCGTTTGATACTTATCTTGCACCGTTCGTCAAAGCGGATCATCTCACGTATGATGAAGTAAAAAAATGTATTGAATCCTTTATTTATGGGGTGAATACACCCAGCCGCTGGGGAACACAGGCTCCGTTTTCCAACATTACACTGGATTGGACGGTGCCGCATGATCTTGCCGAATTGAATGCAATTGTCGGCGGAAAAGAAATGGATTTCAAATATAAGGATTGCAAACGCGAAATGGATATGGTGAACCGCGCGTTCATTGAAACCATGATTGAAGGCGATGCGAATGGAAGAGGATTTCAATATCCGATTCCTACCTATTCCATTACAAAAGATTTCGATTGGTCGGATACTCTAAATAATCGGCTGCTGTTTGAAATGACATCGAAATACGGTACACCGTACTTTTCTAATTATATTAACAGTGAGATGCAGCCAAGCGATGTGCGGAGCATGTGCTGCCGTCTGCGTCTGGATTTGCGCGAGCTGCGCAAAAAATCGGGCGGATTCTTTGGCAGCGGAGAAAGCACCGGATCGGTTGGTGTGGTAACCATTAACTTGCCTCGCATTGCGTATATTGCAAAAAATGAGACGGATTTTTATCATCGTCTTGATAAAATGATGGATATTTCTGCGCGGTCGCTGAAAGTTAAGCGCACGGTCATTACAAAGCTGCTCAACGAGGGACTTTATCCTTACACACGCCGGTATCTTGGCTCGTTTGAAAATCATTTTTCCACCATCGGATTGATTGGAATGAATGAGGTGGGGTTGAATGCTGCATGGCTTGGACAGGATATGACGCATCCCGAGACACAGCAATTTGCCAAAGATGTGCTCAATCATATGCGCGAACGCCTTTCCGATTATCAGCAGGAATACGGCGATTTGTATAATTTGGAAGCAACCCCGGCAGAGTCCACAACATATCGACTGGCGAAACATGATATTGCGCAGTATCCCGATATTATTACAGCTGCCGAGCCCGGCGGAACGCCATATTACACCAATAGCTCTCATTTGCCGGTGGGATATACAGAGGATATTTTTGAGGCGCTCGATGTTCAGGATGAGCTGCAAACCCTTTACACATCCGGCACGGTATTTCATGCATTTCTTGGTGAAAAGCTGCCTGATTGGCAGGCTGCCGCTGCTTTGGTGCGCAAGATTGCTGAAAATTACAAGCTGCCGTATTATACGCTTTCGCCAACGTATTCCATCTGCAAAGAACATGGTTATCTCAGTGGGGAACAGTATACCTGTCCGGTTTGCGGAGGAAAAACTGAGGTTTATTCCCGTATTACAGGATATTACCGTCCGGTGCAGAATTGGAATGACGGTAAACTGCAGGAATTTAAAGAACGAAAGGTGTACGATGTATCTGACAGTGTGCTGAAAAAGAAGATTGCACCTAAGCACGAAGCTGTAAAACAGACAGAAGCAACTCCCGCACAAACGATCGATCAGGTGCTGTTGTTTACCACCAAAACATGCCCCAATTGTCGGATTGCAAATACATTTTTGCAACAGGCTAAAATTTCTTATCAAATTATAGATGCAGAAGAGCATTCCGATCTGGTCAAAAAATACGGAATCTCTCAGGCTCCCACTTTGGTGGTAGTCAGCGGTGCAGGGGTGCAAACCTATGCGAATGCGTCTAATATTCGCAAATTTGCCGAACATGCAAATTAAGTTGATTTAAAAGTTAAAAGCTTTCCGATGGGCAGAGATGCCCATCGGAAAGCTTTTTTGTTCAGAATCGCGAATGAATCATGTAAAAGTGAGGTATTTCTTTCAAGTGTGGGAATGCTAAATGCAACCATATTTAAATATATGGGGAAAACTTAAAATTAGCAGAAAACATTTTGGAAGGGAAGAGAGCTCTTTGCAGGAAAAGAAAAAAATAAAAGAACAGATTGCGGTGGATCCCATTATGGACCAACCGGAAACGGCTGAGGAAATGATTGATAAATACGGAACTTATAACATTCAGCCGACTGCAGATTCCGGCAACGAGTTTCCTGCGATTGCAGCGGGATTGGCGAATCATCCGCAAAAACGCATGAAAAAACCGCCGGAGACACAAAGGTAAGTTACAGGTTATTTTCAAAAAACAGTGAATGCAAGCCTTCTGAGGATGCATTCACTGTTTTTATATGCGCCCGGCACGGGCAATAACTTGGCATTTATCCGGGGATGGCGTAGCTACTACTATGTAACAGACATGAAGCACATTTTACAGGGTTGGAACGAATGCCTCAGAAGAAGATTGCGTTTGTTACATCTGGAAACAGTGGAAGAAGCCAAGGAAAAGTTGCCAATCTGCGAAAGCCTGGCATACCGACAGGAAAGGCTTACCAATGGGGAAACTTCAGGCTGGGCTACCGGCGTATTGCCGGAAGCTCAGTTCTAACGCGTTGCATTACAAACGAAAAGCTCGCACTAGCCGGATATCATGATTTTTCGGCACCGTACGAGCATCTCCGTAAACTGTACTTATGCAATGGAACCGCCGTATACCGAACGGTACGCACGGTGGTGTGAAAGGTATATGGTCAGCATTCTACTCAATTCAAGCAGGGCGGCTGTGTGAATTAACAGTCAAAGGCCTCTTTCCGAATTACTTTTGTAATCTAATCCTTTCATACCAAAGCGAAGAAATGAAATTACAATGGAGATGATGTTAAATCCCTCCGTCAGAATCCCAGCAATGGAAAACACGACGGTGTTGTAAACCAGCCAGCAGGGTGAGATAAACAAGAGTGTTGCGAGCCGTAAAACCTTGCCGTTGCGGGTCCATAAAAATGGTGTGCTGACGACCATTGCGGCGGTTGGCAGCAGGCTCAGCCAGCCGCCATCCCAGGTCAATGCTCCGCACCCTGCCATCAACAGCATGACAAACACCATGGTTCCCCAGTGAGATGCCCATTTTTTGTTCCCGTTAATTAAAAGAAAGGAGCGCAGCAGTTCCGCAAGATTCAAGAATAAGCCGGTAAACGCGCCTAACAGAAAAAAGTGAACTGAAAAAGTGAGAGATGCCGCAAATTGAACTAAAAACAGCTTGCGGCTCTCTTTGCATTGAAACGACAAGCACATGATGGCGGTGCCAACCAGCCCGAGAGCCTGCGCAATAATCATTTGACTGCTCATTCTGACACCTCCCGTTTCTGAAGCTTACTCGCCTAAAATTCCTTCGATTTTTTTAATTACCTTCTGTGCCTGTGCATTGTCCACATAACCGGCTTCAATCGAAAAATGAAGCGGTTCACCTTTTTTCAGTGTCTTCACCATGCCGGTACGCTTTGCATTGGAATAGCCCAGATGCTCCGCCGTTGCAGGAAGAATCATTCCCATTGCATCCTCGCTGCCGGTGCGGGAAATCCAGCGCACGCCCAACGGCAAGCTGTCGACCGGATGGCTGACATAACAGGCACCGACACCCTTTTCATATTGCAGCGTATAGGCCCGTTTGTTTTCGTCCCCCTGATACCGGATTGCGAAACAGATTTCCGGGTCATAAATTTCGCCGGGCGCACCGATGTGATCATGAACTGCCGGATTTTCCTGAATCTGATTCATAAAATCCATCAGATGCTTTGCCTGTTCCGGCGGAACATTGTCTGCGACTCGCTTATGTACCTTAATATGCTCCCCATCCTTTTTCGCGCTGTAAATCAATTCGGCACCGTTAATTGGGCGGAAATTGATATGACAGAGGTACATGTATTCCATCGGTTCTGTGCGGAGGTTCTCAATGGTGACATCAATTTTCAGCGTCGATGCATTTTCATACAGTCTGCATTCTGGCTGAAACTGATAATGCCGGGTAAATGCAATATTGTAATCCAAAAGCCCGCCGACGGAAATATATTTTCCGTTTTCATCCTCACCGCACTCCAGATGAGCATTTTGGTACGGAATATTGGGTGTTTCGCCGTGCAGCGGATGTGTATCATCCTGCTGCGGTACGCCAAATGATGTTACACCGCAGTGATACAAAAAACCACCGTACGTTTTCAGATATTCTGTGGTCGGATTTGGCTCATCGATGGTGCCTTTCATCGTCAAATCCCTGTCGAGAAAGTGCGCGCGCCAAACCTGCTGACCTTGAAACGGCAGAATGACAAAATATCCTTTTGAATTTTGAATTTTCAGTGCTTCTACTCCGGTGGAATAGCGAAAGGCAGTCACTTGAAGTGTGCCGTATGTCACCAGTTCCCGTTCCTTCTCTGAAAAACAATTTCGTAATAGGTTAAGCCGCATGATGATCTCCATTCCTTTCCATCAACCCTCAAGATTGCTAATTGAAAAAGCACCCTTTAAAGGGGTTCTGATTCCATAAAATGAAAGATCACCGCCACAGGAACCCGCAACGGTGATTTTTTTCTTACTGAATCGCCTGATCCAAATATTCCAAGGAGAGCTCAACCATCTGGTTTCCGAGTTCCGTGTTTGCCTTCCCAGCACTCTTGGTAAACCAATGATCAATGTCACCCAAGCGTTCCAACTTTACGGCTTCCGGATAAAGTGCCATCAGAATGGAGGATTCATACTTGCCTGCGTGGTCATAACCGGTGGCAGTCTGCACCTCAGCGCTCATGGTCGGAATCACCTGAATCCAGTTGAACGGATTATTATTGTTGCCAAGCTGCGAGTAATAGGTAGAGTAATTTTCGCTGCCCCACCAGCCCTGTCCCTGCGTTTTTTCCAGATAATTCATGGTAGCGCGCTTGGCCGCCTTCATATAAGAAAGTGTCATCGGCATCAGCGATTCCTGCTCGAACTGATGATGAATCACGACGTAAATGTTGCGCAGACCGGAAGAAAGCATACTATAAAAGATGTAATAGAGGTAATCCTCAAAGGCGTCCTCTTCAATATGTACCGTTCCGCTTTTTTCGTCCGCAACCGCATAGCTGGAGGGACTGTAATAGATGGAGGGTGCAATGCACAGCTCCTTTTTCTCCGCCAGTTTTTTTAAAAGTCCCTCTGCCACCAGCGTATCGCAGCCATAGGCACAGTGCGCACCGTGATACTCTACCGTTCCGCCCGCAATTACAACCGGAATATTCCGGTTCTTCATCTCCTGCATTTCACGCGGAAAACAAAAATTTAATTCCATATTTATTACCGCCTTTATTCAGCATATCCCAGCGTTGTGTAATACGCCAGATTTGTTTGCCGGTTATCGAGCCGACCGTATTGCAGCACAATGTTGCAATTGCTGGTAACCTTCATCGCATACTGCGTTTCGTAGGGAACATGATACCCGCTCATATCGTCGGGATTATTCATGCGAAAACAGTGAACACGGCCGGGAAGCACCTGCCAATGAATATCTGCCTCGCAATCAGAATCCGTATAATAGATTTTCACCTGAATGTCGGCTGTTTTCTCGCTGTCGTTTACGATAATGACGGATTCATGACCCTTCAGAACACCTTTGCCGGGCCGCGGAAGCTCACAGTCCGGAATCAGCCATGTCTTTTTGCCAATTCCATTCTTATCCATTGATTTCGATGATTCCTTTCTTGAGGTAATCGGTCATGGAAAGGCATCCATCGTCCTTGACCACGACCCCCTTTTCCCAGCGTACGCCAAAGGTCGGACCGGAAATAAAGGTATCCACCTGGAATGTCATATCTTTCTGGAGTGGATAGTTACTGCTGGTTTCCATCCACGGTGCTTCCACTTCAATCATACCGGTTCCGTGGCAGGGACCGTAAACATAGTTTTTCTCCATGCCGTTTTCCTTGTAAAGCTGATAGAAATTCTTTGCGATGTCGCTTGCCATTACGCCCGCCTTGATTTGACTCTCGGTCCACTCATGCGCCTGCAGGCAAAACTCCACGATTTTTCTGCGCTCGCCCTCCAGCTTGCCGAGCACAACCGGCAGACCAATGGACGGAGAATAGCCGTCAATTTTTGCAGAAAGGTTGAGCTGCACAATGTCTCCCGCCTTGAGGGTTCTGTAACGGGAACGGCTGATTGCGTGGCGTGTAGATTCCTCACTGAAAACATACATCGGCAGACCTTCATACTCGGCGCCGTTTTCATAGATCACACGTTCTGCAACACCGACCATTTGCAGCTCGGTAACGCCGGGGCGCAGATTGCGAATAACTTCATCCGTAGCAAGCTCAATAATGCGGAAGCCCTCTTTGATGCATGCCAATTCGTTTTCGCTCTTAATCTGGCGCAGCTGCACCATAATATCGTTGCACTTGCTGATTTCCGCTTTCGGGAAGCTTTCCTTCAAACCCTCGTAAATTGGCAGGGTGCATTCCACATAACTGCCCAGTCCGATTTTCAGATGCTGGCCGGTTACGCCAATCGCCTTGAAAACATCCTGGAAGGTATCGGCGTGCAGCTCCGGATAGGACGGATCTGCGGACTCGCGGAACTCCTTGAGTACAAATTGCTTTTCAATTTTTCCGAAATCCTTGGCAAAAACAGCAGACTCTGGGCCTACCATCAATGCTGCGTCGCCATTTGCCGCAATTGCGACACCGGCGCGCTCAAACAGCGGCCAAAAACCGCTGAAGTAACGGGCGTTTGCGTAGTCGGACTCAGTGCTAGCTACCACCATAACGTCCAGTCCCTTGCTGCGAACCAATTCTGCTGCTCTTGCAATTCTCTCTTTGTACTCATAATCTGGGATACATACTCTTTTGGACATTCTGCATCTCTCCTTATTGATTTTGTTAAAAATTTAATAGCAAATAAAATGAGTGTTGGTAGTTGAATCGAGTGGCTTTCGAAAATAGAAACCGGGGCATGTTTTCTATAACCAAAAAACAAAGTAAGTTCAGATTTCTTTATTTGAACCGCAAGCTATTTTGATACATTTGAAGTCCTTTTTGCGAAATTTTTGTTGCCTTGATTTTCCATTCCAAGTGGGCTCGGTCGGTAATGTATTCCATACTTGGTTCCCAGCCAAGCCGAGAATCTTTTTCTACCAACGGTATGGTGTTAGATGCATTTATAATCTCATCTTCTGCGATTTGATCTAAGGAAGAGATAATCTGACGGATCTCCTCGGGTGTTTCTGCAGCATCCAATTTGGTCTTCAGAAGATACCATTGTTTTGTGTGACGCGCAGTCACGCAACAATTCTTCAAAAAGAGTCCCATATTGGACAATCGAATCGCATTTTCTTTGCGCCAACCACTCAATTGCTTTGAAATCTCATCAAATTGAATCGCACCTTCCTCAAAATTTTCAATCATCCTGGCCAATCGCTCAATCTCGGTTGGAAAACGAAGGTTGCCCAATGGGGCACGCCCGCAATCATTGGGTCTGTAATTTACATTGCAGATCTTGCTTCCCCACAGAGCCTCTTCTTCGGAAGGAATCGCCGGACCCCCGTGCAAAAACAGAGGATAACTTGGGCCTACCCGGAATGGTCCATATTGGTCCTCGTTGGTGCAAGGATATAACTCAAATGCATCATTAAAACATTTCCACGCAGAGAGTGCCTGATCAAGCTGCTCAGATGTAAAGTCGCGCCGAACTATTTTAGTAAACTCGTTTTCCAGGTCACAGTCTGGAACGGTATATGCGATTTGTGTAAGCTCACTAATAACAGATGGCCATAAACCGTAATGATGACATTCCATTGTACCGCACAGATTCCATTCCTGATGTGCTTTTTGAACAGCCTTTAAGCGTTTGATCCAAAGCCATGGGGCAGGCTCATAAGGAATAATACCTACATCCCATGTAAGGCCACCGGTATTAGTCATCGAGTAAAGGCGGATTCCTTGTTTTTTGGCCTCAGCTGCTTCTGAGGAAAAATATCCTCCCGGGCCTTCGAAGGCTAACGTATAGTCGACACAATTAAATGTGTAATTTTCTTTGGTGACCGTTTCAAACATTTCAAAGGTTGCCAACAGTGTAATGTCTTTAGGAATATTGCGAATCAGTGCAAGGCGATATTCTTCTTGAACATAACCCCAGTTGTAGGTCCAGAAAATGATGTCTGCACTGGGATTGTGCCGATGTACGGTGTCACGCACTAATGTAAGCCATTGAGGATAATCTTCGCAAGGCCACCATCCGGGTGATGGTTTTTCATCAGGCAGCCCGTCGGGATTGGGTTGTGTATACATTCGTCCGGTTGTATGTGGGTCGCGGCTGGGGAATTCCACAGATTCTCCAACCAGCACAATGCCTTTTAATCGGGGACTTTTTTCAAAAACGGTGCCGTAAATTTCCTCATAATAATCATTGGCACGGGGATCGTCCGGATGCATATCGCTGCAGAGATAACTGTAGGCGTATACATCCATTCCATAGCGTGAAGCACGATCAATCAGCTCATTAAAATCCAGAAATCCAAGCGGAGTGTGGTTAGCAGATTTGGTGAACACTAAAAGCGTATCAATTCCAAGATGAGCCAACCGGGCAAGATAGGGATCGGGAAACATATCTAATCCATATCCGGAATGCGTCATTCTTGGTGTAAAAATCGGAGTATTGCAAAATTCTCCCAGAGATACAATGGGTGCGCAAATAAGGTTCATCTGGGATTCTAACCAATACCAACCGTGTGCAGTGCCCCGGCCATTATTACCGATGATTAGGATATAATCTGTTATTTCAATACGGTAACTTCCCGTAGGGGGTACCAAATCATTTTGAGCCTTAACCGTAAATACGATTTGTTTAGAAAATTTTGTTTTCTGCAGTTTGTTGTGAGGCAATATCTGAAGAGGTAAAAACACTCCCATAGAAACTTTGAAATAATCTTGCGCATCCTGTGCAGCGGTCAGAATGGCGGGTTCGTCATCTTCATACACTAAAATGCGCCAACTGTCATCAATCTTAATTTGATCTGCTTGCGGGGTAACTGACGTGTCATTTCGGTTAGGTAAGTGAATTTGTTGCAATTCCTTCCGAAAGGAATAGGGTACGACTGCGGACATCTCAACTTCCCCCTTTGTAATCTGAATAGTTGTACGATTAGTGCGGATGTTTTTTATTGAAGAAAAAGGCGAGGGTATATGATCCTCGCCCTTTGCCCCAAACGTATTTTTACTTAAAGGTACGGTCGTAAGCAGTTTGATACAGTTCAATTGCGCGTTGCAGACCGATATTATCCAGTTCCTTTAGATAGCCGTCCCAGTCATTATCAAGATCCATTTCACCACGCACAAACTTAGTCATGCTCTCTCTATAGTAACTGGTCAAATTCGTAATCAATTCACTGCTTTCCTCAGCTTCCTGCGGGCTAAAGGAAAGTGTTGGAAGTGTTTTGTCCACAGAAACAGGTTCGGAAAGATTTACAGAAGAGTCATACAGAACCTTTTCCAGATTATAGCCTCCCGTGTTCTCAAAAGCTCCCATTGTTTTCCAGTCTGCCTTCATGTTGATGAGAAAATTTTCATACCAGTGATTATTGAGCTTATCTCCCCAGGTGAATAGTTGCTTGTAATATGCCTTTTCGCCGCTGAAGCCGACATCCCCGTCTTTGGCTTTTTCCCAAGCGCCGGTTTCTCCCTCGGTGCCGTACCACAGATTCATCCATTCGTAATCGTCATTTTTGAGATTTGCGGCAATATCGGTTGCCATACAGTCAGCCCAACGAAAAGCGATTTCAGGAATTTTGCAGTAAGAGGTGATGACAAAGAAAGGAGTGGGGTTATACAAGTCAAGCGGAGATTGTTGCACACCGTCCGGCCCCTTCAGAGGAGCAACAGAAACGTAGTTAAATGCTTCCTCAGAAGAGGTATCCACAAACTGAGGAGAAATGGATGCTGCCACAGAACCAATCCGTGTGCCCTTGGGATCGGAGGAAAGCGCCAATACTTGCTCGGACGTCATTGTAAAACATTCAGGGTCAAGTAAACCTTCGTCATATAATTTTTTATTAAAGCGAAGTCCTTCACGCCAACCATCCTGCACATAGCTTGCAGTGACTTTTCCGTCTTCCAGGTAGAATTTTTCACCTGTAAAGGGAGAATACACAAAGGAGTTCATCACAAATGAATCAATGGTGCTTGCACCGCCATCCGTAAAGCAAAGATATGGAATCTCGTCACTTGCATCACCATTACCGTTAGCATCCTTCTCTTTAAAAGCTTCCAAAACGTTATAGAATTCATCAATGGTGGTGGGAGTCTTCATGTCAACATTTTCGAGCCACTTCGTATTCATCCACAAACGCTGCTGATGACGCATATGAGTGGTTTCCCAATATTTAGGTAGAAAATAGATGTTGCCGTCAAAAGCAGTCATCTGCTTCTGCAGTTTGTCGTTATAGGCGAACAGATCTTTGTAATTGACGGAATACTGATCCAGATAACTGTTGAGCGGGAGCAGCACACCATCAGAACCGTATTTTTCCACTTGCGCGCGTCCCATATCAGTCAAGAAAACATCAGGCATATCCTTTTCAGCATTTGCAGCAAGCAGAAGATTGATCCTTGTCGCAGCATCAGAAGCGGAAACCAACATCCAGTCCACAGTAATGTTGGTCTTTTGCTCTAACCACTTGGTTGCTTCATTATCTACCATGTCAGTAATATACGAGGCAGGTGCATAAAAAACCTTGAGAGTTACTTTTTCTTTTGTGATTGGAAATTCGCCCGGCGCAGTCATATTACTGACTTCGCCGCTGGATTCAGCCTTGGAAGCGGTTGATGGGGTTGCATTGCTCGAAGTGCCTTTGTTAGCGCATCCGGCTAACAGAGAAAAGGCCAGTACGACAGCGAGGGAAATGCTGAGCCAACGTGCTTTCATGAAAATCCTTCCTCTCAAATAGAAATATTATTCCTAAAAAAGTTGATTGTGTAAGCGAAGACACTTTGATTGAAAAACAACCATCAAGTGCTTCTACAAAAATCAGCCTTTAATAGAACCAATCATAACACCCTTGACAAAGTACTTTTGAATAAACGGATAAACGCAGAGCACGGGAACGCTGGCAACTACAATTAAGGAATATTTCAGTAGCGCATAAAGACTTTGCTTGACGGCAATATCCTTTACATCAACTGTCCCTTGGGCCAGTACACTGGCGTCAATTTTGTTCTGGACCAGAATTTCACGAAGAACCATTTGTAACGGATAAAGAGCTTTGTCATTTAAGTAAATTAATGCATTAAAATAGGAATTCCAAACACCAACGCCGTAGAAGAGAGCAACTACAGCGATAATTGCTTTTGAAAGAGGGAGTACAAAGCTGATAAAAAATCTGAAGTCACTGCAACCGTCAATTTGTGTTGCTTCCATCAGTTCAACCGGAATATTGGAGCGAATAAACGTTCTTGCCAGAATAATATTGTACACAGATAAGGCTCCGGGCAAAATCATCGACCACCGTGTATTGATCAATCCAAGTTGATTGACTAACAGATATCCAGGAATCAAGCCGCCTCCAAAAAACATGGTGAAAGTAAAAAGCATCATGCAGACGTTTCCTGGTTTGAAATCACGGCGTGAAAGTGGATAGGCAGCCAACAGGGTTAATAATGTGCTCAGGAATGTTCCGACAATGGTATAATAAATCGTATTTGCATACCCTGTCCAAACCGATTTATCTTTAAAAATGGTGGTATAACCCATCAAAGAAAAATCAACTGGCCACAGATACACTCTCCCGCTCGTTACAGCCCGCGGATCACTGAATGATGAGGCCAACATATTCAGCAGAGGATATGCAACAATAATCAGTGCCAAAATAAGAATGATATAATTCACGGTAAAAAATACTCGGTCGCCAACAGATTGTCTTACTGAATGTTTCAAAAAATTTCCCCCCTACACATAATGAACGTCAGCAGCTACCACAGACTTGTTTCGCTCAATCGCTTGGAAAGACTGTTTACCACAATAAGAATTATAAAATTAATGACTGAATTAAATAAGCCTACTGCGGTGCTGTAAGAATAATTCGGCATTGATGCTACCAGGCCGGTTTTATAGATGTAGGTTGAAATTACTTCCGAGAATTCAAGGTTAGTTGTGTTTTGCATAAGAAGAATTTTTTCGTATCCGACATTCAGTAAGGAGCCAGCATTCATAATCAGAACAATTACAATTGTGGGTAAGATGCCGGGCAAATCGACATGCCAAATGCGTTTGAGTCTGGAAGCGCCGTCCACTATGGCCGCTTCGTGCAAGCCGGGGTCGATGCCGGAAAGTGCGGCAATATAGATTACAGCACTCCATCCCGTGGTTTGCCATATACCGGACCAAACGTAAATTGAACTGAACATGGTTCCTTCACTCATGAAGAGAATTTCTTTTCCCCCCAAGTTTCGAATCAAATTATTAATCATGCCGTATTTTGGGGAGAGAATCTGCATTAGCATACCGACAAGGACTACTGTGGAAATAAAATAAGGTGCATATGTAACGGTTTGCACAACTTTCTTAAATTTTTCAGCCTGACAGCAGTTTAGTGACAGTGCCAGAATAATTGGAATTGGAAATCCTGCCGCAAGAGTGTACAGGCTGATTAATACTGTGTTGCGCAATACGCGCTCGAACTGGTAAGATTCAAAAAATTTAGTGAAATGTTTCAGTCCCACCCAAGGGCTTCCCCACATGCCTAAACTGGCGTTATAGTCCTTAAATGCAATCTGCAAACCGTATAACGGTACATAGGAAAATAAAAGTAAAAAACCCATTGGAATCAACAGCATAAGACATAGCTGCCATTTGTTTCGCAGGAAGAGGACAAATTTGCCCGAAGCGGATCGGGATAGAAGCCGCGCTGGTTTTGAACCTGTCTCCATAAAATGACCTCTTTTCTTTAAGAACACTGGTTTTAATGCATTTCTGGAAATCAAAATTTTTGTAAAGATTTTAAAATTGTGAACTGTAATAACGTTTTTACAAGGCGATTATAGACTGTATTTTTTTATATGTCAAGTACTTTTAATAAAATTTAAACAAAAAATTTGAAAAAATATTTCCTTATTTTTTCAATTTTAAAAAACGACAATAAAACACATAAAAAATGCTCCATTAAGAGTCTTAATAATTACTTTTGGATCATTAATATGTTGAAATCTTTATAAAATGAGTGTATATCATCGAAAAATGTAAAATCGTTATTATTTAGTAAGATTAAACGATTTAAAACAGCAATTAATATCATAAAAAATTTAAAAATAATTAAAGTATAAAAATATTTTCATATAAATTATTCATATTGTATGTGTTAAAATGATGTGACCCAAAAAGAGAGGAAGCCTCCCGCGAGATATGGTATAATGAGTTCACCACAA
>CAKXIK010000045.1 GCA_934875675.1 uncultured bacterium
AATATATAAATCAAGCAGCCGAGAGGGCTTGCTGTCTGTGAAGAGCAGGCGGCAGGCCCTTTAGCTTTCCTTGCTGCGGCGGTTATTGTAGTAGTCCAGATAGTCAATCAGTTCTCTTCTGAAGTGCCCCATCGACTCAAACTCCTGCAAATACAACAGTTCGCTCTTGAGCAGACCAAAAAAGTTTTCAATTACCGCATTGTCCAGACAATTTCCTTTGCAGCTCATACTTTGCTGGATGCCTTTGGACTTGAGCATTCTTTGGTACCGTTTGTGCTGGTACTGCCAGCCTTGGTCGGAATGTAAGATGAGATTGGTTCCCTCCGGAATCTTCGGTGAAGGCCTTGTCCAGCATCTGTGTCACCATGGAGAGCACAGGCCGGTCTGAGATGGAATAGCTGACAATATCCCGGCTGCAAAGATCCAAAATCGGTGACAGATAGAGCTTTTGTCCGAACAGACTGAACTCTGTGACATCAGTCACCCACTTTTGGTTTGGCTTTTCAGCTTCAAAGTTACGTTGCAGCAGATTAGGAGCAATTTTGCCCACTTCGCCCTTGTAAGAATGGTATTTCTTCATCCGTACCAGGCATATAAGTCCCAGAGCTTTCATCAGCCACTGCACAGTCTTGTGGTTCAGTGTAAACCCTCTCTTTCGCAGTTCTACCTGAATGCGGCGGTAACCATAACGGCCTTTGTTTTCATGGTAGATTGCTGCTATGGCCTCTTTTGCGTCACTGTATTTATCCGTTTTATCCATCCGCTTTTCATGGTAGTAATAGGTTGCGCGTGCAAGACGAGCGACGTCCAAAAGAATATCCAGCTTGAAGTTTTGCCTCAGTCCTCGAATTACCAGCGTTTTTTGCGCGCTTGTCGCTCGTCTTCCAAAACCAAGGCTTGCAAGTTTTTTAGGTAAGCATTCTCCGCACGCAGCCGCTGTACCTCCGCCAGCAGATTCTCCTCTACGTTTGATGTCAGCTTGGCTGGACGGCCTTTGCTGCTGTGACCTCGACGCTCCACGGCAAGACCTTCCGAGCCTTCTGTCAGATAAATGCGCTCCCAGCTCGCAAGCTCTATTGTGCGGTAGTTCGAACTGCCGTTCCGCTTCTTTATGGCTCAGTCCTTCTTTTTGCATGGTCTCCACCACCATAATCTTGAACTCCGGCGTATATCGCTTGTTTGACATCCCTTTTTCTATGCCGAAAGGACAACGAATACATTTTTACAGTGGAGATTTCAAATTAGAGGTCATAGAAACAATGGAACGAGAACATTTGAGCTTACATGAAGCGGCACGGAGATTCGGAATACCAGATCACAAAATGGTGGCAAACATGGAGAGACATTTTTCCGATGAAGCGCTACTTTATCACATGGAAGAACGAACTGATTAATCTTTAGCAATATCGCACAGATGCCGAGTTGTATGATGTGATAGACGGATTTGCTTATGTGACCTATAATTATGTTCGACTTCATTGCTACAATGGCTATCGAACTCCATTTGAAGTTAGATGGTCAATATATGAGCAAGGGTTAAATTTATTAGCCACCACTGTTACAATTACGCTTGACTATGACAAACTCTGCCGATATTCTATTTTGAGACGGCAATGCTGTTGCATGGGATAACTGTGCCCAAAGATATTGAGTACTCGTGAGGATAATTCCAGAAAACAGTGGTGCATTAAGCTGCAATTCCATCTCTAACAGATTGAAAATACCATTTATAGAGGTTGCCATACCTTATCCGTGCTTCGCTGTTTTGTTTGGATTTTAACACTAACATTGCGCAAACACAACTGCAGTGCCGAATTTCGCGCGCCGATCATATTTTCCATCACATAAAGACCGCCCGCAGCCTTTGCAGACTACGAGCGGTTTTTTAACGGATGATTATAGAATCAGCAGGACTTTGCTTACTCTTTGCGCCTGCACTGCTCAATCACAACACTGCCGGCTGCAGCGAGCGAGAGCGCGAAGAACACAATTACAAGCCAAAGCGAAGCGTTGGCACCGGTTGCGGGCGTGCCCTGACCGTTCGACGATGTTCCGGACTGGTCGCCCTGTGACGGCGTTCCAGACGAACCACACTGGGACGGATTTTCAGATGAGCCGCCTTCCGATGGTGTCCCTGATGTTCCGTTTGCGCGAACTGTGACGGTAAAGGTACCCTTAACAGTATCATCATCACCGGACATGGCAACTACTGTGAGAGAAGTTGCGGTTTCGTCTCTGCCAACGGTCAGCAGACCGTTGGCAGAGATGTCTGTCTGTGCTGAAGCGGCACCTTCCACACGCCAGATAACGTTCTGTGTTACGTTGCTGCCTGCAACCTCCGCACTCAGCTGTAGGTTTGCTCCCGGCTTTACTTCAGAGGCCGGAGCGGTAACCGTCACCCTTTCCACAGAGGGAACCTTTTCAGCCGCTGTGAGCACAAATTGTGGCCAGCCCTTGGAGTTGGAACCGTTTGAGGTTTCCGAAACGGTGTAAGCCAGTGCGGAATCCTCATAAGCTGCGGCGTCATCAACGTCTTTGTCGTTCATCTGCGCCGTAACGCCGAGCACCTTGCCTGCCATGATATCATCGCGACCAAACGCTGCCCACGGAACAAAGATTTCAACGGTATAGCCTTTTTCACTTCTGGCAGATTTATGCCGGATCAAAGAAGCGTTAATCAGATTTGTCTCCGCGTTATAAGGAGAACCACAGACATATACGGTATCGTCATTGTAACGGAAAGTCAACTGTGTTACGTTCGGTGTGGCGGCACCATAGGAACCGGACTTGAGATCCAGATCCAGGAACAACTCGACCGAATCATCATCCCAGCAATATTCTGCGCCGGAATTAATCACAAAGTCGTCTTCCACATCAAATGCGGCATAAAGACCGTCATTGCTCCAAAGCAGGCCGAACGCCGCCTGATTTTCGGTGTTTCCATAGAACTTTTCACCGAGTACCTTGTCGATCTTCCAGGCGGATTCATTGGGAACGCCGTCAATCACGATGGAATCCGTTTCGGCAATCGGTTTGGCGCTTGCTTTGGAAATCAGGGTACTGTCAAGCGTTGCAATGGCCCATTTTGCCGAGCTGGTGCTGTCTTCGGCTGCCGGTGTGGTGATGCCTACCGTTCCAGCGGAATTGGCAGCCTGCAGCGTCATACCGATTGTGCTGTTGTCTTTCGGGGCAAATCCATTCAGTGCTGCCCACGGAATGCAGACTTCCACAACGGTAGAACCCTTGCCGCTCTCCTTGACGGAGCGGAATGAAACACTGGTAGTCTTTGCATCCGCGTTTCCGCTGACCGAAATGCTGCCATCTGCCAGATGTAAGGTGTACTGTACGGTTTTTCCGTCATAAACTCCCTGCGTCAGATTGCCGTCCAGGAAAACATCAAGTTTGTCGGCAGTGCCGTTCAGGGTGACGGAAATGTAGAGGTTGGTGTTGTCCCAAAGGAAGGAAGCGTTTCCGCTCAGCCCAGAGTTTCCGCTCATGCGGTTGAGCTCATAATGCTGAACTGTGGATTCGGACCATTCTGCTTCATCGAGAACGCCGTCAATTTTCATGGCGTTGCCGGTTTTGCTGACCCACAGACCCGGCGCAACGTATTTGCCTTCTGCGCCGTTGAGCAGAGCCAGCCGGTCTGCGGCCACCTTGGCAACGCTGTTGTCATAATTGGTTGCGTTGCGCACGGTGGAATCAACCAGATTCTTTGCGCCAACTTCGTCCTTCTGCTCATAGAGGCGGAAGAGCTCGTAATCTTCGGCGGCCTCGCGCATGGCTTCCAGACGAATGGAACTGATGATGCTCATGTTTTCCTTGTCGGGGTAAATGCACCAGGAATCGCCGGGGTTTGTTACGTTGTGAGAACCGACGGTGGCGTCATTTGCATCAAAGTCTTCCCACACATACCACTCCATCAGTCCCCAGTGGAGGTAGCCCGTTGCTCCGTATTTGTAACATAGCCAGCCAAGTAGCTCGGATTTATAAAGCTGGGTATCGGTAAAGCGGTTCATATAATCCTTGCTGGGGCTCATTGCGGTATAAAGCCAAACCTCATTGCCCTCGGCAATCTTTTGCTCGTATTCCTCTTTAAAGTCCTCATAGGCGCTGGTAATCGGAACCCAGACGTCCATTGCGTCTTCAAAGTCCTTCATGTTTTCGCCGTAAAGCGCGTCGCCCGTGGTAACGCCGGGGCAAAGCGAGTGAACCAATGCAGCAACCTTTTTGTAATGCGTGGGCATATCGCCGTAGGTGGGTTCATCGCCGATGTGCTGATGCCAGATGCTTGACCAGCCTTTTGCGGTCAGGTGCTTGTTGAGCTCGGTCAGATATTTTGTAAGATAGGCTTCCCCGCCCTCATCAAAGTGGAGATAATCGCTTACCGTTTTGCCGTCTTTCTCGGTGATGAACTCCACCTTGTAACCCAAAACGTTATTCTTGCTCGTCTGGGCGCAGAGGTGTTCGGCGCTGATCTGCTTGATGCCGCCTTTTGTGAGGAAGAGCTCAACAAAGCGGTCGAGTAGCGACCAGTCATAGGTTACGGTTCCGTCAGCAGCTACGCTGGTGCCGGGCGCATCCGCAAGCAAGTCTGCCACGTTGACAAACAGCGAATTCATGCGGTTTTCCTTCATAAATTTGGCATAAGTTTCCATTAGACTCCACCATTCGTCACTGTAAGCTTCAATACCATAGGCCTTGCCGATGACGTCAAGATCATTGCCGGTGTCTTCAAAGCACTTTACCAGCTGACCCCAAAGCTCCAGATCAAAGGTGCCGTTCTCGGGATCCGGCAGGGTGACGTTGCGGACGTTGACCGAAACCGGAACTGTAAAATCACCCATCGTGGTTTTTACGGTTACGGTTCCCTGATAAGCGCCTGCCGCAGCATCCTTCGGAATGGTGTAGCGAACCCAGATTGGCTGTGTGCTGTTGGGCTTCACAGCAATCGTCTTGCTGTTGAGCAACTGCTCAGGGAACCAGCCGGGTGCGGACTGCACCGGATCGGTCAGCCCCGGAGTATTACTGACCAGCTTGGAATAACCGACGTAATGGAATTCTGCCTGATCGGCGGAGATGGTATTACCGCCAGAGGTAAGATCGGAGAACACCACATCATTGATGGTAAAATCTCCGTCGGCGCGCAGAACAACCTGTGCCGGTTCCGATTCGTTGCATGCGGTTTCCAGAGCGATGGAAGACGGAGCATTTTCCGCTTTGACATCTGTGCGGAAAATCTGCTGGCGCCAGTCGGCCGTCCAAATGCTCTTTTCGGTTACAGGAACGCTCGGCGCGTCAAGGTCAATATAAGCGGTTTCCGGTTTTTCATAGAGTTTCCGAACCATTTCCTCATTCATAAACCGTGCGAATACATGAACATCGTCTGCTGCGCCGATAAATCCGGTGTGTTTGGAATCCAGTGGCGCCGTTTTAACGGTGTTGCCGACGGAGAATGAAGCAACATGATCCAGAATTCCGGTGCCGGAGGTTGCGGTGCCCTGCTTTACGCCATTGATATACAGCACAGCGCTGGCCTCGTTGACGGTGACCACTACATGATACCATTCCCCAAGCGTATAAGCGCCGCTTGACGGATAAATAGTGGTACTGTAATTTCCGTCGGGCTTGAGCATTCTCAGGACAAGGTTGCCCCAGGAACTGTCGAGTGCAAGTGCAAAGTTGCCGTCCTCATTCTGCAGACCGGCAATGTAACTGAAGCTCCCGTTGGATTTATCCACCTTGACCCATGCGCTGATGGCGGCGGCATCAGCCGTTGTAATGTCATTTTTCAGCGCGGTCATTTTGTCGCCGGTCAGCGCAATTTTATTGCTGCCGTCAAAAGCAATGGCTGTACCGGCAGTTCCAGTTTTATCGGCGGTCACGGTGATGGAGTTGTCGGCGGCGGCGTTCAGGCCGTTGCCGCTCTGGTCGAGCACCGTAGTGGTTTCCTTGGGAGTGGTGGGTGCCGGGGTTTCGGGGGCAGCGACGCCCGTGGTCGGGTCGGTGGCGGTGTTATAAAATGCGAGTGGGGAAGAGGTGATTGCCGTTTCCTGCGCAACTGCTGCCACATCGTCTCCCGACAGCGCCTTGTCATACAGGCGGATGTTGCCCAGCCTGCCGACAAATGCGCTGAAATCAGACGCGATTCCGCCAAGCTGCAAGCTATCCAATTGACTCAGTACATTTTTCAACAGCACATCGTTGGCGCGCTGCTTGACACCGTTGATGTAATAGGTGATTCCGCCGGTGCCCAAATCGCCGCCTGCACCGTCATAGACGATGGCGAGCTGATATTTGGTTCCGGCAGTGTAGTTGGCATTGTCTGCTGGGTAAGAACCGAACGGAACCGATTCGCCATTATCTCCATAGGCAATGCCGCTGTCCACCACAAGGCAGTTCCAGCGGGTCATTGCCGAGAAATAGGTCTTGCGATCCGCCGTCAGCAGCCCACCGATAAACGCTTTGTTGGTCGGCATGGAAGCGTCCGGCGTGACGTCGAGCATCAGCGTCATCTGGTCGGCTGCAACGAGCGCTTGCTTGATTGCGGTGATGGCGGTTCCTGTCAGCACAGCCTTGCTGTTGTTTGCAAAAACAAGCGAGCTATTCTGATAAGTTACATTTTCAATTGCCATGTCATAGCCGTTGCCACTAGAATCCTTGAGCGTTGTCGGGGTGGCGGGTGCCGGGTTTTCCCCGCCCTGCTCTTCGGAATCGGCAAGATTCGCCTCGTTCATCAGGTACTGCACCGCGGACTTGGAACCGACTGCGGTTTCGTCTCCCGATTTTAGCGCGGCGGCCTGCGCGGAGCTTAGCGCGCTGCTGTAAACACGCAGGTCGCTCACAGAACCGAGGAAATCGGTGGTTTTGTGAGGGTAGGCTGAATTAATGTTCTCTGCATTCGCAATCGGCTCCTTGCCAATGCTCAGATAAGCAATATCGGCCATGGGGATTGGCGCTCCGCCGGAGGATTGCTTTGCAAGTGTTCCGTTTACATAAAGCGAAGCTTTTCCGGTGGTTCCGCTGTAAACGCCCGTCAAATGATACCACTTGCCGCGCTCAAGAGCGCTGGCATCTGCCCAGGCTTCATTGGTGTTGTCACTGCCGGAAACATGGAAAATAAAGCAATTCCAACTTGCTTCAAACGAAGCAATGTATCTGCCGTTGACATCTGTCAGACCGGCAATATACATAAACTGATCGCCGTCGCATTTGGCGTCGGCGTCCACTTTGACCCAGCAGCTGATGGTCAGATCATCGCCGACGGTACCGTTGAGCACCTTCGCCTGATTGATCGTAATGGACGCACTGCTGTTGGCCGTAAAGCTCAGCGCGCTGTTTTCGCTGCCGTCCGGCCCGGTGGTCATCTGCGCCTCGTTCAGTGCGGCGTCAAGCCCCAGCGTTCCGGTGTCCTTCAGGTGCTTGCCCTCTACCGGAACAGTGTGGATGATCGTATTTTGATTCATGTTGTAATACACATTGGATTCAATGTGTAGATCGCTGATTTCACCGGCATAAGGAACCATGCCGTTTGTTTCATCATACTGTGAAAGATAGGCATATCCCGTTTTGTTGCCGTTCTGCCCGCCGTCACCGGAAGTCCAGAATACGCCGCCGCCCGCGGCGGCGAGGCCGTAAGCCGTGCCGTATTTCCAGCGGCCAAGCACAGTAGAAAGATCGGCATCCACCTCAAACAGGTTTTCGTCTGACTGCCACTCCTGTTCTTTGCCGTAGCACGCCAGCCAGTAATGGCCGGTTTCGCTGTCATAAGTGATATTCTGAGTGCCGAAGGGCAGGTTTCCGGTGAAAATCGGATAGCACTTTTCATAAGTGAATTTTCCGTCCAGAGAATACTGCACCACAACCTGATTGGTGTTTGCCTCCGCGTCTTCAATACCTGCGGCAATCATCAGCTTTGTGGTTCCATCCGGAGCCTTGCCGATGGTGACGCCGTCGAGCCCGTAAATTCCATAAGGGTTCACGGTGGTGTCGCTCATATGGTCTGCCCAGGTTTGAAACTGTGTCAGCTCAACCTTTTGGAGTAGGTTCAAATCGGTGTCGAACACCATTAAATAGTATCCAGTCCAGTCGTTCCAAACATGGCCATCGAGCGGAGCGCCAAGTAGAGAACCGTAAATTTTTCCGTCATAATATGCAAGATCGCCCAGGTGACCTCCGGTGATCTCCACCTGTTTGATCTTATTGCCGTTGAGATCGGTTTTCACAAGAGTCTCGGTGAAAGACCAGTACATGTTGCTGTTTTCCGTGTCAACGGCGATTCCCTGCAGATGCAGCGGCTGGCCTGTGACAGAAAGCGTTGTTTTCGTTGGAGTCGTCGCTGGAGTTTGTGCCGAGGCTGCAACCGGAGTTAACGCCGAAATTGCCATCATTCCGCTCAACAAAACTGACAGCCATTTCCGAATCCTGTTTTTTCTCATGCTTCTCTTCCTTTCCATTCTTAAACTCTTCAGATGCACAAAACCTGTTTCATTCACCTTCTTTCTTCAAGAGATGATTTTTTGGAAACTTGCAGAAAAAAATCAGAATATTGATTGCTTTTTATAGTATATTACACCTATTATGACGGCTCAATTCTGTAATTTAGGTTTTATTAGTCTTAATTTTATATTATTTCAACAAAAAATTAAAGCCTGCAAAAATCGGTAAATTTCTCCTTTTTTTGCAGGCCTTATTCAAGTTAAATATTATAAAGAAGGAGAACGCGTTTCTTTGCAGTATTGCAACGGCGATTTTCCGGTGACACGCCGGAAAACCTTATTAAAGTGGCAGTAATCCACGTAACCGACCTTTTCGCAGATTTCGCTGACTGAAAAGGTGGAGTTCCGAATCAGCGCGCATGCCTGTTCAATCCGCAGCTTGCTGATGTACTCCATTATGGTATATCCCGTTTCTTTTTTAAAAATCTGGCAAAGATAGCTCATGTTCACAAAAAACTGCTCCGCAATTCCCTGAATGTTGAGTTCCTTCCAGAAGTTTTCGTTCAGATAAGCCACAATGGATCGGATAGTCTCATTTTTGATGCTTCCTTCCTCCACGCGCACGCTTTGCCCGGCACTAACCAAAAGCTGCAGGGCATGGTGACAGAGCGCACTGCACATTTCTGCCGCGGAGGGGAACAGCTGCACCAGATTTTCAAAGTCCGAAAGGTAATCACAATCCTCTTTTTGTTGAGAAAAAAAGTAATTTACTGTATTGTAACAAAGAAATGCCTGTTCCATATCGGCAGAGCCGGACTGAAATAATGCGGAAAGCGTTTGAAAATGCTCTTCCACAGCGGCGGTGTCCCGATCTGTAATCGCCTGCTCCAGCTGATGCAGCACAGGCTCACAGGACTGCAACGTTCCTCTACAGGAATCATAATATTGATATTGACCGGTAGTAAAAAAGCGATAGGCATTATTGCGCGCGGTGTGCAGAACACCGGTCAGCTCGCCGATTGTTTCCGCCATGCCGCCGAAGCCGATGCTCACTCTCTTCGGGAGTACTGTCTGCTGCCATTCCGCCAATGCCCGCCGAACCTTCCGGCTCTGTGACGCACCCACCAGCACCATCTGCTCGCCTTTTCCCATGCGGATTTTCAGGTGCTCCACCGACGGCAGAGGCAAGGCTCCGCTGCCGACTGCGGCAAAGACAGCCGTCTCGCCGGAATCTGTCCAGAAGAAGCCCGTTTCCGGCAGATATTTGGCTAAAGAAACCGATTGATATTCCGGGTCGGACAGTGCCTCTAGAAATTCCGTGCTCAAAGGCCGCCGTTCCTGCAGCGACTTTGCTGCGCGCACAATCGCTTTCTGCAGGTCTTCGTCCTGCAGGGGCTTGAGGCAATACGCAACCGCACCGCATTCCAGTGCGGCCTGCGCATATTCGAATTCCGCATATCCGCTGACGATAACAAAACGCACCGCCGGAAAACGCACCGCGCATTCCCGAATCAGGTCAATGCCGGAGATGCCGGGCATGATGATATCCGTAATCACGATTTGCGGCTGCAGCGACTCTATCAATTTCAGAGCATCTTTTCCACTGCTGGCTGTTCCAACAATGGAAAACCGATCCTGCAAATCCTCAAGCGCAGCGCAAACATTGGCCGCAACCAGCGGTTCGTCATCAACAATTAAAACACGGTACATTTTTTGTCCTCCTCAAACAATCCATTCTGCCGTTTTCCGCTGCAGTTGCTGCCTTTATTCTGGCAGGCCTGTAAACGGTTCTGCCCTGAGCCGCAGGGTTACAATGGTGCCCTCTCCCTGTCGGCTGACAATGCTGATGCCGTAGTCGTTGCCATAGGTGAGTCGAATGCGGTTATTGACGTTTACAACGCCGATTCCGGCACGGTAACCCACAATATCTGTTTCCTTGGTCAGCTTAACTCCTGCCAGCTTTTTACGCATTCGTTCCAGCTTTTCCGGTTCAATGCCTCCCCCGTTATCCCGAACTCGCAGCGTCAGGGTATCCCCTGCAAGGTCGGACTGAATAATCAGGAGCCCGTCGCTTTCCATGCACTCCACACCATGAATGATTGCATTTTCCACCAGCGGCTGCAAAATCATTTTCAGCACAGTCATATTCTTTGTATCCTCTGCAATCTGATACCTGACGGTGAACCTATCCCCGAACCGCACCTTCTGAATTCTGATATAACGATCCACCGCGTCGAGCTCATCCTTGAGAGGAACCCGCTCGCCGGGGCGGATGCTGTATCGGAAAAAGATCGAAAGATCGTTTGCCATGCTGCGAATTTCCGGCTCGTGGTGCAGTGCGGCAATCCCCTTGATGGAATCAAAGGTGTTGCACAAAAAGTGCGGATTGATCTGGCTTTGCAAAAAGCTCAGCTCGGCCTGTTTTTTTTCAAGCTCTGTGCTGAGAATTCGTTTGTCCTTCCAGATGACGGTCTGCGTCAATTCCTTGATGGTGTTCATCATTCGGTTAAATTCATCGGCCATTTCTCTTGCTTCGCGGCAGCCGTCCAGTTCGAGCGGATGATTCAATTCCGCCAGATTTCTTTCCTCATCCTGTGAGCTTCCCACCTGCGCCATGCACCAGCTTAGGCTGTAAATCGGATTGATTACTCCGCGAATCGTCCACCAGACAGGGAAAAACATCAGCAAAAAGGAGGAGATCAGCAGCAGAATTGCCAAGTTTCTTGCACTGTCAGCTTGAGCAAGCAGTTCCTTTTCGGAAACCATCCCGACCAGTTTTCCACCAAAAACATCAATATCGCGAAGGTAAACCATGTACCATTCGCCGTCAATTTTTTCCCGAAAATTGTTTTCGCCGCTTCTCGCCAGCTTTTCCACAACCTCATCGTTGACGGTCTGGTTGCTGCGGGAAAAAACCTTGCCGTAGCGATCCAGTACAAACAGCTGTGTGGGTGTGCTGCGAACCTCTGCCGTTTCAGAAAGTCCGATTCCCTCCGGCTGAATCACCAGAGCCACCGCGCCGATATCATACAGAGACTGGTGCGGGTTGATGGAATACATCCGTGTGGAAACAATCACACCTTTTCTTTGGTAGCTCTGGGTGCTGAAATCCATCACCTCAGAATAGCGATAGCTTTCTTTCATTTGAAGACTTTCTTGAATTCTGGCGTCTGCCTCGCGGAAGTTCTGCGTAAGCCCATAGGTTTGCCCGCTGTGATTCATCACGATGATGTCGATGATATCGTCATGAAAAATGCGTGTATTCTGAAAAAAGTTGTTGACGAGGTTCGTCTGTTCAATCCAGCTGGAGATATCAGTCTGGTCTGCCGTTACAAAATTCTGAATGGTTTCATTAAAGGCGATGAACCCGACGAAACGATTATAGGTATTGCATTTAATTGCAATGCTACGGTTCACCTCGGCAACATAAGAAGTGACCTCTTCATAGCTGTTCTGGCGAATCGAGTGTTCCATTCTGCCGTAAAAAATGAAAATAACCATGCAAAGCAAGACTGTCAGCATTCCGGCAATGGTTAGCAGCTGCGCCTTGATTCCAGCACGCCGGTACGTTGCAAACAGCGAAAACTTTCTTTTTTCTTTCATGCCGCATCGCCTCTCATCAATTGTTTTGGAAAATCCTTATTACGGACAGAATACGCGATTTGATTATATCACATCAAATATTTGTTGGCTACACAATTTTTTTGTCAAAATGGAAAACTAAAAATACGACAAGAAAAAACTAAAGAATCAAAATGGTAAAAAACCAATTGCATTTTATAATAATATTGTGCAATACTTCAACTCCAAAAAACACATGCACAGATTTGCAAGCGGTTTTCTCTCACCGCGGGAAAGGAATGGTCACCAAAATGAAGAATGAAGCAACCGCACTGGGCAGAAAACCAAAGGAGAGTCTGGGACACCGGTTCACCCTTGCGCTATCCCGGTACAAATTTCTATACTTAATGTTGATCCCCGGACTTGCATTTTTTATCATTTTCAGCTATATTCCAATGTACGGAATCACGATTGCCTTCCGGGAGTTCAGTTATCGCAATCCGTTCGGCGGCGAATGGGTCGGGCTCAAGTACTTTCAGGAAATGATGCGCGACTCTCAGTTCTGGATTTCGTTTAAGAACACGCTGCAAATCAGCTTTGGCCGTTTGCTGTTTGAGTTTCCGGTGCCGATTATTCTGGCGCTGTTCCTCAACGAAATGCGAGGAACGAGATTCAAGCGTGTTTACCAGACGGTGTTTACCTTTCCGCATTTTCTTTCTTGGGTGGTCGGCGCTGGCATCGTTGTCAACCTGCTTTCGGAATCCGGCGCAATCAACCAGTTTTTTGCCACCTTCGGCATGCAGAAGCTCTCCATTCTGACAAACCCTTCCGCATTCCGTCCGATGCTTTATGTCAGCAATATTTGGAAGGAAGCTGGTTGGAGCGCCATTATCTATCTTGCGGCAATCACCTCCATCAATCCGGAGCTTTACGAGGCCGCCTATGTGGACGGTGCCGGAAGATTCCAGCGGATGCTTCACATCACGTTGCCCTCGATTCGCGGAACCATCGGCGTCCTGCTGATTCTTGCCATCGCGAACGTTGCCAATGCGGGCTTTGATCAGATTTTCAACCTTTACAATTCCCTAGTTTATAACGTTGCCGATATTCTGGATACTTACATTTACCGTCGCACGTTTATTTCCGGCATGAGCTTCAGTTCTTCGGCCGCGCAGGGCATTTTCAAGTCAGTCATTAATCTGGTACTGCTTGTCACCGCCAATACGGTCACAAAGAAACTGAATGGTCAGGGAATTTATTAAGAAAGGCGGAACTACTGATGCAGGAAAAAAAGCGTTCGGCATTTGATTACATCAATTTTATTTTCTTATTGCTGCTTGCCGTGATTACGGCGTTTCCACTGTATTATGTCATTATTATTTCCATCGGCTCTTACCGCGATATTGTCACTTCATCCATGTATCTCTTCCCAACATCCGTTGATTTTGACGCTTATCAGTCTATTTTTCAAGCAAAGCGCATCGGCTCTTCATTCCTCGTTTCGCTGGTAGTTACTATCATCGGCACCGTGCTCGGCATGGTTATCTCGGTTGCCATGGCATATTCACTTTCCAAAACGCATGTACCCGGCATGAAATTTGCGTTTACCATTGTGTTGATTACCATGTTCTTCAGCGGCGGTATGATTCCCTATTACCTGACCATTAAGAGCCTTGGACTGATCGATAAGGTTTCTGTCATGATTCTTCCGACGTGTGTCAGCGTTTTTAATGTGATTGTGCTCAAAAACAATTTTGCAACCGTTCCCCCGTCTCTTGAAGAATCGGCCAGAATTGACGGTGCAAACGACCTCACCATTCTGTTCAAGATTGTGCTGCCGACCTGCAAGCCGATCCTCGCAACCATTGTTCTTTTTTACGCTGTGGAACGCTGGAACGAGTGGTGGCACGCAATGCTGTTCATTACCACGCCCACCAAGCAGCCGCTTCAGATTGTTCTGCGCGAAGTGCTGTTCAACTTTGATCAGATGAAAAATAGCATCGGCTCTGGGCTGGCACAAAACAGTAAGCCTGTGTATAACCGTTCGGTGCAGATGGCCACAGTGACCGTTGCAACCATTCCGATTTTATGTGTATATCCATTCTTGCAGAAGTACTTCACTAAGGGCATTATGATCGGTGCCGTTAAGGAATAACCAAATTGGAAGCTTTCGGCGGATTCGCCGTTTGTGATTGAAAATCCGGTCAGGAACGGTTCCAGCTACAACAGGTTTGCGCTGTTCGCCGTCGGAACATTTCATCCGGAATTCTCAAAAAGAATAAATAGGGAGGATTATCTGTGAAAAAGTTTAGCAAAATGTTGTGCACAGCGCTTGCCGCTGCCATGCTCGCAACCGCGTTCGCCGGCTGCAGCAACGCCCCTGCGTCCAGCCAGGCGGCTTCCAGTGGAGCAGAAACCAACGCCAGCAGCGCCGCCACCAATCCTTACGCAGAGCCTATGGAGATCACGATTGCATCCTGGGACCTTGATTACAATGTGGATGCTAGCGTGGAGGATCCGTTCTATCAGGAGATTCTAGACAAATTCAACATTTCCATCAAGACGATGAATACCACTTGGGACGATTACATTCAGAAGATTCAGACTTGGGCGGCAGGCGGCTCCAACATGCCCGACCTGTTTTCCATTGATGCCGTCGGCCAGCCGTTCTACACCACATGGGTCAAGGAAGGCATTGTAAAGCAGATTCCGGACGATCTTTCCGCTTATCCGAATCTTAAGCAGATTATGGATATGGCCGATACCACTGCTTATAAGGATCCTGATGGCCACTATTACTGCATTCCGAAACCGAACAACGCAGACAATGTTCTTTGGGGCATTGCAAAGGGCGTTTATATTCGCAAAGACTGGCTGGAGGCCTGCGGTATTACCAAGGATCCCGAAAACATGGATGAACTCGTCACCGCGCTGAAAACTGTTATGGACAAAAACCCCGGCGGCGCTGCAAACCTGACCGGCATCACCGCGCAGAACAAGTCTCACTTCTTTGCACTGATGCTCAACTACGCGCCGGAAGTTGCTTGCGGCATGAACTACTGGGTGAAGGGTTCTGACAACACCTGGGAGCCGGGCATTCTCACCGCACGCACCAAGACCGGCCTGCTGGAAATGAACAAGCTTTACAAAGCAGGCGTTATGGATAACGATCTCCCGATTTTGAAGGACACAGAAGGAATGGATAAATTCTGCGCTGGCAAGGCCGTTGCTTATTGCGCCGCGCCGGAAAACACCTCTGTTCTGATGGATGCCTTTGCAAAGGTTTCTCCCGACAAGAACTTTACCGATTGTGTCAAATACCTCAAGCCCTGGAAAGCAGAAAACGGCAAGACCTATCGTTTTTCCACCCTGACTCACTGGGCAGAAAGCTATATCAGCGGCAATTGCGACGATGCAAAGCGCGACCGCATTTTGGCTTTCTATGATTACATGCTGGGCGATGGTCTGACCGCTATGCGTTACGGTGAAGAGGGCAAGGATTACACCAAGAATGGCGATCAGATCACCATTACGCGTCCGAAGGGCGATGACGGCAACTTTGTTTCCATCCAGTCTCTGCATCCACAGCTTGTCAACCTGAAATCCGTATTCACATGGGACGGCGACTTCCACGTGGTTGATCCGTCTGCCAACCAGGCCGCGCTGAAGATGGAGCAGGAGTATATCGATTGGCTGCGCGCCAACACCGAAACGGTGGAAACCAATTTTGCTCTCACCTATATGACGTATGATAACCGCGACAAAACCATTTCCGATCCGTCTGATGAAATGATTAAAGTTGTTATGAATGATAATGCTCAGCAGGCTTATGATTCCATGGTGGCCACCCTGAAGGGCAACGGCTATGACGATGCGATTGCCAGCTTTAACGCTGCGGCCAAACAGGCCGGAATCGAATAATTTTCCGCAACAAGTTTTCGACAGGGAAGTTCCGCAAGGGACTTCCCTGTTCTGAATTCCGGGTTGCATTTTGCACAACCGCAAAATCATGGTATTTCCAGTGTGAATATTCATCAAATCTATTTTCAGCACAACAAATGAAAGGGGACCTCAATTCACTCGCTTTTCTCTCGCCGCAGGCGGGAAAAATTACATAGAATTGCAATGCAGAAATGAAAAACAGGAGTTTTTAAAGATTTCGTATAATTACTAATGAGTGATTCTTTTTTAATTGTAAATCGATTCAGAATCTTTTATGAAAGAATCATGTGAGTTGTATTGCCCTTCAAAACCCAACCATGATTGAACACAAGGAGGAATTGTAATGCCTTTCAACGCCTTCCCGATTTTGCAAAACCAATGCCTCACCCTGTTGCCCGGCAAGCCGCAGACTTTCACCTTTTCTGCTGATGAATTTCTTTCCTCATTGCCGGAGGAAAACCAATTTCGGCTGCGCATTTGCGGCGATTGCAGCATACATGATTCCTGGATGTGGGAGGGAGGCTTCCCGCTTCTCTATCGGGACATTGACGATGCTCTGTGCACCGAGACACACCACAGCGCCTATTCTCTCCGGCTGGAGGAAACGGCGGAACGCTATTCGCGCAGCGTATATTTTAAGCTGCCGTGCCCTCCACGCTGCACCGCACAGTTCGAAGCCAAGCCAAGCGAGGAAAATCGGTGGCAATTTCATTTATGGCTAAAAGGCGAAAGTTTTTCCGCCCAGGCAGAACATTCTTTTGTGCGAATTGAGCGTTTTTTGTCAAAACCGGGTCGCAACGCCCGTGACATTAACGGAGCAGCCGATGAAACAATCCTTCTGCCACTGCCACAGGGCACGTTTGACTGGCAGGAGCTTTCCGCCGAAGTATTGGTCGGGCCGGAAACCGCCTGTTTGCTGTTTTCCATCACAGTGATCGGTACCACTGGGACGCTTTTGTTGGAGGACCCCGTGTTTGAGAATTCCGAGGGGCAATCTGTTTTGCCCACCTTTGCGCCTGCCAATCGCTACGCCGAAAATCTGAACTGGCTGGGCGAAAACCTTTCCCGCAAGGAGTGGACGGATCTTGCCGTTACGCTCAATGGCAAGCGTTTGCCCGATACCTCATTGTTTCAGCGCTGCCATCTTCGCTCAGAAAACGAAATTGTGCTACCCGCCGGCGAATTTCTTCCCGGCAGAAACACGATTATTCTGGAAAACTGCAATCACTATCTCGGCGCCCTGCCCTATCGCCTGCAGACTTTGCAAATTCTTTATGCATCCGACCGTTTGGTGGAGCTTCAGGCCGTGCCTCGGGTTGTCCGGCTTCATCAAGATTTTCCGGTGCTGATCTCCACGCGGCAGCCCCAAACCACTGTGACGCTGCACGCTGGTTCGCCGGAGATTGTGCCCTGCGTTCCGCAAATTACCTTTGCAGAGCCCGGGCTGCACGTCGTGACATTCGATGCACACGAAAACGGTGCTGATCTTTCCCTCTCCATCTCCGCTGGATCGGTTGTTCAAAGCGCAGTGATTGAACGCGTCATCGATAAAAAAGAGGACGATGTTCTCACCGGTACGGGCGATTCCATTTACATTCCGCAGGAAACAACCGCTATGGCGGATTTTCTGGTGTGGTATCTTTCCAATCATCTGGGCAATTACATCACGTTTCGCCCCACCTATCGCTGGTGCGGAACCCGTGAACTCAACCCGCTGCTTTGGGAGAAAACAACCGTGCTCTGCAATGAGATGCAGCTGTATTACTGTCATATGATTGATGGGCGCGAGCTGCCCGGCATCAACGCAAATCCCACGCGCGAACAGCTCGAGGGACCTTATTTTACCGGGAACCAGGGGCATGAACGCGACGGCGCATTCTGTTACTGGCAGGTTCCCGATTTCCGCACCGAATGCAATGAATTGTTATTTCGCGAGCTGCACAACAGGATTTTAAAGCACCCGGACTGGAGCTATTCCAACCCGCTGATTTACACCGAAAAAAATGTATATCCCTACATCAATTGCGACGACTGCGAAGACACCGAGAACGCGCACAATCAATTCGTTGTCTGTGCAAAGGAGGCACTGCGCGGTGTGGAGCGCCACACAGGTCCTTCGGCATTGTTCCGCGATTTCTTTGCCGCAGGGCTGCCCATTGGCGGTGCGGAAACCATGTATGGCCCCAACGAAGTGCTTCTTTCCATTCTGCGCGGTGCAAGCAAGGCCTACCACCGGCCGTACTTCATTTCCCATCTCGCGCTGCAGTGGTATTCCACCCCACACGACACTGCCGCCAACTGCCGGCGCTATCAACTGGCGCTATTTACCTGTTATCTGCAGGGTGTCGGCCAGATTAACACCGAAGAGGGCCTCTGGCACATGGAAGAAGATTTTTCGCATTACGACCGGTTCAGTCATTGCTGTCGTTCCCACGCGGAAATTCAGCAGCAGTTCACCAAATTTGTGGAAACACACACGCGCCGTGGCACCCCTGTTGTGCCTGCTGCAGTGCTGCACGGCCGATTTGACGGCTGGCGCTGTTTTGGCCGTACCTCGCCGTGGGGCAAAACAAGGCCGGAATGGCAATTTGGCGCACCCGAAAAAAGCTGTGATCTTCTGCGGGTCTTTTTCCCGGATTCTGTTCTCGATGCGCTTTACCGGCACCCATGTCCCGACAGTCCACAGGGCTTTTACACCAAAACGCCGTACGGCTGCACGGATATTGTTCCGGTTGAGGCAGACGGTGAGCTGCTCGCACAATATGATGCGCTCGCGTTTTTTGGGTATCATGCGGCACGTCCCGGCGATCTGGAACGACTGGAGAAATATGTACGTCAGGGTGGCACGCTGCTGCTGGCATGGCCACACCTTTCGTCACAGACAAACCTCTCGGATATCGTCACGGGCAAGCTGCAGCTTTTGGACGGACAAGAGCTGCTTACCGGGGTAACACTCAACGGATTTTTGCCGGAATGTGAAGGGCTGTCACTTGGTAATGTGACGTTGGGTGAACAATCATCTGTGCTCTGCAAAAGGAACGATCAGCCTTTAATGATTCGGAACACCTTGGGCAAGGGCACGGTTTTCCTGCTCAATACCCGCGAATATCCTTCCGCCGAGCAGGTTGTCGCGCCTTATGAAAGCATGCTGCGTCTGATTGCCACAAACGCCTGTGAAAAACAGCATGCAGCCGGATGGATGGAAACGGACGATACCGTGCAGTTTGCCGCGTATGACGAAAACGGCTCCCGCACGATTTACGCCATCAACACCAACTGGTGGCAGGAGGACTGCCCGCCAGCCTCAGCAAAACTGCTAATAGGTTCCGAAGCGTTCCCCGTCTTGCTGGAGTCCGGTGTCATCCATACCTTTTCCCTTTACTCTTCCTTCGCGTTCTGGACAAATGACAACGAAACTGAAATTCTTGTCTTTTCGCCGGATTGCGGTACACTGAAAATTCAGGGATACGGTGAGTCCAGTTGGTTCCTGCTCGGCAACTTTAATCAAGTTATTGCAGATGGATTTTCCTCTCGCCGCATCAACGACTGCACTTGGGAGCTTTTCGGCAAACTTTCCGGCGTTCAACGAATTTCACTCCACCTAATATAACAAATACAAAATATATCATTGACTGCGAGAAAAAACTGGAAGGAGAAATTTAAAAATGAGTATGATGTCTGACATGAACAATTTCAGCCAGTTGACAGAAGAAAAAACGCTTGCCACCGCCGTGGCTGCTCCGTGCGGCGTATTGCAGCAGGTTCTTGGCCAAATTCCGGTTTGCATCGGATTATTCGCCTGCGCATCGGGAAGCTCTGTTGAATCTCGGCATTTCACAGGCGCAGCTGCAAACAGAGGATTCCTACGCTGTTTTCGGAGAGGACAACACCATCACCGTCTGTAGCGCAAATCTGCGCAGGCAGATGTTCGGCGCTTACACGCTCTTGCAGCAGGCGCAGGCCAACAAAGGCAAAATCCCCGGCGGCGTAATCATTCAACGTACCGCAATGCTCGTTCCGCGGTCTGAAGGTCTATCTGCCCGCGCCGGACGCACTCGACGAATTTTACCGCATGGTGGATTTTCTGCTTTATTACCGCTGCAACACAATCATTATAGAAATCGGCGGTGCAATGGAATACAAAAAGCACCCCGAAATCAATGAAAGCTGGCTGGGATACTGTAAAGAAATGGGGCGCTACCCCGAACGAGCGGACGAGGTGCAGACCATGTTCGGCTGGTCGAAAAACTCCATCCACTTTGAAAACGGCGGCGGAGCCTTTTTGCCGAAGGAAACGGTGCGCAAGTTTGTATCCTATTGCAGGGAGCGCGGTATGGAGGTCATCCCAGAGGTGCCAAGCCTGAGCACGCCGATTACCTGCTCAACGCGCATCAGGAGCTTGCTGAACGCCCCTACGATCCATTCCCGGATGTTTATTGCCCATCCAATCCGGAAAGCTACCGCTTGCTGTTTGAAGTACTGGA
>CAKXIK010000046.1 GCA_934875675.1 uncultured bacterium
GGTCTAAGGCTTTGAAATGCGATTGTTACCATATCTTTTTTTTCGGGTAGATGGGTCATATCTATTTACAACGCAGAGGCGGATAATGAAAAAATTAAAAAATCCCTTGTAATCAGCGTTTCGCCGTGTTATAATACTAAAGATAATTCACACGTCGGTGTTTGTTGCAGGTCGGTGTCGCCAAAAGCGATGGCTTGTATTGCACAGGCGGAGGAAAAACCAAGGAGGTTACAAATAATGGCAGTTGTATCTATGAAACAGCTTTTGGAGGCCGGTGTTCACTTCGGCCACCAGACCAGAAGATGGAATCCGAAAATGGCGGAATACATCTTCACCGAGCGCAATGGTATTTATATCATTGATCTTCAGAAGACCGTTAAGAAGTTGGAAGAGGCGTATATGTTCGTGCGCGATCTTTCTGCAAACGGCGAATCCGTTCTCTTTGTCGGCACCAAGAAGCAGGCGCAGGATTCCGTTAAGGAAGAGGCTCTTCGCGTTGGCGCTTACTATGTGAACGCTCGCTGGCTGGGCGGCATGCTCACTAACTTCCGCACCATTCGCCGCAGAATTGATCGTTTGAATCAGCTGCGCACCATGGAATCTGATGGTACCTTCGATCTTCTCCCGAAGAAAGAGGTCGTCAAGCTGAACCTCGAGATCGAAAAGCTCGAGAAATTCCTCGGCGGTATCAAAGAAATGAAGAAGCTGCCGGGCGCGCTCTTCGTTGTTGACCCCCGCAAAGAAAAGATTGCTGTTGCCGAAGCACACAAGCTGCACATTCCGGTTGTTGCACTCGTTGATACCAACTGCGATCCGGACGATGTTGATTATGTCATCCCGGGTAATGATGACGCTATCCGCGCTGTGAAGCTGATTGCTTCCACGATGGCTAACGCAATTGCAGAAGGCAAGCAGGGCGAGATGGGTGCTGCTGAAGAAGCTGCAACCGAAGAAGCAACCGCCGAACAGGCCGCTGAATAATCTGATTTTTCAAGTGCGCCTTTTCGGTTCGCTCCGAAAAGGCGTCACTCTGTATCGGGATAAAATAAAATATTGTGAACGGAGGAAATTCCATGAATTTTACAGCAAAAGAAGTTGTCGCACTGCGTGAGAAAACCGGCTGCGGCATGATGGACTGCAAAAAGGCGCTGATCGCTTCCGACGGCAATTTTGATGCCGCTATCGATTTCCTGAGAGAAAAAGGTCTGGCTGCTTCCCAGAAAAAGGCCAGCCGTATTGCTGCCGAAGGTGTGGCATTTGCAAAAACCAATGATGACAATACCGTTGGTGTTGTGATCGAAGTCAATGCTGAAACGGATTTCGTTGCTAAAAACGCTCAGTTTGGTGCTTTCGTTGAAAACTGTGCAGATACCGTTATGCAGAACAATCCGGCGGATGTGGATGCACTGCTTGCCACAAATGCTTCCGGCAAAGACATTTCCGTTGCGGACGAGCTTCGTGAAAAGATCCTGACCATTGGTGAGAATATCAAGATTCGCCGCTTTGCCCGTTTTGAGGGTGTCGTTTCCACTTATATCCATGCTGCCGGTCGAATCGGTGTTATGGTGAAGTTTGAAGCAGATGCTGCCATTGCTGCAAAAGACGAATTCAAGGTCTTTGCAAAAGATGTTTGTATGCAGGTTGCTGCTGCTAATCCTTCTTATCTGGATCAGAAAGATGTTCCGGCAGATGTGCTCGAGCATGAGAAGAAGATTCTGATGGAGCAGGTTATGAATGAAGGCAAGCCGGCTCAGATCGCAGAAAAAATCGTTATGGGCAAAATCGGCAAGTACTACAAAGAGAATTGCCTGCTAGAGCAGCTCTTTGTTAAGGATAGCGACTTGTCTGTTCAGAAGTATGTTGATAAGGTTGCAAAAGAGCTTGGCGGAGATATCAAGGTTGTGGACTTTGTTCGTTTTGAAAAAGGCGAAGGTCTTGAGAAACGTAATGATAACTTTGCAGATGAAGTTGCCGGTATGGTGAAATAAAAGCCGTTGAATGGCTTTGGACGGTGCAGTTTTTCTGCACCGTCTATTTTTGTTTCATCATTTCGAATTGGATTTCCGGTTAAAAGATTGACAATCTGCCGTTTTTGATTCATAATAATATATTATAGGATTTGTCCGCTTGTAGGAAAGGAAGTCGAATATGGGATACACAATTGCTCAGAAAATCATCAAAAATCATCTGCTCAGCGGCAGCATGACTGTTGGAGAAGATGTTGGTCTGCGTATTGATCAGACGCTGACGCAGGATGCCACGGGAACCATGGCTTATTTGGAGTTTGAGGCGATGGGAGTGCCGCGCGTTAAAACAGAGCGTTCAGTTGCTTACATTGATCATAATACTCTTCAGACAGGGTTTGAAAATGCAGACGATCACCGGTTTATTCAAAGTGTTGCCAAAAAGCATGGAATTTGGTATTCCCGTCCCGGCAACGGCATCTGCCATCAGGTGCATCTGGAGCGTTTCGGAATCCCGGGCAAAACGTTGATTGGCTCAGATAGCCACACCCCGACCGGCGGCGGAATCGGCATGCTGGCAATTGGTGCCGGCGGTCTTGATGTTGCCGTTGCAATGGGCGGCGGTGCGTATTACATTACGATGCCAAAAATGGTTCGCATCAATCTGACCGGAAAGCTTTCGCCGTGGGTGTCTGCAAAGGATGTTATTCTTGAAGTTCTTCGTCGCATGACTGTTAAGGGCGGCGTGGGCAAGATCATTGAATACGGCGGCGAGGGCGTCAAGACCTTGACGGTTCCTGAACGCGCAACGATCACCAATATGGGTGCGGAGTTGGGTGCTACCACCTCTATTTTCCCCTCGGATGAAATTACGAAGGCGTTCCTTGCAGCACAAGGTCGCGAGCAGGACTGGAGTGCGCTTGCAGCTGATGCAGATGCCGTTTATGATGAAGTGATCGATATTGACTTGAGCGCATTGATACCACTGGCAGCCTGCCCGCACAGCCCGGATGCGGTTAAATCCGTGGAGGAAATCGGCGCGATTACAGTCGATCAGGTTTGCATTGGTTCCTGCACCAATTCATCGTATCTTGATTTGATGCGTGTTGCTGCAATTCTGAAGGGCAAGACGGTTGCAGATAACGTTAGCCTTTCCATTGCTCCCGGTTCCAAGCAGGTTTATAATATGCTTGCACAAAATGGTGCCTTGGCAGATTTGATTGCCGCTGGCGCGCGCGTACTGGAATGTGCCTGCGGTCCGTGCATCGGCATGGGTCAGTCGCCAAATTCCAAAGGTATTTCCCTGCGCACTTTTAACCGCAACTTTCTTGGTCGCTCCGGCACTGCGGACGGTCAGATTTATCTTGTCAGCCCGGAAACGGCTGCAGTTTCTGCGATTACCGGTGTTTTTACTGATCCGCGTACCCTGGGTGCATCCGTGGATATTCAAATTCCACAGCACTTCCTGATTAATGACAACATGGTGATAGCGCCGGCATCCGAAGAAGATGCCAAAGATGTTGAAATTATGCATGGCCCGAACATTAAGCCTTTCCCCAATGCAGAGCCGCTTCAGGAAACAATTGCTGCAAAGGCGTTGCTTAAAGTCGGCGACAATATTACCACAGACCACATCATGCCGGCAGGTGCAAAGATTCTGCCGTATCGTTCCAATATTCCGCATCTTTCACAGTTCTGCTTTGCCGTTTGCGATAAAGAATTCCCCGAGCGCTGCAAGCAGGAGGGAAAAGGAATCATCATCGGTGGTGCAAACTATGGTCAGGGTTCCTCCCGTGAGCATGCCGCACTCGTTCCGCTTTACCTTGGCGTTAAGGCGGTTATCACAAAATCATTTGCCCGCATTCATTGTGCAAATTTGATTAATGCAGGTATCCTGCCACTCACCTTTGCAAATGAGGCAGATTATGATGCGATCGATCAGATGGACGAGTTGGAGCTGCCGGATATTCGCAAGGCGGTTGCGGAAGGCGGAAAAATTGTGGTGTTGAACAAGACTAAAGGAATAGAATTTGAAGCAGTTGCCACACTTTCTCAGCGTCAAAAGGATATTTTGATGGCAGGCGGTCTGCTGAATTATACCCGCGAACAATCCAAATAATCAAATAATATAAAAGGTTTAACAGGGAAGGATGTTTGTAATATGGAACAGGAACAGCAGATTCAGAATGCGCTTGCCCAATTTGAAAAGGTAATGCGCAAACAGCTTGCCCGCGTAGAACGCATGAAACAGGAAGGCGACTTTATCGACTATGATAAGCTTGACAAGATCATTGTTGGTGTGTGCGGCGGGGACGGAATTGGCCCGATTATTACCAAGGAATCTGCCCGTGTACTGGAGCATCTGCTGCAGTCCGAAGTGGATGCCGGTAAAGTTGAATTTCGTTATATCGACGGTTTAACAATTGAGAATCGTGTTGCCTGCATGAAAGCAATTCCGGATGATGTGTTGGCACAGCTGAAAGAATGCCATGTAATTCTCAAAGGCCCAACAACGACTCCTCGTGCCGGCGATCCGTGGCCTAATATCGAGAGCGCAAACGTAGCTATGCGTAAAGAGCTTGATTTGTTTGCAAATGTTCGTCCGGTCAAAGTGCCGGAACAGGGGATCGACTGGACGTTTTTCCGCGAGAACACCGAAGGTGCCTATACGCTCGGTTCAGATGGCGTTAATGTGACCGATGATCTTGCAATCGATTTTACGGTTACCACCACGCAGGGTACGGATCGAATTGCACGCATTGCGTACGATTATGCACAGAAGAACCATAAAGGCCGTGTATCCATTATCACAAAGGCAAATATCATCAAAACGACGGATGGTAAATTCCTGAAACTCAGCCAGAAGGTTGGCGGCGAGTATCCTGAAATTGCAACGGATGACTGGTATATCGACATCACGACTGCAAAGCTTGTTGACCCCAAGCGCCGCACTGATTTTAAGGTGTTTGTGCTGCCGAATCTGTACGGAGATATTATCACGGATGAAGCTGCAGAGTTCCAGGGCGGTGTCGGTACTGCCGGCAGCGCAAATCTCGGCAAGCGCTACGCCATGTTTGAGGCAATTCACGGCTCTGCACCGCGTATGATGACAGAAGGCCGCGGCGATTATGCCGATCCTTGCTCCATGCTGCGTGCAACTGCAATGTTGCTTTCTCATATCGGCAAGCAGCAGCAGGCAGATCTTTTGGAGCGTGCACTGGATATTTGCATGTTTGAGGAAAAGAAGCTGAAGATTACTGGTCGTGATACGGGGTGTACCTGCCGCGAGTTCGGCGATTATGTGATGCAGACGGTTGAAAAGCTGCAGAAATAAGTTTATTACAGAATACGTTCGAGCTGAGCTTATTATTTCAAAAAGGCTCCGGCTCCAAAGAAAGGTATGATAGTTCAGCATGCAGAAAAAGGATAAAATATCGATGTCCGTCATTAGGCGGTTGCCTCGGTATTATCGATTTCTTTCTGAGCTCGAACGAAGGGGGATCAGCCGCATTTCATCCCGGGAGCTGTCAGACCGCATGGGATTGACAGCTTCCCAAATTCGTCAGGACCTTAATTGCTTTGGCGGATTTGGTCAGCAGGGTTATGGTTACATGGTACACCAATTAAAAGAAGAAATTGGTGGTATTCTTGGACTGAACGCGAAATATAAAACGATTTTGATTGGTGCCGGTAATCTGGGTCGTGCGGTGGCAACTCATATGTCGTTTGAAAGCAAAGGTTTTTCTCTGATTGGAATTTTTGATAGCAACCCAAATTTAATCGGGCAAAAAATTCGTGATATCCCGGTTATGGATCCTGCTGAAATCGAAAATTTTTGTAAGGAAAACTGCCCTTCGGTTGCAATTCTTTGTCTGCCGCTTTCTGCGGCGGAGGGAATAAGCAATCAGTTAATTGCTCTTGGAATCAAAAACTTCTGGAACTTTAGCCATTATGATTTTTCATCTGAATATCCGGATGTGATCGTGGAGAATGTTCATATGAATGACAGTCTGATGACACTTTGCTATCGTATCAAGAATGGTGAAAAGAGTCAGAATAAGGAATAATCTTTTTCAAAATTTTAAAAGCCGGTACTGTGAATTAAGTTGCAGTACCGGCTTTTTCACTTGAAAGACTATGTAAAAAAGGGGGACGGACCCCCAAAAGGAAGCCCGCCCCCTCTTTCCTTACGGAAGGATGCTTGATGTTAGCAACCGCAACCGCAGTCGTTGCCACATCCGCCACAGTTGTTGTTTCCGCACTCGCAACCGCCACCAAAGCCGTTGCCGCAGCAGAAGAACAGAACCAGCAGGATGATGATCCAAATGCAGCAGCTGTTTCCACCAAAAAGACCATTGTTACACATAAGCGATTCCTCCTTGATTTAGGGTTCAACATAGTATACGGAGGAACGCAGAAAGTGGTTACACAAAATTTTAAAATCTTTTTTCGGGTTGTGTAAGCTCGTATTACGTTCTTTCAGTAAGACGGGAAACATCCACGAATTTTCCTACGATAATCACATGATCGCTCTTCTCAAAAATATATTCGCCGCCTGGTAATGACTTGATGGAGGCACCGTTTTTGACAGCAAGAATGTTGATGTTATATTTGCGGCGGATGTTCAACGAAGCAATGCTTTTGCCAGACCAATTGCTCATGATCGGAATTTCGTAAATTGCAACTTCCGGTGTTAACTCAATGTAGTCGAATATATTCTTTGCGTTGTGACGGATCGCAAGCTTTTCAGCCATATCTCGCTCAGGATAAACCACTTCATCAGCGCCGCTCTGACGCAGGAACTTTGCTTGAATTTCACGGCTGGCCTTGGATACAACATATTTGGCTCCAAGCTCTTTAAGAAGAGAAGTAATCTCCAGAGAAGACTGAAAATTTTCTCCGATGGCAACAAAACAAACGTCAAAATTGTTTACGCCCAAAGAGCGCAAAACTGCTTCATTGGTGCAATCACCGATATAAGCGTCCGTAAACTGCGGAGCCAGCTCATCAATAATCGCTTCGTTCTGATCCACAATCATCACGGCATTTTTCAACTGTTGCATTTTAATCGCAAGAGTGCGTCCAAACCGACCCATACCGATCACAAGTACCGATTTCATAATTCATTCTATTCCTTTCAAATACCATTGTTAACCGATCATAATGCGTTCTTTCGGACGCTTCAGGGGAGCGTTCAAATGGGGGCGTCCCTCCCAAAAGACGAGAATCAGTGTCAAACCGCCCACACGACCGCCAAACATGAGAATCATCAACAATATTTTAGAAGCACTGCTCAACATGGGTGTAATTCCTTTGGAAAGCCCCACTGTGCCGGCAGCAGAAGAAACCTCAAACAAAGCTTCGGTCAGTGTTACCGAGTCAAATGCTGTAAGCAGGATGGTGCTCAGAATAACAGCGACCAGATAAACGGTAACGATTGCACTTGCCTGCTGCATCAAATCGTCAGTTAATTTGCGCTTAAACAGCGTGCAGCCGTTTTGATGGTGAGACGAGGCAACGGTGCTCAAAATCATGACTGCAAGCGTAGTGGTCTTAATACCGCCGGCAGTAGAACCAGGGCTGCCGCCCACCAGCATCAGGAACACAGTCAGCAGATTACTTCCCTCGGAAAGTTTGGTCAAATCGATGGTGTTAAAGCCCGCAGTGCGAGGAGTGACCGATTGAAACCAGGATGCAAGCAGACGTTCGCCAAATGGAAGACCTGCCATACTATGATTTTTTTCAAGCAAAAAGAATGCCACAAATCCGGTCAAAAGTAAAATTGCGGTTGCAGACAGCACAACCTTTGTGTGCAGCTGCAAATGGTGACGGTGATGAGCTTGCGTCAAAAGATCGTTCCAAACAAGAAAACCAAGTCCGCCAACGATAATTAATCCTGAAATGGTCAGACTGACAAGAGGATCGCCCCGAAAATCAGTCAAAGATGAAAATTGTTCCCGGTATCCCATCAGATCAAATCCGGCGTTACAGAATGCCGAAACGGAATGAAAAACAGAGTACCATAATCCGCGTGCGAATCCCATTTCGGGACAAAAGCGGATTGAAAGCAGCACAGCGCCGACTCCTTCAAAAAGCAAGGTGCCCAATGCAATTCGCTTTATCAGACGAATAATTCCGCCAACACGCATAGTTCCAACGGACTGCATCAGAATTCGACGCTCGTGAAGGCTGATCTTTCGCTTCATGAAAACGGAGAAAAGCGAAATGATTGTCATAAATCCCAGTCCGCCGATTTGAATCAGGGAAAGAATTACCGCTTGTCCAAAGGGAGACCAATGTGTCCACGTGTCATACACCACCAACCCGGTGACACAGGTTGCAGAGGTTGAAGTAAAAAGAGAATCGATAAAAGGTGTGATTTCGTGAGAGCGAGATGAAATGGGCAACGTCAGCAGTGTTCCCCCCAAAAAGACGACGCCCAAAAAGCCTAAAACGATGATTTGCGTATTAGAAAGCGAAAAACGAGACTTAACCGTCGTTTCCGCCTCCCTTCTTTATATAATATTAATTTAGTAAACATAATCCATTATAATCATTTCCTTTCATTTTTCAAGTAAAATGCATTTTTTCCTGCATAAAGGTTTTGTGAAGAGAGCTAAATCGATGCTTTTTAGAAAGCAATAGACAAAAATCTGAATAAAAACTTCAATAAACAATGCTTATTTCTTTTTAACTAACGTTTCAAAAGAAATAAGGATTATTCTGCGCTTCAATTCGGATTTTTGTGACAGAAGACTTGACGCGGGATTTATTGTGGAATATAATTAAAGTCAAAGATGGTCAAAGTCAAAAACATATTATTTCTTTACTGAAGGGATGTTTGGAATGTGCATCAGTGAGTTACTGGCACAATATATTTTAAAGGAACTGGAAGAAAGTGATGGAACAGCGGAAATTCAGCGCAATGAACTGGCAGAATCGTTTGGTTGTGTGCCCAGTCAGATTAATTATGTTCTTACTTCCCGTTTTACACCGGAGAGAGGATATATTGTAGAAAGCAGAAGAGGGGGAGGAGGATGCATCCGGATTACCCGAATCAGGATGGATCGGACTCCTGCATTGATGCACGCTATCCATTCTGTGGGGAATGCCATTGATTTGCGCAGTGCAAGGGCAATCATCTGCAATTTGGCAGTACCGGGGTACCTCAGCACCGAGGCGTCGGAGCTGATGTTAGCTGTGATTTCGGAGAGAGCGCTGATGAATTGTGTTTCACAGGATCGTCCCGGAGTGCGTGCTGAATTAATGAAAAATATGCTGATTACGCTGCTGCGTTCGGCATAATTTGGTACAGAGCATAATGAAAGGTTGGTCTTACCGATGATTTGTCAATCATGTGGAAAAAAGAATGCAGTTACACATATCAAACAGATTGTAAATGGAGAAATTCAAGAATATTATCTTTGTGCCGATTGTGCGGCAAAATTAGGATATGGAAGTCTGTTGGACGGTTTTTCATTAAATATCGGGGACTTGATCGGCAGTGTGCTGGGAGAGGGTACACGGCGTTCATCCAATGTAACAGAGACGCGCTGTCCCTGTTGCGGATGCACGTTCTCAGATATTGTTCGCAGCGGTCGTGTGGGCTGTGCACAATGCTATGACGTTTTTCGCGACCGTTTACTGCCGTCAATTCAACGAATTCATGGAAACACCCATCATGTAGGCTGTGTACCTGTTACAGCCAGCAAGAAAGCGCAGCAGAGCGCGCGTTTGGAAGAAGTACGAAAAAAGCTTGCGCAAGCGATTGAAAAAGAAAATTTTGAAGAGGCAGTTACACTGCGGGATGAAATCCGTGCAATGGAAGACGAGGTAAAGGAGGGCGGGCAGGATGCAATACAATCCTGAGCAAGATGTATTTTCCGATATTATATTAAGTACACGCGTACGTTTAGCAAGAAACCTGAGAGAAATTCCGTTTCCGGCAGCAATGAATGATGAAATGCGCATTGCTGCATCAAAACAAATGCAGACGGCGTTAGAAGGACAGACTCCTGCCGGCGTTTTTCATGCAACAGAGATTTCTGCACTCAGCAAGGTGCAGGCAGTTGCGCTGGTGGAGCAGCATATTATGAGTCCGGAATTTATTGAGCCGCTTCCGGGGCGCATGCTGATGTATAACGAAGACCGGTCGGTGTCTGCAATGCTGAACGAGGAGGATCATTTGCGGCTGCAGATTTTATTGCCGGGCTTTTGTTTACAGAAGGCGTATGATCGTGCAGAAGAACTGGATCAGTTTTTGGAGAAACGGCTGCCATTTGCATTTGATGATGAGTTCGGTTATCTGACGCAGTGTCCGACCAATTTAGGAACCGGAATGCGGGCGTCGTTGATGGTTCATCTTCCGGCTATGCAGGAAAATGGCATGATGCAGCGCATGGCAGCAAATCTTTCTAAGCTGGGGCTTACCCTGCGTGGAATTTACGGAGAGGGAAGCGAGCCAAAGGGTGCAATTTATCAGCTTTCCAATCAGGTGACGCTGGGGCTTTCCGAACGATCAGCAATTGATAATTTAAACAATATTGCACGGCAGCTTGCGGCGCAAGAACGTTCTGTCCGCAGCTCGCTTATGAAAAATGAAAAAATACAGGACGTGGTTCTGCGCTCCCTCGGGCTGTTGAAGAATGCCAGATTGCTTTCAAATGAAGAATTTATGGTGTTGCTTTCACAAGTGCGTGTCGGTGTGGCAGAAAACTGGATTACGGGTGTGTCGCAGCAGGAACTGAATTTACTGATGCAGCAAGTTCAGCCGGCAACCATTTCAATCACAGAAGACCGCCCGCTGGAACCAACAGAACGAGATCACCTTCGTGCAGCGCGTGTTCGTGCAGTTTTGCGCAATGCCATTGAATGCGAACCGGAAAACAGCCAAGAATCATAACGATAGATAAACATTGTGAAGAGCAAACAAACCGAAACGATCAAAAAATAGCATTGCAGCAGAAAGGAATGGTTATTCCGATGTATCAATTTGATAAATTTACGGAAAAAGCAAACCGTGCAGTTAATCTTGCAATTGAAGTTGCACAGGATTTGGGGCACACCTATATTGGCAGCGAACACCTGTTATGCGGTCTTGCTGCAGAGGGCAGCGGAGTTGCTGCTGCGGTACTCCAGAAATACGGGGTTGATCCCGATGCTTTGCGGGGAATGATTGCACAGGCGCAAGGGCAGGGAAGCCGTACGGTTCTCACAATTGACGACTTTACTCCCCGCAGCAAGCGAATTCTTCAGCTTGCGGTGCTGCACAGTGCACAGCTCCGGCACCCCTATGTTGGAACAGAACATTTGCTCTTGGCGGTGCTGGATGATGGTCAGAGTTACGCGTTGAGATATCTTGCCCAGTTTAATGCAGATAAGGATACACTTGTGCGGGAGGTGCTGAATGCGATTGGAGTTTCTTCCGCGCAGAATGCCGAATCAGATGTTGCGCCGTCGTCCGGTTCTCCGCAGCAAAAGGGAAAAGAATCATGGCGGGCATTCGGACGGGATCTGACAGAGGAAGCATCCAAGGGTACCATTGATCCCGTCATCGGGCGGCAACAGGAAATTGAGCGCGTCATCCAGATACTCAGCCGCAGGACGAAGAATAATCCATGTCTGATTGGTGAACCGGGAGTTGGCAAAACTGCAATAGCAGAAGGCCTTGCACTTAAAATTGCAGCAGGAGAGGTTCCCGAGTTGCTGCAGGGAAAAAAGATTGTCTCGCTGGATTTGACAGGAATGGTGGCAGGTACCAAGTATCGCGGAGATTTTGAAGAAAGAATCCGCAATGTCATTGAGGATGTCAAGAAGTCCGGCAATATAATTTTATTTATTGATGAGCTGCACACGATTATCGGCGCCGGAGCAGCAGAAGGTGCAACGGACGCGGCAAACATTCTGAAACCGTCTCTGACAAAAGGCGATCTGCAGATGATTGGGGCTACAACGATTGAAGAATATCGGAAACATATTGAAAAGGATGCTGCATTAGAACGCAGGTTCCAACCGGTCAAAGTTGGTGAACCCAGTGAGGCAGAAGCAGTGCAGATTTTGCTGGGTTTACGGGACCGTTACGAGGCGCATCACAAGGTCAAAATTACGGATGAGTCCATTACAGCCGCGGTCAAACTTTCCTCTCGTTATATTTCGGATCGTTTTCTGCCGGACAAGGCGATTGATCTGGTAGATGAAGCAGCTTCCAGAGTGCGCCTTCGTGCCTATACCGCGCCCCCGGCACTGCAGGAGAAGGAAAAGAGACTCAAGGAGCTTGGTCAGGAAAAGGCTGCGGCAATTAATGCGCAGGAATTTGAAAATGCCGCCCGTCTGCGTGATGAGGAACACCGGATAAAAGAAGAAGTGGATGCCGCGAAAAAACAGATGGAAGCGCAAAATGGCCATCAGTCGGGAATTGTCACCCCGGAAGATATTGCAGAAATTGTTTCCGGATGGACAGGAATTCCCGCGCGGCAATTGACCAAAACGGAGAGTGAACGGTTGCTACAAATGGAATCGGTGCTGCATCATCGTGTTGTAGGGCAAGAGGAAGCCGTTTCTGCGGTGGCAAGAGCAATTCGACGCAGCAGGGTCGGGCTAAAGGATCCCCATCGTCCCATTGGATCTTTTTTGTTTCTGGGACCAACGGGTGTGGGAAAAACAGAACTTTGCAAGGCATTGGCGGAAGCAATGTTTGGTGATGAATCTGCAATGATCCGGCTGGATATGTCCGAATATATGGAGAAGCACACGGTATCGCGCCTGGTCGGTTCGCCGCCCGGATACGTTGGATTTGAGGAGGGTGGTCAGCTGACGGAAAAGGTTCGGCGTAAACCGTATTCGGTCGTTCTGTTTGATGAAATTGAAAAGGCGCATCCAGATGTGTTCAATATGCTGCTGCAAATTCTGGAGGATGGACGTCTGACCGATTCACAGGGCAGAACGGTTGATTTCCGCAACACGATTTTGATTATGACCTCCAATGTGGGGGCACGCCAAATTACGGAAAGAAAAGTAGGGTTAGGCTTCCTTTCGGAAAACGCATTGAGTGATGCCAAAATCAGCGAAACGGTTATGGCAGAATTGAAAAACACATTTCGTCCCGAATTTTTAAACCGTGTCGATGAGATTATTGTGTTTCATCAGCTGACGGATACCGAACTCCATTCCATTGCGGTGAAAATGCTGGAGTCGCTGGAAAAAAGGCTGCAGGAGCTCAATGTGAAGATCAGCTTTACCGATGCGGCGGTAGACGCCGTGGTAAAACAGGGGTTTGATCCGGTCTATGGGGCACGTCCCCTGCGCAGAGCCATTCAGAATAAGATTGAAGACCCTCTTTCTGAAAAAATGTTGGATGGTTCCATCAAAAACGGTACTGTTAACTGTGATTACGATGGAGAAAACTACGTTTTTCAACAAAATATTTGATTTATCTCTTGGTGCGGCGTCGAAACCCTTTTCGATGCCGCTATCTTTTTTGTACGGCTTGACCTTAATCGTTGGTTACAGTATAATAATTTAGTAAAATTAATCTCCGGGAAACCAATTCTTGGTGCCGCCATATGATTTCCTTGTGCGAAAGTGAGGTTGTATTTTCTTGAAAAAAATATCGCTCGTTGTACCCTGTTACTGCGAAGAAGAAGCACTGCCTATTTTCTATCGTGAAGCAGCGCGTGTGGCACAGGATGGGCTTTCACAATATGAGATTGAGTTTGTTCTGGTGGATGATGGTTCCAGAGATGGTACCCTGCAGGTGATGAAGATGCTTGCCGAACAGGACAAGCGTATCAAATATGTTTCTTTTTCGCGCAATTTTGGCAAGGAAGCAGGAATCTTTGCCGGGATGGAGCAGGCAACAGGCGATTACATCGCTATTTTGGATGCGGATTTGCAGGATCCGCCGTCTTTGCTGCCGCAAATGATTGCTTGCATTGAGCAGGAGGGATATGACTGTGCTGCAACACGGCGGGTAACACGAAAAGGTGAGCCACCAATCCGCTCTTTTTTTGCGCGCGCATTTTACAAATTGATTCATAAAATCAGTAAAACAGAGATCGTGGACGGAGCCAGGGATTTTCGCCTGATGACACGTCAAATGGTGGATGCGGTGCTCAGTCTTTGCGAATATAACCGTTTTTCTAAAGGAATTTTCGGCTGGGTCGGGTTCAAAACAAAATGGTTTGAATATGAAAATGTGGAACGTGCGGCAGGGGAGACCAAATGGTCTTTCTGGAAGCTGTTTCTTTACTCATTGGAGGGCATCGTAGCGTTTTCCACCACACCGCTTGCACTTTCTTCGGTTGCAGGATTGTTCTTCTGTCTGATCGCATTTGTGATGATCATTGTAACGATTATTCGCCAGCTTACTTGGGGAGGTTCCGCATATGGCTGGTCGTCTTTGGTGTGTATTATTTTGTTTGTGAGCGGAGTGCAGCTTTTTTGCCTGGGAATTTTGGGACAGTATCTGGCTAAGACGTATCTGGAAACAAAGCATCGTCCGATTTATTTAATCCGCGAGACAAACTGTGTTTCTCTTGCGCAGTCTGATCACAATACGTCATCACAAAAGGATGGTCAGACAAAATAAAACAGGAATTATGCCTCCCGGTTTTGTTTCACATCAATGACTGTGCGAAAGGAATGTTATGAATGCAAAAGCAAAGTAAATGCCGGGGCGCATGGATTCTTTTCTTCTCTTTTTTCTTGCCCGCAGCTGTTTTGCTGGCAGTTTACGCAGCATTTGGTATGTCGCCGTTTGGAAACCGCAGCATTTTAATTATGGACATGTCAGACCAATATGTTGAGTTTTACGCAGGACTGAAGCATATTGGGCAAAACGGCGATTGGTTCTTTTCGTGGGGAAAGGCGATGGGTGGCAATTATACGGGTGTTTTTGCCTATTATTTAAGCAGCCCATTTTCATTTTTAGTTTTGCTTTTTCCACAGGAACAAATCACAACCGCATTGCTTATCATGAACTTGCTCAAGATTGGATGTGCCGGACTGGCGTTGTCGTTTTTTCTTCGCTGCCGTTTTCAAAAGTGGGGCGGAATGTACGTCGCATTTGCAATGGCATACGCACTGATGTCCTATAATATTGTCTATTCCATGTGTTTAATGTGGCTGGATGGCGTCATCTGGCTGCCGGTCGTGCTGGTAGGAGTAGATGCAGTGATACGCGGAAAACGTCCGTGGCTCTTGTTTGGCTCACTTGCCATTCTCTTTATCTCCAATTACTATACCTCGTATATGGTGGTATTGTTTGCGGTTCTCTATTTTCTGCTGCGATATTTTGCAGAAGAGGAAGCGCCCGCTCGTCTTTTTCCCAAAAAACTTGGTTTTTGTGCGGTTTCCGTCATCGGTGCGGCGGGGATCGGCGCATGGCTGCTGGTGCCGACGCTCTGTTCACTGTTGCAGGGCAAAATTGGTGCGGCAAGCAATGCACAGGTGCAGACATTTAATTTTGATTTTTCACAGCTGCCGGCAAAGTTTTTGCCAGGTGTTTATGACAGCATTACAAATTCGGGACTGCCATCCATTTTTTGCGGCGCACTGGTGCTGGTTTTAGTGTTTTGTTTTTTCTTTCATCCGCAGTTTACCAAAAGAGAACGAATGGTTTCGGCAGGAATACTGGCGGTGTTATTGATCAGCTTTTGGATTGGGCCGATTGATGCTGTCTGGCATGTGTTCCAGGCACCAAATTGGTTTCCGTACCGTTATGCGTTTGTCTTTGGCTGTTTTATGATCTATCTCGCCGCGCGTGCGTTTTTTTCTTTGCAAAGTATGCCCGCAAAGAAATATGGTTCGGCAATTGTGTGCTGGGCAGTTTTTTGTGCGGGAGCCTATCTGCTTTGGAAAAAAGGTGTCATTGCATCACTGTTGCTGATGCTTTTTGCAGGCGGTGTTTATTTGGTGCTTTTGTTTTTTTTCCGAACCGGAAAGCAAAAACAGGCAGGTGCTTTTTTGCTGACAGCAGTTTTTGTGCTTTGCGGTGCAGCAGAGTTCTGGTTCAACGGCAGCAAATTGGTTGAAGGACTGAATCGTCAATTTGGCTATCAGTCCGAAGAGTCCTATACCGGCTTTCAGAAACAAATAGAGCCGCTGGTTAACACTGCAAAAGAAAAGGCAAACGGCACGTTCTTCCGCATGGAAAAGGATTTTGAACGAAGCAAGAATGATGCCATCGGGCTTGGATATAACGGAATTACACACTACAGTTCCGCCTATTCCCGCAGCATGAATTCTTTTTTGCAGGATCTTGGCATGTCACAGGCATATTTCTGGGATTCTTATTACGGTGCAACCCCGATTACCGATGCACTTTTTTCGGTGCGATATCTGATGATGCGCGGAGACGTTTGTAGCTGGTACTCTCTGATTGACATAAGCGGTGACGTTACGCTTTATGAAAACCCGGATGTGCTTTCTCTGGCATTTGCGGCCTCCGGCAGCGAGAGTGAAACCATGTCTTTCGGGAATAATCCGTTTCAAAATCAAGAGGCGTTGCTCAAAGCAGCGATTCCATATGAAGGAAGCTGTTGGAGCAGTGCGGATGAAATAACACTGGCGACAGAGAATGCAATACACAACGGAGTGGGGCTTACCGGTTCTTTTGAAAAAGACGGTTCTTCCCCCTGCATAACTTATTGTTTCCGCACCACCGAGCAGGGGCCTGTCTATGCATATTTCAAGTCTCCAACCGCAAATTCGTGTGCGGTTTCTGTCAATGGGTATTATGTAGGGGTTTATTTTACGAATGAAACACGACAGAATCTATACCTTGGTACGTTTGCAAAAGGAGAAGAGGTAGAGATTTCTTTTGCGATGCGGCATTCCTCACTCACCATCAGCGATGTGTTTGTTCAGACCCTCAAAGAATCGTTTTTGAGAGATCAGCTTCAAAAGCTTCAATTGGGGCAAATGCAGATCGAAAGCTATTCTGCACGTAAGGTAACGGGAACTGTGACGGCAGAACAAAACGGATTTCTGTTCACATCCATTCCATATGACGAAGGCTGGACTGTGAAAATTGACGGTGTTCCAACGGAAACATCCGCACTCTATGATACACTCCTCACGGTGCCGCTTGTCAAGGGCATACACCGGATTGAATTTTCCTATTCACCGGCGGGTTTGCTGCCTGGAGTGATCATTACAGCAGTCACCGTTTTGTTTGTTGGAATTTTGCTGCTTTTTTGCTTGCGAAAAAGTCGGCATTCAAAAAAATAAAGTAAGCAGAAAGGGTGGTTTTAATGAAAGAGCAAACAATTCGTTTTATGCGCCCAATTGACGGGGATGTTTTATTTTCGGTTGCGGATGGAGTTGCACAGGGAGATGGAATTTGCACTACGATTACCGTTTCCGCAAGGAAAGAGCGAAGCATTGAAATTAATGGGGTAATCGCTCAGGAAAAAAACGGAGTATACTCGGCAGAAGTTTTTCTGGATGGGTATCGCAACGCAGTAGAAGCCAAAGATGTGCAAACAGGGGAATCGCAGACGATTTATGTCTATTGGTTCCGGAATGGTTATCAAACGTATCGGCTTGGCATTGATGATGTGATTCGTTGTTTTGAAAATATTTACCGTCATCAGCAAGAATATACTTCAATTTTTGATGATCCATTTCTCCGGATGTTCCGGGATCTGCACGATACTTACGGCACCTTTGTCCACATGCATATTTATTATGAAAATGACGACGGCAGTTTTAATCTTTCCATGTTTCCGGAAAAGTATAAGCCGGAATTTCAGAAGAACGGCAACTGGTTGAAGTTTACCTTCCATTCCCGAAAAGACCAGCCGGGCAGTCCTTATAAATTTGCATCTTATGAACAGGTGATGAAGGAAGGCAAGGAAGTTGAACGTGAAATCCGTCGTTTTGCGGGAGCGGAGGTGCTTTCCAATGTAACTTCCCAACACTGGGCAGATTCTAATCTATATGCCACAAGAGCCTTCCGGAATCTCGGATTTCACTGTATTGACGGGTATTTTCTGTTTGACAGCAACGGCGATCCATATGTTTCGTATTATCTGAATAAGGAACAGGCTGCCCATGCATTTACACGGGACTTTTGGGTGGACAACCGGGAAGATATCATTTTTGTTAAAGATGATATCATTATCAATGAAGTAGCCTTAGATGATATTGATCCATACATGAATCAACTTCGTGCGAAGGAAGATCATTGTTTTATGTATCTTCTGATTCATGAACAGTATTTTTATGAAGATTATTCTCATTATGAGGCAGATTACCGTGAACGGGTATTTCGCACGGTCAAATGGTGCCATGACAATGGATATCGTCCTGCAACGATCACCTCCGTTGCGTTTGAGCCCAGAAAGCAGGAAGAATGAGAAAAACATCCGTTTTGCCAATGAAGCAAAACGGATGTTTTTTAGTCAAAATAAATTTACACAAGGGAAAAGAGGAAATCAATTGGGGAAAATTCCGCGAATCTTCTTTGCGGTGCTTAAGCGGCGGAGCGCAACCATATGTGCCCCCATACGGAACGTGGTGTTTTTGCTTTCCTTTGCCTCGGCAACTTCGCGGAATGCGCGAAGCATGATTTTCTCCAGCATACTGTTAGTTTGTTCTTCGTCCCAAATCAGGCGCTGAATGTTTTGTACCCACTCAAAGTAGGACACAACAACGCCTCCGGCATTTGCAAGAATGTCCGGAATGACCGCAATGCCTCGCTGGGCCAAAATCTGATCGCCCTCAAATGTGGTGGGACCGTTTGCTCCCTCAACAATCAGCTTTGCTTTTACATCAGCGGCCACTTCTTCGGTAATCTGCCCCTGCAGAGCACATGGAATCAGAATATCGCAGTCACAGGTAAGTAGCTCGTAATTGCTGATCTTAGTGCAGCCCTGTGCAGCGTAGCCCTCCAAGGTGTGATGATTGCTCGAGGCAGTATACTGCAGCATATCTGTAATATCCAATCCATCAGGATTATAGTAACCGCCGGAAATATCACTGACCGCAACAATTTTATGCCCGGTTTCATGCAATAATTTTGCAGCAGTTCCGCCCACATTCCCCATACCTTGAATGGCAATACGCAAATCGCCCTGCAGACCAAGGTATTTGACGGCTTCTCTGGTCACAATCATTACGCCTCGACCGGTGGCTTCGTTTCTTCCCAGTGCACCGCCGATTTCAATTGGCTTTCCGGTTACAACACCGGGAACGGCATACCCGCTGAACATGCTGTATGTATCCATAATCCAGCCCATAATTTCAGAGTTTGTATTGACATCGGGTGCAGGAATATCGCGCTGCGGCCCGATGATTGGAAGAATCATTGCAGTGTAGCGGCGGGTCAGGCTTTCCAGTTCGCGTTTGGAAAGTTTGCTTGGGTCAACCTTCACAGCACCTTTTGCTCCGCCGTACGGAATGTTGACAACCGCACATTTGAAGCTCATCCATGCAGCAAGAGCTTTTACTTCGTCCATGTCTACTTCCGGATGAAAGCGAATACCACCCTTGCAAGGCCCGCGACTGCTGCTGTGTTGAACTCGGTATCCTTCAAATACTTGCACAGAGCCATCATCCATTTTAACAGGCATAGAGACCTTTAATTCGCGTTCAGGATATTTGATTGCTTCATAATCATTTCGGTCAAGCCCCAGAAGTTCTGCAGCTTGTTCCAAAACTTCCAACATGTTTTCATACGGGTTATATGTTTTGCTCATCAAAATCAACCTCCTGTAATTTCTGGAAGATAGTGACGTTTGTTGCTCGATTAACTATCTTCTATATTTATTTAACCACTAAATCAATTAAATTGCAATATATAAATTTGATGAATATTACGCAAAATATGTGCAAATATCTTTTTTATTTTACGCAAAATATAAAATTAACTTAATTATTATTATAATATACAATAGATGAATACCATATTAAGATAATATTGCATTAAAATGAAAAATAATTCCTTAAAAAGTATTGCCAAATATTTTTAATTGGCAGGTTGATTTGGGAATAAAAAATGATAAAACAAAAGAATCAAAAGTTGAAGCATGAAAAGAAAAAAGAATCAAAATGTACATATCTATAATTCTTTTCACAATTCACTTTTTCAGGATGGAAATGACAGGTAATTACTTTGATTGGACTTTTGTGGGTATTGTATATTTTATTTTTTATTCTTTTTAATTTGACACAAGATAAAAAAGAAAAAATAAGAAAATCATGGTTTGTGAAGAATTTTGTGTTGATTTTTTGGCCTTTATGTGATATATTGTTA
>CAKXIK010000047.1 GCA_934875675.1 uncultured bacterium
GGTAGAAACTCCGTTAAATTTTGCGGAATGGGTATGCGCCGGCATTTCGGGAATGGTCAGCGTGTGTGCCGCCTCGCCGCCTGTTGTGCCTGCGGTATAGGTATCACCTGCACCAAGCAAAAAACGATCCTTAAGCCGCTCCCATGTGCCGCCAAAGAGTGTTGCGGGACTGGTGCTGTTGACCGACATGTAGATGCTGCCGACTGGATAAACAATATTAATTAAATCCGATGCAGACGGAAGCCATGTATTTGCACGAGCGCCTACATCCGATGCAGCCAGTGTAATATCGCTGGATAATGCTTTACCGTTTACCTTGCGCGTAGTTGGCACTGCGCCAGCCTGTGCCGCCGTAACTGCGTGAGGATTATTTTTATTAGCCATGTGGCTTGCCATCGCAGTTGTATCGCTTAATGCAGATTCTAATGCGGTATATTCATCTGTACTCTCCACTGCAGAATCGTAGCTTTCTGCGGCTTCAATTGTAATCCGCAAGCCTTTGATTTTGAGCGTGCCTCCACCGGTCTGCGTTACACGGATTTCCACATCTTTCATTTCTCCCGAAAGCACCGACATTTGCGAAGTCAACGGGATTTCCACCAAGCCAGCCGTTGCATCCTTAATGGTGCCAGAATTAAAAATTGTCGTGCCGTCCGGCTTTTTGTAATAAATTGCAACCATCTTATCCGAAAGATTGATTGCGGTGCCGTTTCCCGTCAGCGTCACATCCAGAAATCGCGCTGCCGTTTCGCCTTGCACTGCGGAAACACTTACAAAATTGCTTCGCCATGCATCCAGAATGATATATTTTGTTGTCAATTATTTCGCCTCCAAAGCTGCCACTCGCGCGGCAAGATCACGCATGCTTATTTCCGTCCCGTCAGTTTTTAGCGCAATGATATCTTTTTTGCAGTCAAATGTTCCATTCATCACGCTTGCCATTTCAGTAAATGTGTCATTTGTTCCATCGTTGTATCTGATTGAAAAATATTGCGCAGATGGCCAAAATATAAGCCTAATGGCGGAGCATGTGCCGTATTGCCCTTCTGAATTTTGCGTATATCTAAGATCGCTATATCCAGTAATTGCAGCCCCAAGCGGTCCGATCGAAAAACTAAGTATCTTTATCTCGTTTCCGTTAGAATCCTTGCTGCATAAAATCATTCCTCGGCTGTACATGTTTTGTTCGTCTGAAATTTTTCCGATTCTCAAGTACATTTCTTGCCCAGAATAATCTCTTCCAATAAGTTTTGATGCCCCAATTACCCCATTAATCAAATCAAAATACGCATCTGGATTTACCGGTGAAACAATCTTTGCCACTTCGATAATTTTTGCTACAATACTTCCATCAGCTGTAATTCCAGCAGACCACGTTTGCCCGCCATCCGTGCTGACCCCGAACGCATCAATTGTCTTTTTCCAAATCTTTGTGCTGTCTGCAAGTAGCGGTTGATCGTGAAAATAATGTATCACAGAGCCGTCTTCGGAAGTCTCATCCGTGTGATATCCGCCAAGTGCGTTTGCAAGCATATCGGATATACCTTTTTGCACTTCTGATTCGTTTTTTACATCCTCTTTTGCAGCCTTATCAATCACCAATTTCTTGATATTATTGATAGCTCGTTCAACATTTTCGTTGATTCCGGAAATCAGTTTTCGCTTTGAATCTCCGAATGTGAGCCTTAAGCTTTTTTCCACACCGGAAATGGATTTTTCAGCTTGAATAATTACTTTATCTGCCGTTTTACCGCGCGAAATATCTTTCACGGTGACAACATCGCCCAGCGCATATTCCGCACCATATTCTACAATAGAGCCAGCCTCCACAGTATAGCTATCAGCCATAATATAGTTTTCAGCTTCGTGCCGTGCGTAAGTTTCAATTTCGGAAATGCTGTCAGCCGATACATTCACCTGCACTTCTCTGCGATAAGGGCCCGTCGCTTCGGTTGCACCTTCACGCAGTACTTTTTGCGTGATTGCATCAGCTTCAAGATTTCCGTCCGCTTTGGTGGCGTAAAATACATTCTGATAATTTTGTGCGTCTCGCTCACCGGAAAGGCTAATTACATTCCCGCGATTTACAGCAAATACAACGCGATTTCTAGCAATCTGATCTTCCGTCTTGTCCACACGTGGAACGATATCAAATACAATTTGGTTGTTCGGGTAATCCGCTTCCACGGAATATCCTACATCCGCATTGATACAAATGTTTTCTTCCACATCTGCAAGATTTTCAAGCCGTGCCATATAATTATCCGATTCTAATCCTCTGTGCTGATCGGCGGAAACTACCATGCGCGGAATCTTTCGGTTTGGGTCTTCTGGATTGGCAGCATTGTTCGATACATAGTGTTTTAGCACAGTTTCGGTGCTGCCGGATGCAACGTCATATCCCTGTGCGCCTGTGTCCTGCGCAGCGGAATACAGTGTAATCCGCTGCTTTAAGTATCCTTTTAAATCCGTTCCCGTAATCGTGGTATCGGTGTCCGTGGGCTTTGTGCCGACAACCAGAAGCCAATCCCCATCAATCAGCAAAAGAGAATCTTCCGTAATTTTGCTTTCATCCTCATGCCCTGCGCCAATTACCAGCGTAAAACTTCCTGGCTTTTGCCAGTGCTTTGTGTACTGATAAGAAATCACCGCCGGAATTTCCCCGATTTTGTTTCCATCGAACGTATCAAGATCGGTTTCCAGCGGCTTAAAGATTTGCACAATCAAATCGTTACACCCCCAAGTAAATCTGACGATATTTTATTTTTATCGGCTGCACGCCGTTGCTGGTAAGCGAAAGTTTGCTTGTACCATGCGGTATGCGCAGATAAGTGCTATTTGATGCCAGTTTGTAATTGGCGAGCGTTCCATCATCAAGTCGGGCTTTGAATTTTTTGGTATCCACTGTAAGTTTCGCGCCGTCTGCAAGGCTTTGCGCCATCCGCAAAAACTCTCCGGTAGCCTCATTGAGCAGTTTCACGTCGCTTGCGCTGCCAGTGATAATAATTGTGAGCGGCATATCAATCCCAGAAGGATTGTTGATTGCGGCACTTTGTCCTGGTGAAATACTGATTTGCTGCTCAAAGCTGCTTTGCCAGAATGGCCAGTCTGCTATAAAATCAAGGGTTAGTGTGTAATACTCACCCGATTTGTGCTCCGGCTGTGTGATTTCTTGCGGATAGCACTCAATTTGATATGAGCCTGAATCGTTTATATATGTCATCAATCCGAATTGGTGCGGCAGAATCGTTTCCGTCAGTTGTCGCCAAAGTGCATCATATTCTGCCCGGCTCCATCTTCCGTTTTGCATCCCCTTGATTCCAAGCTTGCACCGGATATCTTTGGCGTTAAATGTGATTCCGGTAGTGGTCTGTCCGTCCTGCCCCGCGTTTTTGGATGTTGCAACGGTAGTCCCGAGGCTGTTTGCATCGATTTCTTCCAGTGTCAGCGCACCACCAGAAGAATCAAACTCAATGCTTTCTCCGTACATATTGGTATAAATTATTTTCTGCATCCTCACACCCCATCCCACAGCAAATCCCTGACTGCTTTTGCAATTTGCCCTGCAGTCAAGGCTTGATTTACAATGCTCACATTTGCGCTTTTACTATTATTATTCACAATGCTGGATACTGTTTGTGATCCGGCTTTCAGCGAAGAAAATAAATCGTTTGCATAACTCATAGCAGATTGCAGTTGATCAATCATATCATTGCTGTTTGCCACTGCCGCATCATAGCTGGATTGCAAGGATTCTTTTTTGTCGCTCTGTGCGCGTTGCCATGCTGTTTCCACCTGATCATCAAGCAGCGATTGCTTTTTCTTTTCCAATTCCATTCGACTGAAATCATCAAGCTGTGCATATTTCAACTGTGCGTTGATTGCATCAATTTCTTTCTGGATATCAGCATCTTCATTCAGCCGTTTCCGAGCTTCAATTTCCTTATCGATGGCATCAATAGAAGCATCCAACGCCTCTTTCTTTGCATCTTTTTCAGCATTGATGGCATCGATTCGATCTTGCACCAGTTTTTTGTACGCTTCATTCGCCTTTTCATAGATTGAGATTTCAGCAGAAGCAGAGGCAGAAGCGGACGATGATGAATTTTTAGAGCCCGAAGATGTGCCGGAAGTGCTTACGGTACCAAGCACCGGGCTGCTAAGTTTGATTGCAGATGCACTGGTTCCGGAAAACATTTTATCAATGCTACTTAATGCAGATTTTAATGAAGCTAATCTGCGTTCCATTGCTCTTGTAGCTTCGATTCCTGCATTGATTGAAACCGTACTGTTCAAAAAAGACTCTGCAATTGCGATTTGCTGAACAATATTAGTTCTCGCCTTTGCATAGTTTGCATAGTTACTTAGATCAATACCGTAATTCTTTTTAAATTGATTTACCATAGCAGCATTATTTTGCAGTACAGCGTTATAGTAATTCGTGTCGTTTTTCATTTTCGTGCTGACGGTGTTATAGTAATTATTACTGTCGACTTTGTAGCACTTCGCAAGCTCGTTTACTATTTGTTTTTCGTTTAGCCGCCCTTCAAGATACTTGTTTACAGCATTAGTCATTTGCGGATACTGCTCTGTAATTTTCTTTAGCGTTGTAATAGAAAGTGTTCCTGTATTGTTTGCTTCTTTTTGTGCCGAATTATAAAGATCAGCGGCCTTCGTAGCAGTTTCATAAGCGGAAATCAGATCATTTGCGGAATCAGACGCATCATCAAGTGATGTTTTTGTTTCATCAAAAGATTGATTTAGGTTATTTGTAGCAGAAGATGCTCCAGAAGCTTTGCTTTCGTACTCTGAGATAATTTTTTCGTACTCCGCAAGCAATTCTTTGTTGTCTTTTAATCCTTTTAACTTTGATCCAAATACGTATTCTCCTCCGATTCCCTTATAAAAATCTAAAAGCCATTCAGGAACAGAATCTTTCATTCCTTCTTCCGTCTGCGCAATTTTTTCGCGTAACGCATCAATATTTCCAATCGCTTCCTGATATGCAGATTTATAGTTTTCCAACCACGCTTCGCGCCTTAAAGATTCGATATAAGCATCGACAGATGCAGTTAAATCGTTATAGGCGCCAGTTTTTTGATTTATGATTTCTACATTATCTCCGAGCGCTTTCTGCAACTCTTCGGAAACTGTTTTTAGTGTTGATTCTTCTTGTGCCGTAAGATTGGCCTTGCTCCGTAGTTCATCATATAGTTCTACATTCCTGCGAATAACTGAAATTTCATTTTCTTTTTGCTGCACCATTTCATCAGCATTATTTTTCAATTCAGAAAAATGTCTATTCGCTTCGGTTGAATTTTTAGCAATTATCAAGCATGCGCTCCCTACCGCTGCTAAAGCCGATGCAAGCAACACGTACGGATTTGCATTCGCAACTGCATTCATCGCTACTTGTGCTGCCGTTGCGGCTTCCGTGGCTTTCTTAAACCTTTCGACAGCGCCCGCTACAGTAGTAGCTACTTTAAGCGTGACAAGTGTAGCAGCGCATACTGCAATAGCATCCCTGTATTCATAAGCCACTTTTACTGTTCCGGTGAGAATTTTAACAATCCCGCTAAGCGCATCGCCGATATCCTTCGCAACAGAATCCAGCGTTCCGTCTTCGCTTGCCTTCTGAATCATATCCATGACTTCCTGCAATGCACCTTTTACTTCTTGAAATGCACCTTCGCCAACATCCCGCCCAAATTGGTCAAAATTATCTTTCATGGTGGAAAGCATTCCGTTCATAGTTTGGCTTTGCTGCTCCATCATTCCGGCAAACTTCCCGCTTCCTGTTGTCAGGCTTGTAATGGCATTGTTCAGATCACTGATACCCACACTGCCTTTACTGGTTAATTCCTGCACTTCTGCAGTCGTTTTGCCCATCGTATCAGCCAGTGTCTGCAGCAGTGGCACACCCGCTTCTGTCATTTGCCGCAGTTCTTCGCCGGAAACCTTGCCTTTTGCAAGCATCTGCCCATAAGCCAACGCAACACGATTGAGTTTATCTGCATTCCCTCCCGCCAAATCTCCGAGCTTTTGCATGGTGGAAATCAGATTTTCCGCAGAAACGCCATAGTTCATCAGCAGCTGCCCTGTACTCACAATATCAGTAAGTTCAAGCGGAGTTTTTGCGGCGAAATTTGTCATGGATTGAATCATGGATTGCGCTTTTTCAGCACTTCCGAGCATTACGGTGAACGATGTAATATACTGTTCCATATCAGCATTACTGCCAATCAGCCAGTCATAGAGTTTCTTTCCGGTATAACCCATGGCGAGCGCTTTTAATGATGTAGCCAAACCGGATAGAGAATTTTTCGCCGTATCGGTACTGCTTTTTGTGTCGCGCATTCCGGTATTCATTTTTTTAAGCTCAGCTGTGGCGGCGCTGGTTTTGATTTTTAAATCCTGTTCCACCGTTTTCATCTGCGCCATTTTGAGCCGTGCTTCTTCAATTCTGGAAGAAAGGTCTTTGTACCGTTTTTTCTGCTCTTCCGTAGCTGTGCCAGATTTTATGGCACTATCAAGCGATTTCTGTTCTTTTTCCATCGCTTTCATTTCATCGGAAGTTTCTTTCATCTTTGCCTTATTTTCGGAGAAAGCTTTATTTAGATCAGTCAGCTCTTTCCGCACCTGAATTGCGCCTGCGGAAAACTCGCTTGCGTCCATGCTTACTTTTGAAAAAAGGTTGCGAACTAACATTGTAATCACCTGCTTTATGTGGTAATATGTAGAAAAAGGAGGAATATTTATGGAATCATCGACATTAAGAGAAATTGGAAACATAATCGAAAGGAACGGTCACGAAAATGAAGCCTAAGACATTAAATATTTTAGGATGTATTATGTTAGCTGTTGGTGTAACTGTGGGAATAATAATATCTGCTACTTTGAATGTAGTGTTGGGAATCGGATGCATTGTAGCAGGAATATTAATTTATTTTGACCTGCTATATAAATCTTCCGTTCTTGAAGAATCAAAAAAACAATCTGCATTGCTTTATGATATTTACGATATTGCTCGAACCAAAAACAACTTGAAATTTGAAGATAGTGAATATTACAATTCATTAAATGAAAATGAAAAAGTACCCGAATTTATTTCACAGGGAAAGTTCAAGCGTTAATCGTCAAACTCTTCCACCTCCGGCACCGGCTCTTTTTTGCCAGTAACCGTCAGAAACAAGTCCCAACGTTCGCAGATTTCTCTTAATGTACTCGACCAGAACGTTTCTTCCGGGACCTTAACCACATCAACCAACGCGGAGCGCAGACTTTTGTAGTCGATGCCTCCGCTTTCTTTTTTTTTACATCGCCAACTGGCGGAACTGGCATTGACTGAATCAGCGCCTGCACAATCTGCATTGCAATTTCGCTTGTATCGCTTTCGCTTAGTGCGTGTCCGAGATCTGCCAGCGTTGGCACAACATCGTCAAACTTGCCTGCATTGATTGCCTCTTTATTCTGATCAAAGTAGCAATCAATCAGCCCCGCACGCAGCAGGTGCAGCACATCTTTTGTTGCCATTTCTTCAATGTGCTTACCCATGATATCGTTGATATTATCATAATGCTCTTCCAGATATCTCATTGCAGTAAGATTGTACCGCAAATAAAGATTCAGCCCACCGATTTCAATCGGCAGTTTAGATTTATCAAGATCTTTCAGCATGATATTAGCCTCCAGTTATATTCAAAATGAAAAGGGCGACCGAAGCCGCCCCGGAAATTATACAGTGGGTTTGTAAGTGGCCGCGGTCGTAAACCACGCGGTGATAAATTCAGAATCCGTTGTAGGATCCACGCCACGGCGAACATATCGTGCATCACCGTTTGCAAGAGTAGGCTCATAATTTCCTTTGAGCGATGTAGTCGCAAAGGTTACGCCATCTTTTTTGATCGTTTCAAAGCTTTCCTGCTGCTCTGTAAATTTTACCTTTGGGTATTTATAGAGATTTACTTTTCCGTCAGTGCGCTTGGTCATGTACGCCACCGCAACATAAGGCACAACATCGTCCTTGTTGGTAATATTAGTTTCCCCATCCGCCGTTTCTCCGTAAATCGCAACACGATCTGCAGCGCTCAGGTTTGCCACGCTGAGATCAAGTGCTCCACCGCTTTTAGCGCACACGCTATCAACGATCTGATTATCGGCAGACTGATCCGCCTGAATAATTGTAGGCGTATCAGATGCAGTCATCAAAATCTTGGAAATTTCAGATGCTGTGCCATGCGTAATTCCGTCTGTTGCATCCGCAGTCATTGGCCAAATCACAAGACGTTCAAGGCCAATAGGGCTTTTTCGATCAGTATTCAAAGTACCTGCCATATTTTATTCCTCCAAACAAATATAAAATTCAAGGCTATACTGCTCGGCGTAAGGGTAAATGTCATCCTCTCCACCTGTCGGCAAGCCTTGGCGATAAACAAATCCCGCAGATTTCATGGCATCGCTCACTCTTTTGCGCAACGGCACGTCTACTGCGGGTGTTGTGATATTTACGGTCACGTTGTAGGTATAAGCGTGTTCCTCTCCATCGGCAAACAGCTCCGGCGTATCATAAATGCTGTAAACAAGATAGGATTCTGGAACTTCTCCGGATAGATTCGGTATACCGCAATAATACGGCATATTCAATCCAGATAAAGCATCATCTACGCGATCATAAATCGTCATTTTTTAAATCCCACCTTGTCAAAAAAAACTTCTGCGGCACGCTGTGAAGCTTTTTCTGCCGCAGCATCAAATCCGGCACGAACAAACGGTCTGGCTGCCATTGCGCCCACCTTTTTACCAGTTTTACTGGTTCCGGCTTTTCTTCCGAACTCGTTTGCAACTGCTTCATCCCGTATTTCGGGATGATTCTTTAGATCAAGTCCGATATAAGCAGATGCAACACCTTTTTTTGTGCGCCAAAAAGTGGTGATAAAATTTCGCAATCTTCCATGTGGCTCTTTGCTTTTTCGGGTTCCCACAGGGGCAAGCCGCTTTTGTGCTTCCTCAATCAGCTTTGCGCCTGCTTCAATAGCGGGAGCCAAAGCGTCATCAACTTTGCTTTGCAGAATTTCAAAATCCCCAGCCATTTTTAAGATATCGTCAGTTGGGTCAAACTTATATTCCATTCCCACGCAATCACCCCCGTTTCAGCAGCAGCGTGACCGACTGCCCAAAGTCGGTTGCAAGTACAGATGCGATTCCATAAGTTTTTCCGGAAATTTCAGCATGCGTATATTCCGCCGATTCGAAAACTTTTCTTTCTACATCAACGGTTTTTTCAATGTTAATTCCAATCGCCGAAAAAGAAGCAACGGTCTGAGAATAAGCCCTTCCGACTTTTCCCCAAACCGTTGTCCTTGCTTTTTCAATTGTAGCTTTACCGCTGCCATATCCCTGTTCCAGGCGAAGCAGCGCAATTTTTTTGTCACGCACCATTTTGTGCTGCCTCCGTTCCTGTTTGAAGCTTCACGATTTTCCGCCGAATGAACGAATCAAGGAATGTGGGATCTTTAATTTCCCCACGATTTCCATAAAACGAAAGGTAGACCATTGCTCTAATCGCCGAATCGGCAGTTTTATTTTCGGACCCTACCCAATCAATTCCGGTTGATTTTTTTAAATCGTCCAGCGCTTCGTCCTGCAGCTGTTCAATTATTTTATCGTTGCCGGAATCAACACCGAGATAATCTCGTAGATCTTCGGTTGTAAGCATTTAGTCCACCTCCGTTAAATTAGGTCGCTGCTGTAAAAATTTCACGCTTTACGGCTGCATCTGTATCTACCTTCTGCAAATCCATACGGCAGATACCACGAATTTCAGGCGCGTCATTTGCCCATGCGTTCCCGCCGATATCAGTAGTCGCAAATTCCAGTGCTTTGCGGCGGAACAATGTGCAGAAAGCCTTGAGATATCCGATATAAATCGGGTCATAATCGCCTTTTGTCGCACCGGTAGTCGAAACGGTACGGCTGGGAACCAGATCAGAATCCGCACAGATAACCGGACGGTTTTTAAAACGGTACGAATCTGGGGCAGTCAAATCCGGTACCAGCAATCCGCGTCCGTCTGTGCCGGTCAACTGATCCAGAAAGTCATATCCGTTTCCGTTGGTCAGGATGATCGCATTTTTCGAAATAGCAGTGTTCAGCGTTTTGTTCAGAATACTTTTGATATTCTTCACTTCGCTGCCACTGGTCAGATTGCTTGCGGTCAGGGTATCCAGCGCAGCCAAAATCAGGCTGTTCTCCGTCATGACTACGCGTGGCGCGAACCAGTTTGCAATGTACTGCATCAATCCAGCCGTGTTATCGTCCAGAAGTTCGCGGGAAATCGGAAGCCGGTCGGCATATTTCTTGATAGTGTATGTGATTTTTGCAAACGAAGGTTGATCGTTTGGGGTAATTGCGGCGTTTTCGCTGACTTCCGGCAGTTTTTTTCGGGTTGCAGACGTTTCCACGGCACGCCAACCAGACAAGGCATTCACAGTTTCAACGTTCACATAATCAGACAACCGGACAAGTTCCTTCATTTTCAGATGGATCATGTTGTCAAATTCCGTAGGAACCAAGAATCCTCCATCGGAACCGGCAGGACTACCCCCGCTTTCGGTAAGAGCATTGTATAGGGGCTTAAAGCTTTCATTCGCAATTCCACTTCTGATGCTTGCGCCGCTGCGAAGCGCATTGGCAAACGCCTGCACATATTCGTTACCGGAACGCGCCGCATCCACGCGGTTCATTTTCGCGGAATCTTCTTTCTGGCGCTGCTGCATCTGTGCCAGATCAATCATGCGCTGATTGTCAGCTGCAAATCGACCGCGCTCTGCGTCAAGCATTTCAATCTGCTCGATCTCGCCGTTCAGCTTTTTGATTTCATCCATTTTGGCATCATAGGTGGTTTTGTCTTTTGCCAGAATTGCCTTTTCGGCTTCGTCCAGCAGGGTTGCGCGCTGATTTTTGATATTGTACAGTTCTTTCATTTTTGTACCTCCGTAAATCTGTTTTTTTCAAGACCAATCTGCATTTCTTCTGCCGACCAGTCGTGTTGATGTTCTTTGATTGCCCGGATAATGTCTTCGCCGTATTTTGGCATGTTGTTATACACGGTTCGGGCACCGCTTACAAGTTCGTCCGTTACTACGCCTGGCAGATCAACTTGTCCGTCTGAGTATAAGATTCCATCGGCAAATCCAAGGTCAATCGCCTTTTGGGCGGACATCCAAGTTTCTTCGTCCATCATTTTTGCGATTTCGTTTCGCGTTTTCTTCTTGCATTTATTGCAGTATGCATTCAAAATCGTTTCTTTGACTTCCTTCAAAACACGAATGGCCTTTTCCATGTCCTTGACTTCGCCCTCTACAGCCGTCAGGGGATTGTGAATCATCATAACAGCTGTAGGCGACATCAGGACTTTTTCTCCAGCCATAGCAACCACAGACGCAGCAGAAATGGCTTTGCCGTCCACTTTGACAACGGTTCCACCTTTGTGTTCCATCAGCGCGGTATACATCACTGACGCAGCAATGCACTCCCCGCCCTCGGAATTAATCCAGACGGTCAACGGCTTTCCATTGAATTCGGCTATCTGTTCCCGGACATCTTTTGCCAGTTGTTCGTTTTCTCCGAACAACATTGCCCAAAAGCTTTGGTTTTCTTTAATCTCGCCTTCAATACGAATTTCGGCTTCTGATTCATCATTTTTTAATACATTCCAAAGTTTCATTTTTTCTTCTCACCTCCCCCAGAATTTCGCTGTAGGCTAAGCTGCTGGAAGTCTTCCAATGGTACATAATTCAGCGATGCATTCCGCGTATCACCACCTGGGACGTGCGGAGTATCTTCCAGGTCACAAATGTCATTTACAGAAAAATAGCCGATCTCGCGACCAGTTTTATACCATGCTGCACGGCTTGACATGTCACCACGCAGCTCAGCCATCATGTTCCGTTTTACCCAAAGCCCGCGTTTCAGTTCGGAATCAAACAGCATTTTATAGCTGTCTTCTTCTTCATATTGGTTCACCGTTGGGTGTACGGTTCCAACAACATATTCAATTCCATTCTGCTCATTAGAACTGTATGATTGCTTTCCTACGCCAAGCTTGTACAGCGGTACACCAAAAAATCTGGAAATATCTTCAATGGATACTTCTTTACTTTCCACAAACTGTGCGTCTCGGTTGGAAATTCCGATCTGCTGATATTTCATCCCAAGATCAAGCACAGCAACACGAAAAGCATTGTCCACCCCAGCATGAACTTTTTCCCATTCTGCGCGTACCACATCTTTTGCTGCTTTGTCGATTTGTCCGTCAGCTTGAATTACGCCGCCTGGGTTTGCGGAATTCTTATAGAACTTCTTTTCGTAATCCTGCGCATCCATTGCAGTCTTGATTACATCGGCAGCGCGCGACAAAACAGAAATTCCGTTTATTCCATCTTCTGAATATGCCTTGTAGTGCTTCATATCCCACTGGTTGATTCGGCGCTGCTCACCAGTTTTTGGATTCGTAAACATATACCACAGCACACCGGAAGAATCAAAAAACGGCGTCACACAGGTTGGGGGAACCGGAAGTAATTCTTTAGGTCTGGAACTGATTGAATCTCTGACAATGATTTCATACCCATTCCCGCCAAGCAGGCGATTGCGTTCGATAAGTTTTCTTTCAACGAAAGGGGTCATCGCTTCATTCGGTCTAACTGATAGAAGATAATTCAGCGGGTGATCCGATAGGCGCTTCTTGTTTACATCATCCAAGATGTAAATTGGAAGTTTCCCCATGGAATTTGACAAAATTTCCACGCAGGCATTCACAGCTGAAAGTTTCATTGCCGATGCAGAATTAGTAGAATCCCCCGTGATCCAAGGTGCAGAAGTAGAAAAGTCGATTTGTTCTGATTCGTTTTTAATTGTTTTCTGAATAGCACTTCTCAGAATCATTTCCCACCACCACCTCGCGCAATAATTCCGGCGGATGCCATCACAAGCACGCCAAGAACGATCATTCCTGCTGGTACTGATATTAGCATTACTCCGACAGAAGCAATTACAATTCCAGAAGCTGCCATTATATCATCCACATATTTCAGCAATATTTTTTTCATAATCACATACTCCATTCGCCTGACATGATTGCCGCAGAAAGATTTACAACCGGTTCAGTCATTGATACCGCAATCGCAATAACCCATGCCACAGTGATATCAATTCGATCAATAGATCGGTCTTTAACAAGTTTTTTATTTTCATTTGCATCAACATAACATATTGCATTTCCAAAGCACCAACGAGCCGCTGGGTTATATTCGTGCACCATCAAATCCCGATACAACATTCGTTCGGCTTCTTTTATGGCCGGAGACATATTTCGAATATCCTGCGGAATTTCCGATACATCAATTTTTAAAAGCTGTGTAAGCATTCGGCTCATATATGGATCGCACCCAAGATTTAATTTATAAATCTTATTAAGATCTTCTATTCGCTGCCTAAGGATGTCATAGTCTACGCAATCCCCCGGCGTACTTTCCATATATCCTTGTTGCATCCACTCGCTAAATGGTACATGGTCTCGTTTTTCTCTCTCTCTCATTTTTTCTTCTGGAATCCATGCAAAGAATTTTGCATACCATTTTGAAAGCCCTTCCTGCGGAGGAAATAGCAAGACCAACGCTGTTAAGTCGGTAGTGGAAGATAAATCCAACCCACCAAAGCATTTTTTCCCAATCAAGATTTTTTCATCTATTGTTTCTACGGTCTGATCAAAAAGTGTAAGTGGAAGCCAACCGCGCGCCTTTACAGAAATCCATTGATTCAGTCTCAACCAGCGAAATAAGCGTTCGGATGCCATTGATTGTTGTGCGTCTATTGCTTCATTTCGAAGAGTTTCAATCTGGATCGTATGCCCTAACGACGGATTACATTCATACCAAAGTTCTTCTTTGTAAATATCGGCGTCCGGATTTTTCAACCCGTAAATAAAAGGCAGCCATACAGGATTATCATAGTTCCCATCTCGGTTGCCTTTTCGATATTCAATTATGTGTCGTGCCTTTTCATGAATTTCCCATCCGATTGATTTATGATCTGGGTCATCTCCTGCCGTAGTCAAAACGATGAAGACAGGCTCTTTTCTTGCTGATCCAGAGCCGAAGGTCATGATATCCCACAGTTCGCGGTTCGGCTGCGCGTGAAGTTCATCGAAAATAACGCAGCTTGGTTTATATCCGTGCTTGCTGTACGCTTCGCTGGAAAGAACCTTTAATACTGTGTGGCTTACGGTATCCACGATTTCTTTTGTGGAAGCTTTAATCTTTGCTCGCTTCATCAGCGCTGGGCACTGTTCCAACATGGACAATGCGGCATTAAAAACAATTCCTGCATTCCCTCGATCCGCCGCTACACAATATACTTCGCCGTCTCTCACACCGTCTGCGAAAGTATGATATAGCCCAAGTGCTGCAGCAATTTGAGATTTTCCGTTTTTCTTTGGAATTTCAAGATATAGATATTGATATTTTCTTAATCCATTTTCTTTTACAGTTCCATAAAATTGGGATACAACATTATTTTGCCAATCAAGCAGCGTAAACGGCTGACCGTAAAAATCATCACCAAGCTTTAGGCATTGGATAAACGAAATCGTATAGTTCGCACGATCTGCACTGTACATCCGTTATCCCCGCCTTTGCAGTAAAGCGGCCATTGGATCATCGTCCGCTTTTTCCTCCACTTTTTTGGGAATTGATCGAAGCGCTGCAGCTGGTGTCATCACGGTTTCTTTTTCAATTTTGAGCATCATATCCCGCTTGGCTTGAATTTGCTTATCGTATAAAATCAGCTGATTTCCCAGTTTTACGATCAATCCATAGTACTCAGATGCCTCTAATTTTTGATCGTTATAATCCTGTTTCAGCCGTTCTATACCTAAATATGATGCTTCTCGTTTTACGGAAAAATCCAAACATTCGGAGTATAGCTGTGCATATCGATTTACAATTCCTTCGTAAAGATCATCGTTTTTTTCAATTCTTTTCAGAAGTCCCGATATGCGCAAAAATTCTTTGTGCGCATCTGGATTGTCGCGCACTTCCGGCTTTTCTTTGATTTTTATCCCTGAAAGCAATCCAGATTCCCCAGATTGCCTGAGTTTAAGTTCGGCTTTGGTTTTGTGCGACCGCTTTTCGCTTACAAGTAGCGTATACGGCTTTGGATTCATCATATTTTTCACCTCAGTTCTGAAAAAGGAATTTTTTTCGCGCGTATCTAACTGCCCGTTGGTCAAGTGGATGGTCAAAACATTTTATGGGTGGGGGTGGTATGATGATTTGTTTCCAAATCCTCCATCCTCAGTTGCTGTTTTGCGGCTATGGCACCTATGGCAAAGACCTTGCCAATTTGACTTATCCCAAAATAGTTTTTTACTGCCTTTGTGCGGGATTTTGTGATCTACTTCTGTTGCGGTTTCGTGACATTCAGGGGAACTGCACATTGGATGATCCGCAAGAAACTGCTTGCTTTCCACGCGCCAACGATATCCATACATCTTGCTGGAATCATTGTGTCTAAAACAAATATTTGCATCTGATGCATGCGCGTCACAGTACTTATTTCTTGTGAGCGTGTGGCATCCTGGATGCCTGCACGGCCTCATTGGCTTACTTGGCATACATCATCACACCATAAATCAAATTTTAGCTCCGCTGCTGTTGCTTGCGACAACGGAGCGTAGTAATAAGCACTGCTGGGCAAAGGAAGTGAAATCCCAACGTGCCGCAAGCTCTTATGTTCCCCCTTCGCCATATTGCTATGGCTTTCCCACCCGCCAGCGTTTACTATGCCGGCATACCAAAATATTTATAGTGTCGCAGTCATGTTGCGCTTTGTGCCATCCAGTAATATAATCGGCTGTGCCATGCTGGATGGCTTGAATTCCTGTGCTTCACCATATCCACCATAAGAAAGATTGGCGGCTGTATTTACAAAAAGCTTATCCACTGCAGCAACACTGCTTGTGGAAATGCTTGTGCGAAAGAATGATTGCTTCATTACGATTGGCAAGTGAGTATGCGCATGCAGATAAATATCAGCATCCACAATGCTTGCCATATCAGCCAGACGAATTACTTTTGCGCCCTCTTTTCTCCCGCCACCAGAGCCGTGCAGTGCATAAATTATGTAAGTCTGCTTTACTCCCGGGTGTTCTTTTTTATTCTCACCAAAGCGCAAGAATATCAATGCTCCTGTTTGTGAGTATCTATCTTCAATTCCAAGCTGCCGAGCCATTAAAGCAGTCAGATCAATGCCCTCTTTGCGATACGTCCTCATTTCGTGATTGCCCTGAGTAATTGCCAGTATCTTATCAGCAATCGGTGAAAAGATTTCTTCACAGCGTTGTAACTGCTGCATTGGCATCAGAGTTTCACTATATGTATCGCTAATGCTTGTACATGTGGCATTGTTCATCAAATCGCCATTCATAATGCAATATGTGTTTTGTTCGTCCCTCACGGCCTTTATTCGATCCAGTATGCGCTTTTCGTCACTATGCTTATCGCCTATATGCTCGTCCGCAAACACAACGAGCTTGAGCTGTTGGATTTCAGCAGGAAGATCTATTTTTATTGTGTTCACGGCGTTTCCTCCAAATTAAAAAGGCACCGGTTCCCCGATGCCCAAATTTCACTATACTTATTCTATCACTTGAAATTGCCCCTGGGTGCTGACATTTAAATCATTCTTAAGTTTTTTGCAACACAATACAAAAACTTACGCCGGCAACGCGACCAAGTATCAGCACATGCAGTATATGGATATCCTGCACCATATTGCACATTATCAGAAACCCCTTTGCGATATTCCGGAGGGATCGCGCATAACGCCTTATCAATCGCAGTAAGTTTGTCAGATAAATCCGCACGTCTGGCTGCCATATTTCCAACTGGATCACCCGGAGTTGTACCATGTGGCTGTCCATCGCTCGATGCTGTATCATGCAGCATTCCGTTATACTCACTCAAAATACGGTCGTAATCACGCACCGCATAAAGCGCCTGATAATATACATTGCGTGGCAGCTTGTATGGAAACTCGCGCTTTGGTATGTAGTCTCTCAATGCTTGTCCTCCAATCTTCTACGCACCAATTCGTTGTATTCTTCTACCCAAGCAGGATTTATTTGAAGATCCGCACATAAATACCGATATATAGCTTGCCTCAAATCACAATATCTTTCCAAATCGTGCATCTTTCTCGGAATTACCCCAAGCGGAGGCTTGATCTTTGATTCGCTCATTGTTGCTTGTCCTCCTTATCATCGCTAAATATCTTTACCAGCCCGATAATCCCCGCTGCTGAAATCATTCCGATCAATACGCCAGCGATAAAGCAGCCAAGATTGAGCCATAGGATTCCGGAAATATCAATCATTTCGATTCACACCTCCATTATAAACAACTACCATAGACGGGAAAGGTGCACCCAATGCTCTACCTTTTTTATCCAAGTACGGATTTCCCAATTCATCTGTAAATTTTATCCGTCCGCGCACAAATCTGATTTCTGCTTTTCCATAAATGTAATCATGAAAATATGATGTATCCGTCCGTGCTGGAATAAGTAAAACTATCGTGATTCCTTTCCTCGATTCTTCGTAAGCCTTTTTTACCCATTTACCAATTTCTTTACCGTAAGGTGGATTGCAAAAAACAGCACCGCCACAATCCCAATTTTGAGATAACCCGTCCGATTCAGGCGTAAAATATTGCTTGCACTTTGCCGTGACGTCAGTTGCAGCCGAATCCAGGATAAATTGAAATTCCTTATTTAAATCATCAAAAAAGCTTTGCGGCGTACACCAGCACATATTTTTTGATGATAAAAGCACATTGTTCATTCCTTTTCACCGTCCATTCCGTCCATCTTAGCGCCGCAGTTCGGGCAATAATCATATGCTGTAAAAATTCCAATGTAGTGAAAGTCATTATCACAAACAGAACAATGAAAGCAATATGGTTTTCCGTCTGGTTCTCTTTCAAGAATCCACTGCCCATGCACCACCTCTGCAACATCGGCGGCAGGAAGATTATCAATTTCAGATTCCGTAACAATTCGCTCTGCATCATCATAGTCCCAAGTCGATTTCAGGCATTCTTTCAGCGCATCCGCATCAATGTACTTCGCCATCACGATTCACCCTTTCTCCAAAAGCGCACCATTCTTCCGTCAGTTCTTTGTCAATAAATCCTGTGAGTTTATTCATATATTCGCTTGCCTGTTCAGAATCGCGTACATCATTGAAAATAATAGTAAATTTATATTCCATTGCTTTCACCCTTTCCCCGCCATTTCCAACCATCACCATAATTGCTTATTGGAGACTGACAATCGCGGCATGGCGTATATTGGCTCTGAATTTCATTATAGTAGCAGCAATCGCATTTGTACTTCCGATGCTTCTTCAAATCCTTAATCGCCGCATCCCGTTCGGCTGTCACGGCGGCGAGCTGGTTTTGCAGCTCTTCGATTACGTTCGCAGCATCACGAATCAGCCACTGGCGGCAGAATCTCGGTTCCTCTTCATTTTCCCGATTATCTCTTGGGTCAATACAATGATCTGAGCATTCATCATCATATCCCATGTCTCCGCAGCAATAGCGCATATTTTCTAAAAGCTTTTCTATTTCCATCGGTCAGTCCTCCTCCGTCAATTTGCGCCCACACATAGGGCAAAAATTAAAATGTGATTCATAATGACTACATTCTGTAGGATTTTTTTTCATCTCTCATACAATCTCCGTAATGCTCACAGCTTCTACATGATTTGCACCATGCACACGGCTCTTTTGCGTACTTGTTGTAATTCATTCTGCATCCTCCTTTGGCAGTTCGGGCATATATGTGACACACTTCCATGTGATTCCATTAATTGCATTCATCATGGTCTTTTTTGAAACACCGTACTTATC
>CAKXIK010000048.1 GCA_934875675.1 uncultured bacterium
CATCCACCACGCACTTGGTGGGTTGAATAAACAGGGGAATCAGCAGGTAAATCACCATCATTACCGCAGCCATCACCAAATAAAAGGTCCACGGCGGCATTTTCCCGTTCATCATCAAATGGACCAAGATGCCAATTGCCGTTGCCAACAGGGCTCCGGCACTCAGCAGCGCAGGCCAGCTGGAATATCTGACTGCATAAATTCCTCCGCAATGAGAGCAATGCCCAAAATCATAATGCTTGCTGTCATACAGGAAAAAAAAGTTGATGACTCTGCCGCAATATGGGCACCGGCATAAGCTCCCTTTTTCAATTTTCTTTTTCATGAAGCAGTCCTTCCTTTCGGGAAAATCATCGCCGTATTTTTTAAAGGCGAATGCTATCAATAAATCCTGCACGCCGCAGCAGGGTAGAAGGAGAAATTTGCGAAATATATACCGTACGCTTTCCGTTTTCAGAGGTGACGATAAACGATTTCGGCAATTCATAAGACACCGTGACAACCTCGCCGGCAGCGGTTGCTGCAGCCAGATAATCACGCGTCGTTTTTGAAACGGTCGTTTTTTCCAGATCAAAAATTCCAAGAATGGTTTCCGATCGGATAACCGTGGTTTGTCCCAGGTGCAGATACATGGTAGGGAACCATCCTTTCTTTGTATGAATGAAGCATCCAGTAACGAATAATCTGTTTTTTACGACAAAATGTTTCACAGGAAACATTTTTTGCGCTTTGTTATTTGCTTGATTGTTCCGAAAGAATACCGTTCTGCATGCGAAACGTTTTTCCTCCCGCCATCCGTAATACGGCTGCTGGTTCACAGCAGGTAATAAAAATTTGCCACCCCTGCATCCGGTTAAATAAATAATCCTGACGGCTTCGGTCAAGCTCGCTCATTACATCGTCAAAGAGAACCACTGGTTTTTCACCGAGATGATCGCGCAGAACAGCCGCTTCTCCCAGTTTAAGTGCAAGTGCCGCCGAACGCTTTTGCCCCTGTGAGCCAAAGGTGCGCGCAGAAAGCCCATTAATGCACAGCGAAAAATCATCCCGGTGCGGTCCGCAGGTGGTAAATCCTGCTGCAAGATCCGCACGGCGGTTTTGCTGCATCGAACAAAGCATTTGTTCACTGAGTTCTTTTTGAGAAAAATTTTTTTCCGTTTCGTGCGGTATAAACGAATACTCATAAGAGATGGAAAGTTTCTCTCTTCCGGAGGAAATACCAAAATAAAATTCCTCCGCTGCCGGCTGCAACCCGGCAAGATAAGAAATCCGGTCACAAACCATGGCACTGCCGAGCCGTGAAAGTACCTCATCCCATTCATCCAGCGTATTTTCCAGATAGGGACGGCGTGAAATTTCCTTCAGCAGGGCATTGCGCTGTTCCACCGCCCGTCGATATTTTGCGATCGTTTGTGCTGCATTCGGTTTTGCCTGGCAAATTGCCCCATCGAGGAATTTTCTGCGTTCCGCTGGACCTGCCTCTACCAAAGAAAGATGTACCGGCGCAAAAACGCAGGCACAAAATTTTCCCACCATTGCTGCGGGAGATTTTTGCGCAATCCCGTTGAGCGTATAACTTCGCCGGATGCTTGCTCCTGGTTTTGGCGCACAAAGCAGCAGTTGTGCCTCTTGCGCACGGTTTTCTGCAAAAAAAGCAAGCTCCGCTTTTGCGTGATTGGAATCAAACGCAATTAAATTTTCGTCTTTTGCACCGCGGAAGCTTCTTCCTCCCGTAAAAATCCAGAGGACCTCCAGTAAATTGGTTTTTCCCTGTGCGTTCTCACCGAAAACGACGTTGACTTCTTCACACGGAGAAAAGGCTCCGGGAGCAAGATTGCGGTAATTCTTCCACGACAAACCGGTCACGTTCACGCCGTAATAACCTCAATTGTTATTCCGGCACACTCGGCTTTGTCACCCGGGCGCAGCTTTTTTCCGCGCTGTGTGCAGATTTCTCCATTTACTTTTACTTCGCCGGACTGCACCATAACTTTTGCCTGTCCGCCGGTTTCTGCTGCTCCGCCCATTTTCAGCGCTGCATCCAGACGAATAAATTCTGTTGTAATTCTGATTTGTTCAACCATGCTGATCTTCCTTTCTGTTCCTCTTGCCGCTCTTTTGTAATGGCTTGGGAGTTTTAATTTGCCGGATGATCGGCTGCTTTAAGACGAACGGGAAGAACCAGGAACAGGAAATTGTCTCCGTCACGCGGCAAAATCTTGATCGGGCTCAGTGCCCCGCCAAGCTGAATACGAACTTCATCCGTTTCTGCTGCACGAAGCGCATCGAGCAGATAACGATTATTAAAGCCTATCTCAACTTCATCACCGATGTTTTTGATGGAAAAACGATCATGTGCACAGCCAATCGCTGTTTCACATGAGAAACGAACCTCATCAAACAAGAAGCTGCAGCGAACCGGGCTTTTGAGCCGGTCATTCACAACGAGGGACATGCGTTCCACTGCTTCGGAAAAACGGCGCGTGGGAACGGTGATTTCCGTTTTTACATTCTGCGGAATTGCATTGTTGTAATCAAGAAATTCACCTTCCAGTAAACGCGAGATAACCGAATAATTTTCAATATTAAAAATTATGTGGCGCCGTCCGACACCGATTGAAATCGGACTATCCTCTTCTCCCATCAGTTTCAGCACCTCGGAAAGGGTTTTTCCAGGCACCACAAAACTGACCGGTTCGTCGCACTGTACAGATTCGGTACGCATTGCCAGGCGGCATCCATCCACGGCGACGAGGCGAATTCTTCCTTCGCCGATTTCAAACAGGGTTCCGGTATGAACGGGTTTTGCATCACTGGTGGAAACGGCAAACAATGTCTGGCGGATCATGCTTTTGAGCGTTGCCTGGGGTAACGTAACAGAAACACCGCCCGAAACGCTCGGCAGATCGGGATATTCCGAAGCTGCAATTCCGATGATCGAAAACTCGGAATCTCCGCTGCGGATGACCGCAGAGTATTTGCTGTCAACTTCAATGGTAACAGACTCATCCGGCAACGAACGAATAATATCGCCAAACAATTTTGCGCCGAAAATAACATCGCCTTCTTCGGCAATGTCGGCTTCTACAACTGTGGTAATTCCAAGTTCCAGGTCATATCCGCAAATGAATATCTGACTGTTTTTTGCCTTTAACAGAATTCCCTCCAAGGCGGGAATTGCTGATTTGGAAGACACTGCACGCGAAACATTCGACACTGCCGCCTGTAAAACAGGGCGGCTGCAGGTGAATTTCATAAAAAGACCTCCATTTCCATAATAGAAAGAAAGAAAGAATATAATTAATAGACTTAGTATTAGGGGATGTTTAAAGTGTGGAGAAGTGGAATTTTGTTGATTATACTGCGGGTAAAACAGGTTTTTGGTTTTGTGAGTTTGCAGTGGAAGTTTTGTGGAGAAAAAAGCAGGTAAAAAAGTTTTAAACGACTATGTTGAAAACTTTGTGGGGAATGTTGAAAATATGTTTAGAAACCCGCCGGTTGAAAAAATTCAAAAAAATTGCGTTTTCCACGCAAATGTGGAAAATCTAAAAACTTGTTAACATTTCAGAGTCAAAAAACACCGTCGTTTTTTTATGGACCTTAACGATCCCGGATGTTCTTGATAATATCCTCAACCGAGGCTTTAATTTTAGAATCGTGCTGCATCAGGCGCTCCACTTGCTGCAGTGCGTAAATAACCGTGGAGTGGTCGCGTCCGCCGAATTCCTCACCGACGTCTACAACGGGCATCTGTGTAATTTCACGCACACAATACATAGAGATCTGGCGCGCACGGGAAATGTTTGCAGCACGCTTTTTGGAGCGGATATCTTCCGGGGTTACATTAAAGGTGCGGCTGACTTCTTCAATAATCTTGGAAACCGTGACCGGCGCCGGTTGGTCATTATTGAGAATATCGCTGATTGCTTTTTGTGCCGTTGCAAGGGAGGGAGCCTGATTTTCGAGTAGATAATAGGCACGCATTTTTTTGACGGCGCCTTCCAGCTCACGAATATTGTTTTTGAGACGGGAGGCAATGTACTCGCATACCACCTCGTTGAGGTCAATATTGAGCAGCTGTGCCTTGCGTTTTACAATTGCGATGCGCGTCTCAAAATCGGGTGGCTGAATATCCGCAAGCAATCCGCTTTCGAACCGTGTGCGCAAGCGATCCTCCAGGGTTTGAATTTCCTTGGGAGGCCGGTCGGATGTCAGCACAATCTGCTTTTTTTCCTGATACAACGCATTGAACGTGTGAAAGAATTCTTCCTGTGTCTGCGTTTTGCCGCCGATGAACTGAATATCGTCCACGAGAAGTACATCTGCCTGGCGGTAACGCTGATGAAATGCCATCGTGGAGCCTTGGGCAATGGCGTCAATCAATTCGTTGGTGAAATCATCACCCTTAATATAGATAATGTTCATTTTGGGATTATTGCGGTGAATCTGGTCACAGATTGCATACAGAAGATGGGTTTTGCCCAGACCCGAGTTGCCGTAAATCAACAGCGGATTGTATTCTCCCGACGGGTGATTTGCGACTGCCTGTGAGGCAGCATGTGCAAGCTTATTGGAAGAACCGACAATAAACGTTTCAAAGGTATATTCGTAATCACTGCCGCCGGAAAGAATTCCGTTGATCACAGAATCCTTGTTTGCATTATCGTCCGCTGTGATAATGCGCACTTTCAGCGGAGAACCGAACACCTCCTGAAACGCGTCTCCCAGACGATCCATATAAAAATTTTCTACCGTTTGCTTGTGAAAAATGTTTGGTACACAGAGTACTGCGGTTCCGGCTTCCATTTTAACCGGTTCGATTCGCGTAATCCAGGATTTGTATGCAGTCTCGGTGAGTTGTTGACGTAGATGCTCACAGACCAGCTCCCATGCTTCCTGAAAAGATTCCATCCTGCTTTTCCCCTTTTTCCTTAAAATAGCTTCTTCAAACCAAGTGCCGCCGTCCGGCACGGTGCATGTCCCAATCAGAAGTATGGGACAAAATTCGATGAGTAAGAATATAGTATCACAAAACTAAGTTTTTGACAAATTTTCAACACCACTGTTTAAAACTCGTTTTTTACAAGGTTATAATATAGATGTTGTGTATTTGAAATTGTTTTTATCAGTAAGAACTCCAAATATAGTCCGAATAAAATTTTATAAAAAAATAGTAGCAAAAAAAACGTCATCCTGCACAATTTGTCGCTTCTTTTTTTGATCGGAAAGAAATTGTGCCGATAAAGAATCAAGGAGACAAAATAAATTGAAATAATAAATTTAAAAACAATAAAGAATCCTTATATATGGAGAAAAAGTGAGCAAAATAGGCGGGGAAAAACAATATTTTGCTTCAAAAGAACAATTTGTCAAGGCAGAAATAAAAAAACTGCGAAAATTTTATTGACATGTCCTCGGGTGATAGGCTATAATTGTACCTTAGCAAAGAGTTTTTTCAACACTCGTAAGGAGGTGTTTTCATGCTTCGGACATACCAGCCCAAGAAGCTTCACCGCAAAAAGGAACATGGCTTCCGCAAGAGAATGGCAGACAGCAACGGACGTAAGGTTCTGGCCCGTCGCAGAGCTAAGGGAAGAAAGCGCCTGACGCACTGATTGAAGACCACCTTTGCGTGGTCTTTTCTTTATCAGCCGGTGCTTTATGCCTGATGAAAGCTGGCACGGTCATCAGATGAGGAGTGAGTCTTTCATGGGCGAGATCTCGGTGCTCAATCAAAATAGGGACTTTCGCAGAATTTATGCAAAGGGAAGAGCTTTTGTGGATTCTGCGATGGTAACCTATGTTCTGAAAAACAAAAAAGGGTGTGTGCGCTGCGGAATTACCGCAAGCAAAAAAATCGGCTGTGCAGTGGAACGAAACCGTGCACGGCGCGTAATTCGGGAAGCTGCCCGGGAGATTCTGCCGGAGATTTCCGCCGGTGTGGATCTTGTTTTTGTTGCACGCTCCAAAACGGTGCGGTTAAAAAGCACCGATATCAACCGGGTTCTGCGGCGTCAGCTGAAGGAAGCCGGACTTTTGCAAAAGTAACCCGGACAAGCAGATTGCAATGTGCCGGAGAAAAAGCATGGGGATTGATTATGAAGCGGATTCTGCTTGGAATAATCCGTTTTTATCAAAAACATATTTCGGCTCACACAAAAGCCTGTTGCCGGTTTTACCCCACCTGTTCGCAATATGCCTTTGTGGCAATCGACAGGTTTGGTGCAATCCGGGGAGGTTGGATCGCAATTTGCAGGCTGCTGAAATGTCAGCCGTTTCATCCGGGGGGATTTGACCCCGTGCCGGAAAAATTTTCTTTTATTAAACATAAAGATAAAACACAGTAACGGCTGAACTTATGTGCTGTTTTTCCGTTATGAAATTTCAATAGGGCGGTTTCATCTCGGATTCCGCTTCCTGTTCCAATCATAGAGAACTCTGTATTCGGGAGGAAACCGTTTTTATGGGTATTTTGGATTACCTGGGGAGTTTATTCGGTTACATCATTTTCTTCGGTTATAAGATTTCCGGCGTTTATGTGGTGGGTATTTTGCTCTTTACGATTGCGGTGCGTCTTGTGATGCTGCCGTCATCCGTCAAACAGCAAAAAACCTCTGCAAAGCAGGCTCGCCTTGCTCCAAAGCTGAAAGAACTGCAGGAGATGTACAAAAACAATCCGCAGAAAATGCAGGAAGAGCAGCAAAAGCTTTACGCAAGAGAAAACGCAAATCCAATGTCCGGCTGTCTGCCGCTGCTGATTCAGTTCCCGGTTATTATCGGTCTTTACAGCGCCATTACCAAACCGCTGATGTGCGTGCTGCATATATCGGTGGATAAGGTGAATCAGGCTCTGCAGTTGGTAGGGCTGGACAAAGCAGGTTACGGTCAGCTTGATTTTATCAGCCAGTTCGGAACGCTGAGAGAAAAAGTTGTGGCTTCCAATATTTTTAACGGTCAGGAACTTTCTGAGTTGGACGGGCTTGCAAACGGCGCGTTCAATTTCTTTGGAATCAACCTGCTGGGAACGCCGAGCTATACACAAATCAGTATTTTGATTTTGATTCCGGTGCTTTGCTTTGTCACCTCGATGGCAATGTCTATCATCATGAACAAAACAAATACACAGGCACAAGCCGGCGGCGGATGCATGAAGTGGGGTATGCCGCTTTTCATGTCGCTGTTTTCTACGTTTATCGCATTCTCGGTGCCGGGCGCTGTGGGTCTTTACTGGATTTTCTCCAACCTTGCATCGATTGTTCAGACAGTGGTCATGAACAAATACTACAACTTGTGGGTAATGAACGCACAGGATGAGGCTGCACGGTTTGCCCGCCGTGAAAATGAGGAAAATGCCCTGCTTTCCAAGTACAGCGGAATTAATATCCGCAGTGCATATGAATCGCTGCGCAAAACAGGCGAAGAGATTGCAGCAGCACAGGAAAGCGCAGAAAGTGTGCAGGAAAACACACAAAAGGCAGCTCCTTACGGCAACGACAAGGTTATAAAAACAGGGAATGCGGCCCGTGCGGGACAATCCACCAAAAAGAAGAAGAAATAAGTACTGATTGGGCATGATGGGCTCAAACAGCAAGGCAAAAGCGGAATTCCCGGTTTGTTGTGGCTGGGAGATTTCCGGTTCGCAGAATGGGAGGGCATCAAAATGAGAGAAGCAATCGCAATCGGCGATACCGCCGAGATTGCCCTGGCAAACGCGTGCAAAGAGCTTGGGCTTGAAACACACGAGGTAGAATTTGAAGTCCTGGAATATGGGGAAAAGAAAAAATTCGGTCTTTTTGGCGGAAAACCATTCCGGGTTCGCGCATTTGTAAAGGATTCTCCTGCTGCAGTAGCAGTGGATTATCTGAAAAAAGTGCTTGCAGGTTTGGGTGCAAATGAAGTTTCGCTCGCTGTTTCCGAAGAGGAAAACGGTGCAGTCATTACGCTGACCGGAGAAGATGCCGGCATTGTAATCGGCCACCACGGAGAAACACTCGATGCACTGCAGTATTTGGTGGGTTTGGTTGCAAATCATGTGCGTGACGAGTATTACCGAATTACGCTGAACACCGGAAATTATCGTGAAAAACGCGAAAAAACATTGCAGTCGCTTGCTTCCCGTCTGGCACAGAAAGCGCTTGCAACCAATCGTAAATACTCTTTGGAGCCAATGAACCCTTATGAGCGCCGCATTATTCACACTGCGGTACAGGAAATTGAGGGAGCCACTTCTTGGTCCGAGGGAGCAGATCTTGACCGCCATGTGGTCATCGGTCCGGCATCCGGTCCGGCTGCACGTCCCGGCCGCGAAGGAAATGAACGCAATGATCGCAGCCGTGCACGGCGTCCCTCCGGAAATCGCGGTAATGACAAACCCCGCCGCGCACATCCGGAAAATAAACCGGAGCGCTATCAGCATGCAGTTAAATCTGACTCCAGACCCGTCAGCAATGCGCCGGTTCGGTCGGTTGTGCAGGCAAGCGAAATGGATGAGGTGTTATTTTCCGCTGCAGAGCGTGGAACCACAATGCCAACGATCAGCCAAGTGACACATTCCGAACGCACAGTGCCGGAAACCGTTTCTGCGCCGACCGAAATTTCCGACGGGGATCAGCTATTCCGCAATGCACCGGTTAAAGAAGAAATCACACAAGCCGCACCGGCTGCAGGATCAAACTCAAATCAGGCGGATGCTGCAAAAGCAGAAAAAGTTCCTCTGTATGGTCGTATTGAAGTCAAAAAATAAAGCAACTGAATTACATAAAGGAGTACGTCTGAATGCTCCAAGGTTACTCAGAATGTTTTAATTTTTAAAATTTGCCGTAGGATTTTAATTTCTGCGGCTTTTTTCATCACAAAAACGGTCACATGAAGAGCGATCCATATTCAGGTCAATTGGTCGTTAATAGGGATTAGGTTTTAACCGCAGAATATTTTTGCTGTTTTATGAGCAATTCATGGTATCATACTTTCATTAGATTTTTAATAGGTGAACAAATAATCTGTATAGCAATATCGCCCTGCTGACCGTCAAATCAGCAGGGCGATATTTTTAGATATGAATCATTCAGCCGACGTGTCGAAAAAAGGGTGAGAAAAAATAACAGAAGAAATTCATATGTTACCATTTTGTGACCTGTTAGATTATAATAACTATAGAATTATTTGGAATGCTAAGTTCATACCTTAAAAATATTGGAAAGAAGGATTAAAATGATTCAGGGGTGTAAGAAAGTATTTGCAATGGTAATGTCGGTGTGTCTTTTGGTGGCAGCAATGGGGACAACCGCTTTTGCAGAGAATCCGCAAAATGCAGCAAAAATCGGAAGTCAGGAATATGCAACTTTGGATGAGGCTATTCTGGCGGCAAATGAAGGAGAAACAATTGATTTGCTGACAGACTGCACGACGAGTGGAATTAATCTGACCAAGAACCTGATCATTAAAGGCAGTGAGAAAAAAGAGACGATTACCTTCACACAGTGCGGAATTGCAATGTGGAAGAAATCCCTTACTTTTGAAAACTGCAATGTTGTAATGAATGAGATTGGTTCCACACCATATACGGCAGAATGGAATTGGATGACAATTTGTTCTAATGGAAATTCGGTTTTAAATTTAATAAATTCTACCATGACGCTGGATGGAAAAGGATTTGACAAACACGCCATTTACTTTGGTGCCAATGATGTACTCAATTTAACGGATTCTACGCTGGCAATTAAAAATTATAAGCAGGATGCATTGGAGTGGAACGGCGGCAACGGCGGATATAATGTCAATCTTACGAATTCAAAATTCATTTCCGATACAAACCGTTCCGGATTTACGGGAACCTTTATTGCAAAGATTGCAAATAGTCAGGTTGATGTAATCAATAGCCTTGGCAACGGTTCAAACGGATCACATTTTGAAATTGCGGATTCTACCGTAAACTTTAATCATAATACAGGGCATGGTCTCTCTGCGGGAAATCTGACTATTCATCATTCGGTGGTTAATGCAAATGGTAATGGTGCAAATGGAATCCATGTCACCGGTAAGCTGGATATTGATAATCAGGCAACCGTGACAATTGAAAATAATGATTGCTCGATCAGCAGCAAATGGACCATTCCGGGCGCACTTTTTATTGCGGGTGAAGCAAAGATTGCAAACAGTACCGTTACGATTCAAAATAATAAAGGTTCGGGTATTTATCAAAAATCAGGATTTTTAGAGGTTGAATCCAGCGCAAAACTGACAATTGTCAAAAACACGGCAGTGAAACTTGGCTTTGGCGGCGGAATTTATGTAAATGGTACGATGGTTTTGGCAGATAATGTTGTGCTGTACAACAATCATGCTGCAACGGCAGGCGATGATATTTATAATTTATGCGAACTGGTTTTTGGTGACGTTGGTTCGGATTGGGCACTGGACGGCGAACCGGATTGTGAACATGCCATTGACGGTTGGTACGACGACGCGGAGGATGCGCGCTGGAACGCCCATGCAGAAAAAGACGACGATCTGCATATTGTACGATTCTCTGTGGAAGGCGATGCGATGGCATCTGCCTTGAAAGCTGCTCATGGTTTGATCACGTATACCGTTACGGTCAATTATCTTGATAAAGCAACCGGAGAAAAAATCGGGGATAGCTTTATTACAGAAAAAGCGCGTGAAAATACAGTATATGACGTGACGGAGCGCAATAAGATTGCGTTTGAGGGATACGACTATGACTCAACCTCCGGTGATCTGCTGACCGGAACGCTGGATGGTAATAAAGTAATTAACGTTTATTATGTTGAGACGGAGATTATTGAGGATTCTTCTGCACCGCTTGTTGGACCGAGCAGCACCGTTTCGGAAAAAACTATTCCGGATAATGAACTTCCGGCAACCGGCGGAAAAACCATGATCCCGGTAGCAGGAGGGTTGATGATTGTTTCGATGATCGGCGTTTGCATTTTCCTGACAAAAAAACGCCAAAACAACGAGACTATGTAATAAAATATTGATTTCGATTTGCAGCCTGTCGTTTTGACAGGCTGTTTTTATTCGAATTTATCATAAAAACTTTAGATTCCATGCGGATCTTCGAATTTCCGCTTGCCTAATGTGCCAATAATCAGTATAATAAATTTGGCTGTAATACGAAAGAAAATCTGTCAAACAAATGCGCGCTGCAGTTCCGGACGGAATAAAGGCTTTTGTGCATTTGTTTTGTGTTGTTTGTTCGCGAAAAGGGTATTCGGCTGTAAACAAAATTAAAGGAGCGATCTGCGTGGGAAAATTCGTTTATATGGTAAAACGCATTGTGGGGCTCGATTATAAAAGTTTGTTTGAGATGGTTGGGCTTCTGCACAAAAAAACAGGCAAAAGCCGCATCTGGCTCTTTTTTGATATGATTCATTGCGGACTGAAATACGGATGCGGTTATACCGATTACCGTCTTTTTGAGTTTTACCGTCTGAATGCACTGCAAAGATCAACCTTTTTAACGCGTGCAAAAAATAATCAAATTGTAAAGACGTATAATCAAAAGGACTATATTCATATTCTGGAAAACAAGGTGGACTTTAATCAATATTTTAATCAGTATCTTGGCCGCAAGTGGATTGATATGCGGTCGGCCTCCCGCGAGCAGTTTGCCGGTTTTGCTGAAGGACTTGATTTTGTGATGGCAAAGCCGCTCGATTTGACGGGCGGACACGGAATTGAAAAGTTGAAGATTGCCGATTTTGCATCCGTGGATGCAATGTATGATTATCTCAAGGAGCACAATTTCGGTCTTTGTGAACAGTATATTGTGCAGCATCCGGAAATGGCGGCATTTAATCCGTACTCGGTAAATACGTTCCGCATCTGTACCATTCTTACCAACGGCGAGCCGCATGTGCTTTACTTCTATGTTCGCATGGGCAATGGCGAAAAGGTTGTCGATAATCTGCATTCCGGCGGGTTAACATGTCCGGTAGATTGGGAAACCGGAAAAATTAAGTATCAGGGATATGCACTGTTCGATAAATATTATGATGTTCATCCCAATACGGGACATCCGTTGGTTGGAGCACAGCTTCCGTTCTGGAAAGAAGCGATTGATATGTGCTTTGAAGCTGCCAAGTCGCTTCCTCAAGTGGCTTATGTTGGCTGGGATGTGGGTATTACCGAAAACGGACCGGTGCTGATTGAAGGAAATCCATTCCCGGGGCACGATCTGCTTCAAATGCCGCCACACGCACCCGAGGGAATTGGCGTTTTGCCGCATTTCCGCAAGTATATCCCAAACATCTGATTGTCTTTACCGTTAATTTCTCTTGAAGCGTTAATTAAATTTTGTGGCCGGAACCGGAAGGAGGGGGACAATGAAGCGGTTTACTTGCTGGATGCTTTGCATTTTAATGTGTTTTTCATTTGCCGCGTGCGGAAAAAAAGAAGATACGCCGGAAAATAAGCTGTTTTATTGTTATCTTTCTGCTGAACCGGTTAGTCTTGACCCGCAGGTTGCAACGGACGATTCGGCACAAATGGTTTTGGAAAATTTGTTTGAAGGACTGATCCGTCTGAATGATGATGGACTTGCCGAACCGGGTGTGGCGGAGAGTTGGAGTTCAAATGAAGATTCCACCGTGTTCACCTTTCAGCTGCGCAAGGATGCAAAATGGAGTGACGGAACGCCGGTGACTGCCGATGATTTTGTGTTCGGAATGCAGCGGGCAATTGATCCGCAAACAAGGTCCAGCGGAGCGGCGCAGCTTTATTGCATTAAAAATGCCCAGGCAATTCAGGCTGGAACGATGGAAAAAGAACAACTTGGAGTTGAAGCTGTTAACAATTATACACTTCGGATTAATTTAGAGTACTCCTATGATGATTTTCCCTCACAAACTGCACGATCCGTCTTTTTTCCATGCAACCGGAAGTTTTTTGAATCCACCGGCGGAAAGTATGGAATGGAAGCGGCGCAGGTAATTTCAAACGGTGCATTTGCATTGCGAAAAAAAAGCGGATGGGTTCATGACAACTATATCCGGTTAATTCAAAATGAGTTTTATGAGGGGGAACATCAAGCAGTTCCGTCCGGTGTGATGTTTTCTATCAAGCAGATTACGGATCCGCTTGCAGCGTTGGATGAAAAACTGGCTGATGTGATTGCTATTTCAGAGGATGACGTGCAGCTGGCGGAGGACAACGGACTTTTGGTGCAACAGTTTACGGATACCACCTGGGGTTTGTGCTTTAATACGGCAGATGCGGTGTTTTCCAATGAATCTGCACGGCGAGCCCTGGTGCTTTCCCTTTCTCGGAACGCAATTTCGGCAGCGGTGCCAAAAAACTGTTCCTATGCGGATAATATTATTCCGCCGGAAACAAGCTATATGGGAAAGACCTATCGTTCTTCCGCCGGAAACTGCACATTGCCGCAGACGGATCTTGCGGCGGCGCGACAGGCCCTTTCTCAGGCGCTGATCGATCTGGATAAAACAAAATTCCCCCCCATTACGGTTCTTTGTACCGATGATGAAGAAACGAAGATTGCAGTCAATGCAATGCTGGGAGAATGGCGCAGTGCGTTGGGGTATTATTTTAACCTGGAGGCGGTTCCACAGGATACAATGGAAAAACGTGTTGCTGCAGGGGAGTATCAATTGGCGCTTCTTCCTGTTCGCGCGAATGAAGATGGACCCAAAAGCTTTCTTTCTGCAGTGTGCACCCTTGCACAGTATCGTTCGGCAGAATATCAGGCTTTACAGCCGCGGCTATACTCGGATACAATTGCTGCTGCCAAAGAGGCGGAAACCATGCTGTTAAACGAATGCGTGTTTTACCCATTGTATTATCAAAGCAGATATTACGCAGTGGCGAAAACCGTGACGAATTTAGTGATTCATACGTTTGGAGGAACCATTGATTTTAATGCAGCAGGAAAATTAGAGACCTCCTGATTGTTGTGAAAGGAAGCATTCCATGAAGAAGAGTTGTGCAACACCCTATGGCCGGTTTTATTTGCAGCTTTGCGATGCTGAAAAGCTGGAGTTGGGGCACTTTTTTTCAGAACTGCATGGGCGTGTTTGGCTGCCCAAAAAGCAAAAAAACGCAATGCGACAAGATTTTGAAGCTGCCATTGTAGTGCTGGTGCAAAGCGGGGTTCCGCTGCGGGAAGCGCTCGGGCGGCTTTCCCTTTGCCGTCTGGGTGATTTTTATTCCACCGCACCTTCCCAGTGGTATGCACTCGACGATGCCGCAAAAGTGTATCCGCTTTCCATGAGTCATCGGGAAATTAAGATGTTCCGGCTTTCATTTTACCTTTCGGAGCCGGTTGTTCCCGAGCTTTTGCAGATTGCGCTGACATTTACCATCCGGCGTTTTCCTTTTTTTGCGACAACCGTGAAGAAGGGATTTTTCTGGCATTATATCGATTCCGTCCGCAGAAGATTTGCGGTTTTACCGGAGGATCGGCTTCCGTTTTCTCCGATGGATGTTTCGTTGAGCGGTTCCTCCTCGTTTCGTGTAATGTATTACATGAACCGTATCAGTGCGGAGTATTTTCACATTTTGACGGATGCAACAGGCGGAATGGCGTTTTTGAAAACATTGGTGGGAGAATATTTGCGTTTGAGGGGTGTTGACCTGCAGTATTCTTCGTTGTTGCTTAATCCGCAGGAACTGCCGCATGAGGAAGAAAGTTCGAATGGATTCGACCGCGCTACCATTGCAGAACAATCCTCTGGGTTTGTGGATAAACCTGCGGTGCAGATGGGCGGCAGAAGATCGGTCGTTCGCCCTTGCCGACTGTTGCATTTTGAATTGCAGGGCGACGAATTGCTGCAATGTGCGCATGCGCATAATTCCACGGTGACGGCGCTGATGCTTGCCATGATGTTTATTGCAGTACGCGATGCAACCGCAAAAAAACGGGGTAAGGTACAAATTCAGGTCCCTGTCAATATGCGAAAGTATTATCCGTCTGAGACACTGCGAAATTTTTCCATGTATTGCTCCATTCGTTTTTCACTTGATGAGATTACAACGGTGGACGAGCTGCTTCCTAAAATCAGCGAACAACTTTTGGAGGGCGGTTCGCAGCATAAAATGAGTGAAATGATGAATGCAGCATCTGCAATGGTTCGTTCGCTGCGGTGGATTCCGCTGGCAGTCAAACAACCATTCGCGCGGATTATTACCGGATTCTTGGGTGACCGGGTGTTTTCCACAACGCTTTCCAATCTGGGAGTGGTGCGAATGACACCCGAAATGAAGCCCTTTGTAAAGAAAATCGATTTTTCACTTGGAGGCGGGATGCTGAACCGGGCTTCCTGTGCAATGGTCACGGCAGGGAACACTGCGGTGTTTTCCGTGACAAAGTTGACACATGACCCTTCATTTGAAGAATCCCTGAACCGGCAATTGGAAGAATTTAATTTGCCGTTTTGTATTACCGGCAGTGAACTAATTTGAGAAAGGTGGTGCCACACATGGAGGTTATCCTGACATACCCTAAAATCAGACACAAATTGGTTACCGAACAAAGAATACGATTGATTTTCTTTTGGTTATTTCTGATTGCAGACGTAGCGTGCGGAATTGTAAATCTTTGTGTGGGCGGCAAAGCCTGGAGTCTGGTGGTGGCATGGTCGCTGCATTTAATTTGGGCAAGTGTGATTACACGTCCGCTTGTGGAAAACCACTGGATGGGCAGAACCACACATTTTGTGGTTTACGCCTGTGTGCTGCTGGTGTTGATTGATGTGCTGCTTGCGCCGGGTTGGGCAGGATTTGTTGTGCCAATTATTGGGTTTGGTTTGCTCGTTGCTCTTGGCGCTCTGTTTTTTTCCAATCTGCCGCGCAGAAGACAAAATGTGCTTGTAATGTTTTGGGTTTCGCTTGCCGGGCTTGCCGCATTTCTTTGCGCGGCGTTTGGATGGATTTCACTCAATTGGCCGATGATTGTGTTGGGGTCGCTTGCGCCGGCATTAATGATTGCGAGCATTGCGGTGCTCAGAAAGCAACTTCTTGTGGAACTGAAAAAGCGGTTTCATATTTGATTAAAGTTTTTTAGCTTTTGCACGGTTTTCCATTTTGATTCGTAAACAACCATATTCGGGAGGTACCATTATGCCAGATACCATCGCAGCCATTGCAACGGCTCAAGCACCGGGAGGAATTGGAGTCGTGCGCATTTCAGGTTTGGAAGCGCTCACCGTTGCTGATTGCATTTTTTCTGCCGCAACAGGCGCAAAATTGACAGAGTCCCACGGGTATCGTGCGCATTTTGGCCATGTGCGGGATCATGAGGGTGAATTTGATGAGGCGGTTGCACTGGTATTTCGCGCGCCAAAAAGCTATACGGGAGAAAATGTTGCGGAAATTTCCTGCCATGGCGGTGTTTATCTGGCACAAAGACTCCTTCGTGCAGCATTGGGCGCAGGGGCAAAACTTGCCGGACCAGGGGAATTTACCCGGCGTGCTTTTTTGAATGGAAAAATTGGATTGACCCAAGCCGAAGCTGTGATGGATTTAATCGGAGCACAGGGTGAAGCCGCGGCAAAGGCTGCTCTTTATGCTCACGAAGGTGCATTGGCGAGAAAAATTGATGCAGTCAGAGCGAAGTTGTTGGATGCAGCGGCGCATTTGACGGCATGGGCAGATTTTCCGGATGAAGAAGTTCCCGAAGTTACCGAAGATGAGTTGACAGAACGCCTTGGCGAGGTTTGCGAAAGTCTTTCAGGATTACTGCGTCAGTTCGATGCGGGCAGAGCAATTCGCGAAGGGGTTGAAACCGTTATTCTCGGCCGTCCAAACGTGGGAAAATCCACACTGATGAATTTACTTTCGGGCTGTGAGCGCAGCATTGTTACCGATGTGGCGGGTACCACTCGCGATGTGGTAGAGGAAACGGTTCGCGTTGGGGATGTTTTGCTGCGGCTTGCCGATACAGCGGGTCTGCGGGAAACGGATGATCCCGTGGAGAGAATTGGAGTTGACCGCGCAAGAAAACGGCTTTCCACTGCAGGGTTGGTGCTTGCGGTATTTGACGGTTCTCAGCCGTTGGGCGAGGAAGATTTTGCATTGCTTGATTCTGTGTGCGATCGACCGGCGATTGCGGTAGTCAATAAAGAAGATCTTTCGTTAAAAATTGATCTTTCGGCAATTCAGAAAAAAATTACACACATTGTTACAATTTCTGCAGCAAACCAAAGTGGTCTGGATTCATTGACCGATACAATTGCACAGGTGCTTGGAACGTCTCAGCTTTCGCCCGACGAAGGCATGCTTTGCACGGAGCGGCAAAGAGAATCGGCGGCTCGTGCGCAGTCTTTCGCTGCAGAAGCACTGCAAAGCGTCAAATCCGGTTTTACTTTTGATGCAGTAACGGTTTTGGTGGAAAGCGCAATGGATGCTCTTTTGGAGCTTACAGGAGAAAAAACCTCCGAAGCAGTAGTAGATGCGGTTTTTTCGCAATTCTGCGTCGGGAAATAATTGAAACCCATTTTTCATTTTAATTTGTAAGAGATGACAAAAGGATATATCTGAAATCCGCACATTCCGTGCGGATTTTTTTTTGCATCGACATATTCCGACAATTGAAATTACCTAAATATGGTATTGTTATGACAACGGACAAGTATTTAATGAATATTTCCCAAGAGCTGCTTGCCTGATTTGTCCTTGCCGCACAAGCGGCAGCAATTAATTGGAGGAGGCATTCCAAATGAATTTTCCTGGCTTTGAAAAGAAAAAATCGAAACCTCGCCTAATGGAAATTCCAGTGGATGCGCTGCAGGCAGGAAGCCATCAGCCGCGCAAGGTTTTTGCAAAAGACGAGCTTGTGTCTTTGGCGGACAGTATTCGCCAAAATGGAATTTTGCAGCCGCTCCTTGTGCGCAGATGCAATGGAGAATATGAAATTGTTGCAGGAGAGCGCCGAATGCGTGCAGCAAAGCTTGCCGGACTGCAGACGGTACCCTGTATGCTGATTGATATGGAAGAGGAGGACGCGGCAGTGTGCTCCTTGTTGGAAAATTTGCAGCGGCAGGATCTTTCTTTTTTTGAAGAAGCAGAAGGAATTGCACTCCTGATTCATGAATTTGGAATGACACAGTCACAGGCGGCCGAACGGTTAGGAAAACAGCAGTCAACCATTGCAAATAAATTGCGATTGCTTCGTTTTTCTGAAAAAGAAAGGATATTGCTTTGTCAGTATTCGCTTTCGGAACGTCATGCACGGGCATTGCTTCGAATTGAGGATGATGTTACGCGATTTAAACTCTTGCGCGAAGTTGGTGAAAAGGAATTGACCGTTGCACGGACAGAGGCACTGGTGGAACAAACAATTTCAGGAACAGATTCCACCAAGAAGACACGAAGACCCACAATTATTGTAAAAGACGTCCGTATTTTCTTTAATACGGTTGCACATGCAGTTGATTTGATGAGACAATCCGGAATTAATGCATCCGAAGAGCAGAACGAAACGGAAGACTGTATTGAGTATGTTATTCGGATTCCGAAACAAGCTGCATGCAAAAAAAGATCTGCATGAAAATTTTCGTCTGATAGGAATCCTCATCAACAAGCGGCACATCTTCGGGTGTGCCGCTTGTTTTGTTTCACGTGAAACATGAAAACAGCTTACTAACAACCCAAATAAATAAGAAAGCTTTTACGACATTGCAGAAAGTGATGTATTTAAAACCAATTGCAATCTTGCAAAAAAATTATATCGGTAATTTTTCTGCGTTGTAAATAGATATGACCCATCTACCCGAAAAAAAAAAGATATGGTAACAATCGCATTTCAAAGCCTTAGA
>CAKXIK010000049.1 GCA_934875675.1 uncultured bacterium
GTCTAAGGCTTTGAAATGCGATTGTTACCATATCTTTTTTTTTCGGGTAGATGGGTCATATCTATTTACAACGCAGAAATATTTTCATATAAATTATTCATATGTGCTTGACTTTTAAAAAACAAACACTATAATTTTAATTGTAATAACGTTTTTACAAAGAAGGCGGGAATCATTTGTAAATCAAATCAAAGGGAGGACTTGTATTTTATGGTCATGCAACCTATGAAGCGAGCGGTACATATTGATTTTCACACGATGCCCGGAATTACAAATTTCGGAGAAGAATGGGATGCCAAAGCCTTTGCAAAGCGTTTGAAGGACGCAAATGTTACGTATATCAATGCTTTTGCCCAGTGCAATATCGGTTTTTCTTATTATCCAACTAAAATTGGGATACCGTATCCGGGAATGAGCGGAGATATGTTCGGTTCTTTACTGGAGGAGTGTCATAAGGTCGGTATTCGGGTTACCGCATATTTGAATGTCGGGTTGAATCATGAATTAGCCAGACACCATGCGGATTGGCTACGGGTAGACCGGGAAGGAAGAATTATACGCGGAGATCGAACCGCAAACTTTTTCCGCACTATGTGTTATAATACAGGATATCATGATTATCTGTTGGATACCATCAGGGAAATCTGTGCTTATGATGTAGATGGGATATTTTGCGACTGCATGGGTTTGGAACCGTGTTATTGTGATTGTTGCATCCGTGACATGCTTTCTGCGGGCGTTGATATCACGGATGAGAATGCAGTACGTGACTTTGCCTATCAAGTTATGCTTTCCATTTCCAAGGATATTCGTGAGGTGGTTCCGAGCGATAAGTTTTTATATCTGAACGGGATGCCGTACTATGATGTCAAAGATTATGACAGTCATATTGAAATTGAATGTTTGCCCAGCGGTGGATGGGGATATGATTATTTTTGGGCGCAGGCCTCATATGCACGGAATATCCAAAAAAATGTGCTGTACATGACGGGAAGATTTCAAGCAAGTTGGGGAGATTTTGGTGGATACAAAACCAAGGAGTCCATCGAAAATGACTTCTATGATGCGCTTTGCAACAATATCGGTGTTTCGCTTGGCGACCATATGCATCCCGCAAAGAACTTGGAAAAAGATATCTATACAGATCTCGGTGATATTTATCAAAGGATTAAATCTTATGAACCGTGGACAGATGAAGCAAATTATTGTGCAGATATCGGAGTAATTACAACTTCAGGCGGCTTTCTTTCTCATTCGTATATGGGACTTGCAAGAATGTTGGCAGAATTGAAGTACAGCTTTGAAATTATTCATGAAACAATGGATTTCGATCGTTTTTCGGTGCTGATTCTGCCGGATGACCTGCGTATAGACGATTTGCTGGCAAAAAAATTACAGCATTATCTTGCATCCGGGAAAAAGATTATCGCATCTGGTTTTTCCGGATTAAAGCCGGATGATTCCGGGTTTGCCATGCCGGAAGAATGGGATTTTGTTTACAAAGGAAAGGACGAATCCAATTCACCCTATTTCCATTTAAGACAGAACCTTGCCGGGCTTGCTGATATGGATTGGGCAATGTATCAGCCCGGTATCTGTGTGCAAAGCAAAGATGACCGTCTGGTAATTGCAGATTATGTAGAGCCTTATTTTAATCGGAAATGGGATGGCATGCACGGATATTTTTATACGCCGCCGAAATCAAAAAATGGTGATGCCGCGGTTTTGCTCAATGACAAAGCAAATATTGCACAGATCGTATTTCGGATATTTGATGCATATTATGAAGATGCCATGTTGGTTCATAAAGAACTGGTGCGTGATCTTCTAAAGCGTTTTTTGCCGATACCGCTGATTCGTGCAGATGAATTGCCCTCCACGGCACGCGCAACCGTTACAGCAAAAAATAATAATCATTTTCTCCACATTAAGGTTACCTATCCGGAACCGCGTGGGAAATTTGATATTGTGGAAGAACATAATGTGCTAACCAAAGGACATTCTGTTGCCGTTCGCGGTCACTTTACACAGGTGTTGCGCTTGCCCGAACAGACTCCGATTAATTTTCAGTACCAAGACGGTTATACCGTTTTGACTCTTCCTGAAATTACAGGTTATGATATGTTTTTGTTAAAATAAATTCTATACAGTACTTTCACAAAACAGATACTGCTTCGTTTTTCTGCTTTCGGTATCTGTTTTGTGAAAATTGTAATTATTCTCAGATTAAGGAAGGATTCCTGATGACAAAATTAAAAGACGTTGCTTCTTACCTGGGTATGTCCGTTTCAACGGTTTCCCGCGTGCTCAATAATCGCGACCGTGTTGCACCGGAAACGCGCCAAAGAGTGGAAGAAGCAATAAAAAAGCTGGAGTATGAACCGGACGAAATTGCTCGGCGTTTAAAACGAAATTCTTCCGATGTAGTGGGAATTGTTGTCCCGGATATTTCAAATCCTTTTTTTGCAGATATTGTTCGTGGTGTTCAGAGAGCTGCCGATGAAGCCGGTTTTATGGTTTTGCTCTGTGACAGCAATAACAGTATAGATTTAGAGAAGAAATCGGTTTCACTTTTGATGCGCAATAAAGTTGCCGGTATTGTCAGTGCATCTGTTGCGTCAGGAAAAGACGTACAAGAGATTTACGAATCCTTTGATAACATTATTTTTATTGATAACGTTCCTTCGTTAAATCATGATTATTCTTCTGTTTCAATTAACAATTATCTGGCGGCAAAAGAACTCATTTCGTTATTGCTGAAAAAGGGATATCAAAACATCTGTGCGATATCAGGTCCTAAAAACGAATCGTCTGCAGCAGATCGGTTAAGAGGTTATCGGGATGCGCTTGGGGAAGCGGGGATTGGTGTAAAGGAAGAAAATGTCCGATTTGGTGATTATTCATTTTCGTCCGGCGCGGAGCAAATGAAGGCATTTTTAAAATTGAAAGAGCGTCCGTCTGCAATCTTTGCCGCCAACAATTTTATGGCATACGGTGCTATGCAGGTGATGATGCAAGCGGGTTTTTCAGTGCCACAGGATATGGCAATCGCGACTTTTGATGTATTTGACAATACCGGATTGCTTGGAGATCGATTTATTTATGTTGAACAACCGGCATTTGAAATCGGCTATTTGGCTTCTCAAATGTGTGTAAAGCAAACACAACACAAAAGTATTACCAATTGCTGTAAGATGACACTTCGCCATACCATTCATGATTAAAACTATATATTATTTTTTTGCAGTCAGAACGGAGATGAAGCCTTGATGAATTGCAGAACACTTGATTTTGCAAGACAGGAATTATGTGAATACTGGGAAAAAACAACTGGATGCAAACAAAACGATATTGAACTTTTGGTTGATCCGGATTCCGACTACTGGAAAGAAAAAATAGAATGTGAAATGGATGATGCCTACCATATTGATGTTACGGCAGGCTATGGCTGCATTGTTGGTAGCAATGAGCGCAGTGTTCTATTGGGGGTATACGGTTTTTTTACCGCCTTAGGGTGTTGTTTTCATACCCCGGGTCCAGCAGGAGAATATGTTGTTACACGTTCAGTTGCTGAGTGCACCGTACAGAAAACTGCAATAGCCTCGTTACGGCATCGGGGAATCTGTATCGAGGGAGCTGTCAGTATAGAAAATGTATTGGATATGATTGATTGGCTTCCGAAAAACGGATTCAATTCTTATTTTGTCCAGTTTCGCGAGGGATATAATTTTTTTGACAGGTGGTACTCCCATTTGGGCAATACTTGTTTGCAGGCGGAGCCATTTGATATAGAAAAGAGCCACCAGTTTGTTGCCCTGGCAGAAAAAGAAATTCTTCGAAGAGGGCTGATCTATCATAAAGTCGGTCATGGGTGGACAAGTGAGTGTGTTGGAATCCCCTCAACCGGATGGTATCCGGTTGCAGACGACACTATTGCGGAAACCACACGTCCACTTTTGGCACAAGTGAATGGATGCCGGAAATTCTTTGGGGATATCCCGCTGAATACAAATTTGTGCTATTCATACCCGGAGGTTCAGCTAAGATTCGTCAACGAAGTGGTGCAGTACGCAACCGATAATCCAAATATATCGCTGCTGCATATTTGGCTGGCAGATGGATTCAACAATATGTGCGAGTGTGATAACTGCAGAACTAAGACGCCTACGGATTGGTATATTAAAATTTTGAATGAAATTGATAGGCAGCTAACGCAATTAAATTTACACACACGCCTTGTTTTTCTCATTTATTTTGAATTGCTGTGGTCACCGCAAACGGAGGAACTTCATAATCCTGAACGTTTTGTGTTGATGTTTGCCCCGATCAGCAGGACATTTTCTGAGCCGTTTTATCGGCCCGAGGAATCAGTCTATCAAAATGACACTCAAAATTTGCCTGCATATGTTCGGAATCATATTGAGCTCCCCAAAGATGTAAAAGACAATCTCAGTTTTCTGTATCATTGGAAAAAACATTTTTCAAGGGATAGCTTTGATTTCGATTACTATCTTATGTGGGATATTGATCGTGAGCTAGGAGGTTTCCAGCTTGCACAAGTGATTTATCAGGACTGTGTTCGGCTGCACGAGATGAAAATCAACGGACTAATCAGTTGTCAACGAAATCGGGCATCTTTTCCCACGGGATTGTGCCAATATATAATGGGACAAATTCTTTTTGATACCAATATTCCATTTGAACAATTGGTTAAACGCTACTTTATATCTGCCTATGGTCCCGAGTCTGAACTGGCGCTGGAATATATCCGCCAACTGTCCGATCGGTTTCCATCTCGGTATTTTCGAAATGAGCCAGCAGGAATTTTCGATGAAGAATATGTACGCCGATTCCATGAGGTTGAAAACTATATTATGGAGAAAGAGCCAGCAATTGAAGCTGCGGCTTTGGATGCAAAAGGCGGACCATTTGAACGGATGTGGACGGTTTTGCAGTGCTCGGTTCCGCTGCATCGCATGATTGCCAAGGCATTTGGTGAAAAAGTAGCCGGTGCGGATGCGGCACGGAGAAAAGCATTGTCCGATGAATTACGGGAACAGGTATCACAAACGGAGATAAAAATACAGTCGGATTTGGACGGTTTCCTATTTTGCGAAGTGGTGTGTGGATTCCTTGAGTCTTAAATCCGTTTTCAGCAGAAAGAGTCCGGACGGTCATCCTTGCTGGTGATGGTACTCTATTTATACAAACATTAAAAAGTTCGTGGTTGTGAGCAATCAGCTTATGACCACGGACTTTTTATAATTTTGGGTCCTTTTGGAACATACCAGTTAACTTTTACACAAAAATAAAGTTTGTAAAATAAGATATATATTTGAGAAGATAACTAAAAACCAAGAAATGCATAAATATAAATATAATCATTGAATTTAAATATTGATTTTTAGGTATTTTAAATGATACTATTCAGACAGCAAACTAAACTCAAAGAAAAAGTGAATCAAATTGATGAAAGATGGAAGGAGAAATTAAAGTGATGAGGACAAATAGGCTCAAATCAATTTTGGCAAGCATTTTAGCGGCAGGGATCTTGTTAACAGCTCCGGCAGTTGTGCCTAAAACTGTAAGCGGAGAACCCACGCAAAATCCAGCGGATTCTAATATCGCACCGCAAAGTAATTACGTATTCTCACATCACGATGCTACATACCCTGACTATGATCCGTTTGCTAACGAAAGCTGGTATAAGCCGGATGTTAGCGGAAAGGAGCTGACAGACGGGCAATATGCAAATCCGTCTGATTATGAGGCGGAAAACTGGGTTGGTGTTTCAGCATATCTGAGTGGAACGGCAGTCTCTACAGTAGAGTTTACGTTTAAACAATCTGTGGCAATTTCCTCTATTGTCACAAGCTGCTATCCCCTGGCATCCGAGTATGGAATTGCACCTCCGGTTCAGGTGACGGTATCGCTTTCGGAAGATGGAGTGAATTGGAAGACTGTGGCGGTCAGCACTGATTCTGAGATCATGATGAATCTTCCGTTAGGTAAGCGCTATATAGCTTCACATGTCCGGGTAGATTATCTGCACGCAGGCGGATGGCTGCTTCTTGACGAGGTTGAAATTCTTGGCAGCATGGATGTAACCGGGGCAGAAACACCGGCATATTTTGATGTTCTCTCTGCTGGAAAAACATATACATTTACTGCGGAGGATACCGCAAACAATGCCGTCAACGAAACATTTCTTAGTAACGGCTGGTACAAGGAGGATACTGCAGGCAAAGAACTGACGGATGGTGTTTTTGGAAACGGAGAAGATTATTCAGATGCGCCATGGGCTGGATTTTCAGGATGGTCTGGTTCCACCGTTTCCACCTTTACAGTGGATCTGGGAAGTCGTCAATCGGTCAGCCGTATAGATACTAGCTTTTTCCCAAAGGCAGTTGATGGAATCGGTATTCCGGGAAGTGTTCGTTTGCTGCTTTCCTATGACGGAAAAGCATGGATGGATATGGGAACGGTGCAAGAGGAAACAGAAAAGAAGCAGTTTCTGCTCAGCAAGCCCTATCAGGCTCGTTATGTACAATTGCAATACCGACATGATGCGGGGTGGCTGATTATCGATGAAGTTCAAGTTCTTGGATCCTCGGATCCAGCCGGTGCGGCAGAACTGGACGTCAATCCGGCAGTTAATCTGGCAGAAGGAAAAACATATACGCTTACAGCTGCGGATCAGAACGGAACAATAACAACTCCGGGCTATGAAGGTGTTGGAGAGGATAGCAATGGTAAGAAATTGACAGATGCTCACTCGGCAGTGTCTAACGATCGCAAGGATAATGCGTGGGTAGGATATTACGGATGGATTACTGAGGAGATTCATAATCAGGTAACAGGAACCGTTTTGCAAACAGGGACAACTACTACAACCTTTGAGATGGATCTGGGAGAGGTTTGCGGTGTAGAAGAAATTCACACAGGCTTTTGTTCTGATGCAGAAATAATGCCGCCGGCCAGAATGACACTCTGGCTCTCTCTGGATGGAATAAATTGGACTAAACAGGCTGATTTTACTGATAACGCCGGAATGAGCACTTTTCAATTGGGGGCAGCATACAAGGCACGATATCTAAGAATCGATTATCTGCATACAGGCCGTTGGTTGCTTTTGGATGAAATTCAGGTGTTGGGCCGTAAGAATTGCGAGATGGCAAAAGATCCTGAATCGTGCGATAAGCCCTTTGTTCCATCCAAACCGATAGAGCTACCAAGAAATACGGAGCCAACTGAAGAACGTTTTCCGGAGAACGGAACACCGGAACATCTGGAGGGATATCAGAAACCAGGTCAAAGCACAAATGATATTCAAGACTTGGTTCTGCTGTATAACCAGTATTACAAAGAAGGAACCGGAGATTATACGGCAGAAAAAATTTTGCCCTATTTGATTTATCAGGATCGGGAGGGTAATACGGTTGATACTATGTTTGACGGTGTGCTTTTTTTGGCGTTGTTTACCAACCGTTGGAATGGCAATAACGGGACGGAAACCTGGCGCTCTTTTTCCAGCAACGGAGCCCCTGCAGAAAAGATTGACTATGAATGGTATTTGAAAAAAACCTTTCGAGCCGGCGGGGATATGGATGCGCTGCAGGAAGCAGCAGAGAAAGCTTCGCAATTGCTGAAAGACCCAGATTATAAAGTTAAGACGGTTCTGATGGTTCCGGTTCCCGGTAACGATCTTGGAATGGGCAGTAAGGCGGCTGCAATGGACTGGTATATGAATGAAATCCTTACGCTGTTTCGCAGTGGTTCATACAACCGTGTAGAACTATCCGGTCTTTATCTGTTGGAAGAGTCTATCTCATCAGGAAATGAAAATATTCAGCATATTGTTAATTTCGCCAAGGACAACGGATTAAAAACATACTGGATTCCTTATTATCGTGCAGGCGGTGTTGCAGAAAGTGCATGGAAAGATTATGGAATTGATGCCGTAGCCTATCAGCCGAACAGCTATTTTTATGAAGTCAACAGTGGAGAAAGGTTGCGCAATGCAGCACGCGAGGCTTCTCAAAAAAATATGGGAATTGAAATAGAAAACGGTCCGGAGCTTTTGACATCATGGGAGAGCTTTGAAAAGGCGTTGGATTATTTGGATGCATCCGTTCTTTATAATTTTCAAGGACAAAATGCATTCCGTGCTTATTATCAATGGGTGGTGGGATATGAACGCTATTGTGATCCCAGCAAAGAAAATCCGGATTTTATCATTGGAACCCCAGCCTATGAGCGGGGACGGCAAATTTATGAGGCGACATACCAAATGATGAAAGGAACCCTGAAGCTTTCCAATCGCAGCGTCCTACCAGCGCCCCAGGTTGAATTGGTTCAGTCAACAACGGTAACACTGAAATCTCAAGAGGGATGCGAATATAGCGTAGATGGAATCCATTGGCAGACAAGTGGTGTGTTTTCCGGACTGAATCCTCAAACTCGGTATTTTTTCCGACAGCGCATGGCTGAAACCGATACACACAGCGCAACAATGCCTTCTCCGGCGACAGAAGTTTTCACTGAAAAAGATTTGCCAGCGCAGTCGAGTGTTTCATCTAACGGTGGTTCTTCCGGTAAGCTTGAAGGGATGGAAAGTACACCTTCACAAATAGTTGCCCAACCACAGACGGGCAGCGCACAGGTCTTGTGGATTACACTGTTGACGATGGTGAGTGCAGTATGTTGTTTGTTGATTACAGGGAAACAACTTAAAAAACGCAAAATTTATGAAAACAATGGAAAATAAACAATAATAAGAATATCATATTGGAATTTTTGTATGTAAAATACGCGTAAAATCGCACTTTTCGTTAAACATCATAGAATTTAATGATTTACTTTTGCTTGCGGCAACGGTAAACTGAAATGCGATGAGCCATTTGATATCAATGTTCACCCGGAATATGCCGAAGAGTGCGGGCAATTTGCTAAAGGGTAAAATTGCCCGTACCATTGGCACAGCACATTCATGAAAGGCGTGATATCTTCAATGAAAAAAGCTTCTGCCGTTTCCGGTGTAGCAACCCTGCAGACGGGGTATCGGAAGAGGAGCCTCCGTGCCTATATGCAGCGCAACTGGATGCTTTACTTAATGATTCTGCCAGGAATGCTTGCCTTAATTATCTTTAAGTATGTTCCAATGTACGGCGTACTAATGGCATTTGAAAAATATTCTCCAGCCAAAGGAATTTTGGGGAGCGATTGGGTTGGATTCAAGCATTTTATTACTTTTTTCAATTCCCCGTATTTTAGCCGATTGATTGGCAACACATTTATGTTGGGTATCGTCACATTAATTTTTACATTTCCGGCACCAATTATTTTGGCGCTCATGCTTAATGAAGTACGCAGTGATCGATTTAAACGCGTCACTCAAACGATCTCTTATGTACCGTACTTTATTTCTACAGTTATCGTAATTGGTTTGCTGAAAGATATGACAAGCACCAGCGGCGGAATTATTAATGACCTGATTGTTGCGGTAGGAGGAGAAAAAATCAACTTTTTTGCAGATCCCAAGTGGTTTCGCCCCATGTATGTGCTGTCAAGCATCTGGTCTGGAATCGGTTACAGCTCTATTATTTATCTGGCGGCCATTTCCGGAATTAATCCGGAGCTTTATGAATCAGCTGTGCTTGATGGTGCGTCCCGGTTCAAACAGGCGATTCATATCACACTGCCGTGTATTTCATCTACCATTATTATTCTGTTGATTTTTGCAGTGGGTGGCATCGTCGGAAACGACTATCAAAAGATTTTGCTGATGCAATCTCCACTGACTTATGAAACGTCGGATGTAATTTCAACCTATGTTTATCGTGAAGGAATTCTGGGAGGGAGTTATAGTTATACCACTGCGGTTAACCTGTTTACATCATTAATCTCGTTGTTCTTTTTGCTGGTAACCAACTGGATTGCCCGCAAGACAGGCGAAGGTTCAATTTTCTGAAAGGGGTGAGTACCATTGCAGATTCAAACTGCCGGGTCAAAAAGAAAGTGGAAGTTGTTTGATTATATTAATACAGCAATCCTGATTTTGCTCAGTGTAATTTTCCTTTATCCGCTTCTGATGACGACGGGGCTTTCCTTTAGCAGTGCCAAGGCGCTGGTGGGACAAAATGTGATTTTGATGTCAAAAGGTTTTACACTGCAGTCCTATCAAGCTATTTTGTCTGACCCATCTATCCTGCGCTATTATCTCAACACGATTATTTACGCAGTTACCGGAACAATTTTATCGCTGATGTTTACAGCATTGCTTGCGTATCCTCTTACCGTACAGGAATTTCGCGGAAAGAAACTAATTAATGTTCTGTTGCTGATCACAATGTTTTTTGGAGGCGGAATGATTCCCACCTATCTTACGATTCGCAACTTGCAAATGATTAATACGATTTGGGCAATGATTCTTCCGGGCGCAATTTCAGCGTGGAATGTGATTATGTTTGTCAACTTTTTCAATACCATTCCGGAATCACTCAAGGAATCGGCTACAATTGATGGGGCAAATCATCTCAGAATTCTTTTTTCTATTGTCATTCCACTTTCCAAGGCGCTAATGGCTACCATCGCGCTCTTTACAATCGTTGGATTCTGGAATGATTACTTTAATGCAATGCTCTATTTGGAAAGCACGTCAAAGATGCCAATTCAGATATTCCTGCGTAAAATTCTGATTAATATGGAGATTAATGAAGGAAATATGCAGAACAACGATATTGGAAAGCTGCTGGATATGGTTAACGCAAATCCCCGTACTGTCAAAGCAGCGGCAACGATTGTTACAATTATCCCGATCATCTGTGTTTATCCGTTTTTGCAGAAATATTTTACTAAAGGTATGATGTTAGGTGCGGTCAAGGCGTAAGCAAATTACGTCTGGAAGATATAATTTAAGGAGGAAAAGTCATGTTCAACAAGAGAAAAATGTCTCGTGTTTCCCTGGTTCTTTGCACGGTGCTGCTGTTTTCGTTCCTGTTTGGATGCAGGCAGACACCATCCTCAAGTCAGGCAGAATCAACTGGTTCTGTGGACAGTGCTGCCGAAAACAAAAGCATAACCTTCCCCTATACGGGAGAGGAAATTGTTTTTTCCGCCTATGGTTACGAGGGGCTTGACCAGAACCCGGAACTACTTTGCCAACAAGAGTGGAAAAAGCATATCGGAAATGTTACAATTAAGTGGGAGTTTGCAGCGTATTCCGATTGGCAGGAAAAGAGTAAGATTTATCTTTCCACCAATGACATCCCCGATGTGATGCCGGTTTCCGACATTATGAGTACCATTAATGAATACAGCGCAACTGGGATGCTGTTGGATTTCAATCAATATGCAGCATATATGCCGAATCTGGCAGAATATCGTAAGACATATAAGAATCTGGATTACATCTGCAAGGAAGATGGCGCCCGTTATGGTATTGTCGGTGTTCAGCCGATTGATTTTGCGGGAGAATCCTGGTTTGCAAATATGGACGTGCTCAATGCAGCAGGACAAAAAGTACCGTCCACCTTTGAGGAAATGCTTCAGGTTATGCGTGCAGTGAAGGCAAAAGATTCGACGATCATTCCGTTCCAATCATACTGGAATATTAGCTATGCGCAAAACTGGGTTGCCAGTGCAATCGGTGCACAGAACAATTTGGTATACTATGATACGGACGCAAAAGCATACAAGTGTTCCTATCGGGAAGCGTCCGCTAAACGCAAGGAATTGATTGAGACCATGGCAACCATGTACAAAGAAGGTCTGATCAATCCGGAAATTCAGACGATGTCCTTTGAACAGGAACAGAATGTAATCGCTTCCGGTAAGTGGGCATTCAGTGCCCTTTATAACAACTCTCCTGAAAAAGAAATCTTTAAAGTCAATGCAGGTGAAAAACTGCCGTATGATATTCAGCCGATGACAGCACCGGCGGATGAAGACGGCAATCGCTACCTCAGCATTGCATATCAGCACGATGGTATTCCCGGATGGGGACTGGTCTGCTCGAGCAAAGCAGAACATCCCGAGTATCTTGCGGCTTACATGGATCAAGTGGTTTCTCCTTACGGTCGTGATATCTTTAATTACGGCGTTGAAGGCGTAACTTTTGATATCGTAGATGGCGTGTATACCATGAAAGATGGTATTGATAAGGCGAAATACGGTGTCAGCACGCAGTATGAGGTTTGGATGGTTGGAATGGGTCCGCTGCAGCGCGGTGCCGAGGGATATAAACTGATAGAAAGTGCAATGGAGCTTAACCTCAAGAACTTTACTGATGGAACCGTCAAGGCTAAATTTGATCCGGCTTTTGCGGTTTTTACAGCAGATTCCGGCGCAGAAAAAGCAAATCTTGAAAATGCACTGACAACCTACATCACAGAAAATGAAGCCAAATTTATTTACAATCTGCGCAGTATGGATGAATGGGATTCTTATGTTGCAGAGCTTGAGAAAATTGCAAGTATTGATGATTTGCTTAAGCTGTATAACGATTCCCAGATTATTGTCCGCGATCCGGAACGCATTTTTGTAGCAAAGTAATTCTGGCAAATTTAAGAGACACACGGGGATAGTTCTCCGTGTGTTTTGGTGTTTGAAAAGCCATTGTGTGATCAAAGAAAGGCGTGCATATCGATGAAAAGACCGGTTGAAATGAGGTATGGAAGCATATTTCGCAATATTTTTTCAATTCTGACCATATTGATTGCAATCACAACGGCATTCAATCTGACAATGACCTTATTTATTCGTAACCGGCTGTTTTCCGACAAAATGCAGGAGCAGGATGTGTTCATCGATGCTTATGTGTCATCCATGGATGACACTTTTGAAGCATTGCAGAATATTTTTACCTATTTACAAAAAAATGATGTGATACAAAAGCATAGCCTGCCTGGTTATCGGGAAGGGGAGGATTACCTGCAAAACGAACAAGCAATAATCGATTTGCTTAGTACATTTTCCTTTACATCCACTGCAGTGAATGAAATTCTGATTCAGTGGGACGATTCCACCTATCTTTACACAAAGCAAGGCATTACCCAGCGGCAGGTTTATTTTCAGAATCGTTTTCAAGGAGACTACTTACAATGGAATGATCTGATGAGTAACCGTTATAGCCGTGTTACCATCCAAAAGGCAGAGGCTCAGGCGGTACCGTTTTTGCAGAGTGACAGCAGTGCAGGATTTATGACAGGAACATCGGGCATTTATCTTCTACAATCTATTAAAAGCGGAAGTCTTTATAATGGAACTATCTGTATGGTATTGGAAGAGGCATTTATCAACAGTATTTTTCGGAATCAGGAGTTTGCTTCGTCCCGTCAGATTTTTGTGCTGGATCAGGATCAAAAAGTGATCGCCGCCAACACGGATGTTAATCTGGACCAGCTGCTTTACAGTACCGATTCCGCCGATATCAAAAACACCAGCCGATATCTGGATCACCATGGAATGCTTTCTCACAGGGAATCTGCAATGAGCGGAGTGGAATATGTAATCTTTACTCCCTATAAGCAGCTGGCGGGAACCTTTGATCAGATTTTTTTGCTTGCGAACCTTTTTTCTGTGGCCACAGTGGTGGCGCTTCTCGCGTATGCGTACTGGAGCTCGCGTAAAATGTACCGACCGTTCCGCGGAATTCTCAATGCCTTGGGAGCATCTTCTAACAGTGAGGATACCAAGGATGAAACATCCTATATCACAAACCGTGTGCTGGATATTCTTTCTGTGAATAATGCTATGCGCAGTACCATTCAAAATAGCAGCCATATGGTGTTGCAGGCGGTGTTGTATAAAATTATTATGGGAAGCCCGACGGTAGAAGAGATGTTGACAACTGCCAATCCGTATCAAATATCATTTTCGGATGGTGTCTATGAAACGGCGGTTGTACGGCTTGATCTGCCGTCTGATCAAGAAGAATTGTTTTATACAAAATATTACGACCGGTTTAATCAGGTTCTGCGTGCACATCTAAGTAACTGGATCGTGGAGATATTAGAAACACTGCCAGACGAATATACGCTGGTGATTTGTTTAAAAAGTGTGGAAGAGCAGGAAAAAATGTTGGATGCACTGCATCTGGCATATGAATCATGGCATAAACAGATTCCCGGTGCTGAATTTTGCATTGGAGTCAGCAACCCATCTGCAGATATTCATGAACTTAAAAGTTGTTATGTCCAATCTATTTCCGCTCTGCGTCACCGATTGGTGCAGTCTACACAGGCTATTTTTTTCGTACAGTCAGAAACGGCGGTATCATCTCTTCCGTTTTTGCCTGATGATCTGGAAGTACAGCTCCGGGAATTGTTGGAGAAATCTGCAACGGGATACCTTACCACCTATGTAAAAAATATATTGGATCTCAATTATCAGAATAATGTGACATATGAAGCTTATTTGTCTGCCTGTGTAGTCATTAATCGGTTTGTAGGGCGCATCGTACAAGGAAAGGATGCAATTGCCTTTGGAGATTTAATAAAGATTAATCCTACAAATTATGTTTATACCACACTGCGTTGCCGCGAAATCGTGCTTTCCAACCTTATGGTTGCCGCACAAATTTCGGCCCGAAAAAATACGGTCTCTGTTATTGATCAAGTACTGGATTATGTGAATGAGCATTTTCGGGAAGACATTAATTTGTCTTCAGTCGCGCTTGTTTTAGGATATACTCCCAATCATCTTTCCCGATGTTTTAAACAAAATAAGGGCATTAATTTTACAGATTATCTTAACAGCCGTAGAGTTGCATTTGCCAGAGAGCGATTGATTGAGACCTCAGATAATTTGAACCGCATTGCGGAGGTATGCGGATTCCACAGTTCCAATCTGTTGATTCGGGCTTTTGAGAAATATGAAGGAGTTACACCCGGCGAGTTTAGAAAAAACATGTACCAGCAAAGAAAAAACAGTCTTAGTAATTAAGCAGAACAGTTTGTATCTTCGCGGTTTGAAAAGCCCAAATTTGATATGTTCAAACGAATATCAAATTTGCGTTGTAGTGGAAAGGAATGGTTATCAAAATGAATGATCTTACTTATTTAACCCAGTATTTTGATGATAAAATTCGTAGAATCAAGGAAATCGGGGCTCCATTGAATTTTGTTTTTATTACGGATGAACATAACAGACTCAGTGAATATGCCATGCATGAGCAACCTGGAAAATTTGAGCTTGCAGTTAATGCAATTGATTCTATTCAGTATATTCTGGATCGCTGCCCGGAAATTTCGTTTGTTGTCAGTGGAGGAGATATTGGAAACGACTACAACCCAGATCCTGAAAAGGTGAGAGAGTCCCATCGTGAGGTAATGGATGCATTGTATCGATTGTCGGTTCCGGTACACTGTTGTATCGGGAATCACGACGATGCGATTGGAAACGCAATTGATCGCGGTGATGATACGAAGCGGTTTGCAATTTTGCCAGACGAAATGCATCGGTTATGCATGAAGTATAATCCTACTGAACAAAATTATTATTATATTGATGCCGATGAGCAGGACTACCGTTTTGTCTTTCTCAATACCAGCGATAAACCCTATTTTTTGAATGAGGAAGATCAATATCCCTTTGGCTGGCGATTGGAAATATCAAATCAACAGGCAGAGTGGCTGGAAGAAAAGGCGCTAAAAACAGACAGGAAAATTATTATCTTCAGCCATTCACCCATTCATAACGCCGGAATTTACGGAACAGAAGGATATCCAACAGGAATTAAGCCCTATGATGATTTGCTTAATGGACCCCGTATTTATTACGCAATTAAGCAATGTCCGAATGTGATTGCAATGATCGCGGGTCATGTGCATTATGATAATTTGCTGTATGATGACCGGATACTGTCAATCACATCACTCTGTTCCTTTGCACAGGAATGGGCGCCGGGATGTCCACAAAGAAAATTTGGAACCATTACCGAAACGGCATTTGATATCTTGTCTGTGACAGAAAAGCAGATTTACATAACCCGTTTTGGCGCAGGCGAAGACCGCGTCGGCTGCATCATGCGATAGTGTATGAATTTAAGATTATAGGAACTCCCATGAAATTGTCCGTCAAAAAGGCTTGCCATCCGCGTTTGAATGGCAAGCCTTTTTATTTTATTCTATTTTCGTTATATATTGAAGGTTAGATCGATAGGTGTTGCTGCGAAATTCCTTTGGAGTTACACCATAGGCGGCTTTGAACCGGCTGATGAAATATTGTGGGGTAGAGTATCCCATTGTTTCGGAAATTTCTTCAATTCGCATGGAGGAATTAAGCAGCAAATTTTTACATTCATTTAGTCGAAATTGAATTACATAATCGATAAATGTAACGCCAAGCTCTGTTTTAAAGATTTTACTCAAATGGCTTGGACTCATTTTCAGATAATCTGCGACTAATTGCAGGGACAGATCTCGATTGCGGATATTTTTTTGAATATAAGCCTCTGCATATTTTACCTGCTCATGGTTTGCTGCAGTACGTTTCAGATCCATAGTTTCAAAAAAAATATTAATTGCATTCCGATATAAATATTCAAATTTATTTAAACAAGGCGCTTGTATTGCCTGATCCATTAATACCCCAGCATCTTTAATAGCCATTTTTTGAGATGCATTGATAAAAGCAGAGGCACAGTGTTGTAAAGAGATATTGATGGTAGTAAAAGAATAATGCATGGAACGCAGTTCATCCATTATTTGAGTAAAAGTTTTCAGAACCTTCTCAAGATTCAGAGAAGCAAAAGCATCTCTTAGTTGTTGAATGAGTTGAATATTTGGTTCCTGCCCGCTTCGTTCAAGAGGTCCGTAATCGCTAAAGAATAAAATTTTGCGATCCGAAAACAAAAAAAAGTATGGAAGCCCCAGAGATGCCTGTTCGCAGGAGACAGATATTTTTTTTATGCTTTCAACGGTTTCACCAACTGTGATTTGAGCGATTTGACTGTTTTCTTTTTGCCATAACAATAAAAGTGATTTTATTTGAGAAAAATCGAAATCAAAATTCAACAAAAAAAAGCACGTATCTTTTCTTGGAATATCAAACAGCAGTACATGATTTGATTCAAACGTACGATGCATCGTTTCACAAATCAGTTCTTTCCACTTATCAAAAAATTTTTCTTTGGTCATATCGGTACAATTCGGTTGAATACCGATGACACAGAATTTTGAAAAAGGAAATTCGAATTCAATCAAGTGCATTTGATCAATCATTTCCTGTGTGTTCCATTGAGAAGAAAATAGTAAATCGCTTAGAAGCATGTCTTGTACAAGAGGAGTTATTTCTTTCAGACGTGTCATCTGATTGGATATTTCCACAGAAAGGGTATTCAGGTTTAACGGTGTATGGCTTGCTTCAACCTTTTTTCGTCGGTTCATTCGTCGGCAAAGTGCTTCCAAAGCGCGAATCGGTGAAGAAAGAATGGATGTGGGGATCAGCGACAGCAAGGCACCTGACAAAAGGGTACATAAGGCAATGATGAGAATGGTATGTGTCAGTTTTTCTCCTGCCATTCCAATGCTATTAAGAGATGTAAATGTTATATATTTCCAGTTACTGTAAGCAGATCGGGAAAAGGAACAAAGAGAAGGAACCCCATGAATTGAAATCACAGAATTATTTTTTTGATCAAGATTAGACAATTGGTCGCTAAGTGCTGAAATATTTTTGCCAAGAAACGTTTTGTCCGTGTAAGAAACAATCATTCCGGTGTCATCACAAATTACCAGAGAATCCAGAGAATCCGGGGACGCTTGTTGAATGCTCTGATAAAAGGTGTTTTCATCCAATGCAAGAATTACAGCACCGCCGTATCCTCCAAGGTGTTCAATTTTGCGTACAAGATAAATTACATTTTGAAATTCCAGAATTTCAGATTGCTCCGAATCTACAGGATTCCACTGTTTCATTACACACCAATAGGTATTTTGGTTGGAATGTTCAATCAGTTTTTTGCAGTTATCCAAAAGGTTTGCATTGTCACGGTAACCATAACCAGGAGCTTCTACGCCGTCAGAGCAGATATACAGCTGGTTTTTTTCAAAATAGAAACCGGCTGAAAGCAACATGGGATTGAGAGTTTTGATCGTTTTACAGTACTTCAAAACAGAACTCATATCATAAATATTCTGATTCATATCCTCTGTAAAATAGTAGGTAATGGTCTTATTGGAAAAGGTATCTTCCAGCATCCGAATTGAAAGATCATTTATTTTGTTAAATACAAGATTGTCAATGGTATTTTTAAATTGAAAAAGTACGCGGTCGTTTTCTTTAATAGAGGCTTCTTTTACTGTGTTTTGTACGATATTGTATGAAACAAATCCCATTCCGGAAACGCAGAGCAGGATCAAGGCCAGATAGGAACCAAGGAGCTTGATAAAATAATTTTGCCCTGCTTCTGCGTTGTAAATAGATATGACCCATCTACCCGAAAAAAAAAGATATGGTAACAATCGCATTTCAAAGCCTTAGA
>CAKXIK010000050.1 GCA_934875675.1 uncultured bacterium
GTCTAAGGCTTTGAAATGCGATTGTTACCATATCTTTTTTTTCGGGTAGATGGGTCATATCTATTTACAACGCAGAAATTTTTCGCTGTTTTTACAATGGACATGCTTGACAAGGCACGTCCGGATATGATACAATCATTAAGCCGCTTATTCCGGGCTTTTTTAAGTGAGCTTGTCTCCGCCTTAGAGTAGCGAGTCTGAATTGAAGGTAGGTTTTACAAATGTACGCAGTCATTGAAACTGGCGGCAAGCAGTACAAGGTTGAGACGGGCAACGTTCTCTTCATTGAAAAACTGGATGCTGCAGCAGATGAGACGGTCAGCTTTAAAGTGATCGCACTCGGCGGCGAGGATGGCCTCAAAGTTGGCACTCCATATGTTGACGGAGCTTCCGTTTCCGCAAAGGTTCTGAAGAACGGCAAAAGCAAGAAAATTACCGTCTTCACCTACAAATCCAAGAAAAACGAAAAGCGCAAGATGGGTCATCGCCAGCCCTATACCAAGGTGCAGATCGAAACCATCAACGCTTAATCCATGATACGCGCCGAATTTTTTGCCCGGAATCAAAGCTTTTGTGGCTTTTCGGTTTCCGGTCATGCAGGTGCAGCTCCCGCGGGGAGTGATATTGTTTGTGCGGCGGTTTCGTCGGCGGTTTATTTAACAGCCAATGCAATCACTGAGGTGCTGAAGGTTAAGGCAAAGGTGCAGGTGCAGCAGGACGGTTTTCTTTCTCTTTCTGTTCCAGAAGAAGATCAGGAATCGTGTCACTTGTTTTTTCAGGCACTTTGGCTTCATCTCAGTCAGCTTTCGCAGCAATATCCCAAAAGTCTCAAAGTAATCAAAACGGAAGAATAACAGTGGAGGTGTCATACATGCTTCAGATCAATATTCAGCTTTTTGCTCATAAAAAAGGTGTTGGTTCCACAAAGAACGGCCGTGATTCCGAGTCCAAGCGTCTTGGTGTCAAGCGTGCTGACGGTCAGTTCGTTCTGGCCGGCAACATCCTGGTGAAACAGCGCGGAACTCACATTCATCCCGGCGAGAACGTTGGCCGTGGCTCTGACGACAGCCTGTTCGCTCTGGTTGACGGCAATGTCAAGTTTGAGCGTCTTGGCCGCGATCGCAAGAAGGTCAGCGTCTACGCTGCCGACTGATTTGAGTGAAAAACGAATCCCGGGGCAGAATAGTCCCGGGATTTTTTTCTTTGTTTTCAACAATTGCACACAAGTGTGTGGAAAGGTGCAGGTATTTTTATGTTCGTAGATTTTGCAAAAATCAGTATCCGGGCGGGCAACGGCGGAAATGGCGCAGTTTCCTTTCATCGGGAAAAGTTTGTTGCGGCTGGCGGACCAGATGGCGGAGATGGCGGTCGAGGCGGAAACGTTGTGCTGCAGGCAGACGATAACCTTTCCACACTGGCCGATTTTCGCTATAAACGCAAATATGTAGCGCAGAACGGAGAAAACGGACGGCAGGGACGTTCCTCCGGCAAAAGTGCACCGGACCTGGTGATCTCGGTGCCGCGCGGAACGGTTGTTAAGGAAGCTGAAACAGGCCGCATCATGGCGGATGTCTCCGGAGATGAGCCGGTTGTGATTGCAAAAGGCGGACGCGGCGGATGGGGAAATATGCATTTTGCAACTCCAACCCGTCAGGTTCCCCGCTTTGCAAAACCGGGAACGCCAGGAGAAAGCTGGGACGTTCAGCTGGAGCTCAAGCTTTTGGCAGACGTGGGTCTCGTTGGGTTCCCCAATGTGGGAAAATCAACACTGATTTCTGTTGTCAGCGAAGCAAAACCCAATATTGCCAACTATCATTTCACCACGATCACGCCGGTGCTTGGCGTGGTGCGTGTGGATGCAGGCAGTTCCTTTGTCATGGCAGATATTCCGGGGCTGATTGAGGGCGCAAGCACAGGCGCGGGTCTGGGACATCAGTTTTTGCGCCATGTGGACCGCTGCCGTTTGCTGGTGCATGTGGTGGATGTTTCAGGCAGTGAAGGCCGTGACCCCAAAGAGGATTTTGAAATCATCAACCGTGAACTGAAAAGCTTCGATCCGGAGCTGGCGGAGCGCCCGATGCTGGTGGCGGGAAACAAGTGTGATCTTGCAACCGAGGAACAGGTGGAAGAATTCGCTTCCTATGTGCGGGAACAAGGTTATGAGTTTTTCCCGATCATGGCGGCGATCCGTTACGAAGTGGATCCCCTGCTGAATCGTATTGCAGCGCTGCTTGCAACGCTGCCGCCGATTGCACGGTATGAGGCAGAGCCGGTTCCGGTGGTTGCGCCGGAATCCGTTGAAAAGCATCCGGTGCAGATTCGCAAGGAAGACGGCATCTTTTTTGTGGAAGGGGAATGGCTCCTCAATATCATGCGTACCATTAACTTTAACGATTATGAATCCATCCAGTATTTTCAGCGCGTGCTGATTGCCGGCGGCGTGATCGATGCGCTGCGTGAGGTAGGATGCAGCGAGGGAGATACCGTTTCCCTCTATGATCTGGAATTTGATTTTGTGGAATAAGTCTGATACTTGAGGAGGTGGAGTGCTTGCCGGAACGATTACTGAATCTTTCAAGCGAGGATATCCGAACCTATAGCCCGCTGGCGCTGGCGTTTATCGGCGACGGTGTTTACGGATTGCTGGTGCGGGAAAAGCTGGTTTGCGCGGGGAATTGCCCGAACAAGCGGCTTCATGCGCTTTCCGTGGAGCAGGTGCGGTGCGAGGCCCAGGCAGCCGCAGCAGACAGAATTGAACCGATGCTGACAGAAGAAGAGCTTGACCAGCTGCGCCGCGGACGGAATGCGCATCCCGGTCATGTCCCGAAAAATGCTAATCCTGCGGTATATCACCGGGCAACCGGACTGGAAACCCTGTTTGGTTATCTATATTTAAAAGGAGAAATTGAGCGGATTCGCACGCTGTTTGCTGCCATTTGTGATGCTCCGGAGTAACCTTTGCTTGCTGTCTTTGTCATTTGAACCGAGCGGATAAATCAGCCGGCTTCGGGCATATCAAAAGGGGAGGATGGTCTGCATGAAAAAATTTGAATGGAAACGGAAATCGATACTGGATTTTGTGCGTTTTTTGCTTCTTACCATTGCCGGAGCTGCACTTTATGCAGTTTCGGTTAACTGCTTCACCGCGCCGAATCAGATTGCGCCGGGTGGTGCAACAGGTGTAGCAACTATTTTGCAGGATGTTTTTGGAACGCCAATTGGTTTAATGATGCTGGCAGTGAATATTCCGCTGTTTCTATGGGGAATTATCAGCTCCGGTTTTCGTTTTTTTGGAAAAACCATCATTGCCACGTTGATTTTTTCAGGTGTGATTGACCTTACCGCACCATTTTTGCCTGAATATCACGGTGATATGGTGTTGGTTGCGCTGTTTGGCGGAATCATCTCGGGAGTTGGACTCGGGCTCACCTTTATGACAGGTGCTACCACCGGCGGAAGCGATCTTGCTGCCAAATTGATTGGGAGACATCTGCGACATGTTTCGCTCGGCAGACTGATTCTCATCATTGATTTTGTAATTGTGCTTGCGTCTATGGCAGTGTACCAAAACATTGAAAGCGGACTCTATGCGATGATTACCATTTTTGTTTGTTCGCGTGTTGTGGATGCGGTGCTTTACGGCTTTGACAGCGGAAACGGCAAGCTGCTGTTTGTGATGAGCGAAAAAAGTGAGGAAATTACAAAAGAGATTACTGCGCAAATGGATCGAGGCGTAACCATGCTCAAGTCCAAGGGCGGGTTTACCGGTCGTGAGGGTTATGCTTTGATGTGTGCTGTGCGCAGAAATGAAGTTTTTCGTCTGCGGGAGATTGTTCGCAAAATTGATCCAGATGCTTTTATTATCATCGGCAGTGCAGAGCAGATTGTTGGCGAGAGTTTTGCGCCGATTGATCCCGAAGAATAAGAAGTGGCAGTTGGCGGATAAAGAAAAAAAGAGGCCGTCCTTTGTTGCAAGGGCGGTCTCTTTTGGTCGAATCAGATTAGCGGTTGTCCTGCTTATTTTCGAACTGGTTGTTCTGTTTGTTCTGATTCTGGTTCTGCTTCTTGTTTTCGAACTGATTGTTCTGCTTATTCTGGTTCTGGTTTTTCTGATTGTTCTGATTGTTCATTTGGATTCACCCCTTTCGCCGATAGTATGGACTGACAGCGAAAGATTATGCAAAATCAACGAAGCTTTTTCTGCTTTTGGTGATGAGAAAATGCAGTTGAAAAAATTGTGTTTATGAATACAGAGAATTCCAACGGATGAAGCTTTTGGCGGATGGACAAAAGAAAGGGAGGTGCAATGCAGTGGAAAAAAATCAAATTTTGCTGCCGGAAAAATTCTTAAACAGGATGCGCATTTTGCTCAAAAGTGAGTATGATGCTTATGAAGAAACGTTGGTCAGGAATGCACCAAAACGCGGTGTGCGTGTGAATCCGTTGAAATGTGCGCCGAATTTATTGCTTTCGATGCTGGAAGAAGCGTTTGGGCAATCCCTGCAGCAATCGCCTTTTTCGCCGCTTTCCTATTATTTGCCGGATTGTGCCGAAAATATCGGGCATCTGGCACTTCATCATGCCGGAGCGTTTTATGTACAGGAGCCGTCTGCTTCTTCCGCGGTAACGGTGCTTTCGCCGCAGCCGGGTGAGCGGATTCTTGATCTTTGCGCTGCACCGGGTGGAAAATCCACACAAATTGCAGCACTGCTGGGCGGCAAAGGACTGTTGTGGAGCAATGAAATTGTTTCCAGCCGTGCACAGATTTTGCTTTCTAACTTTGAACGCATGGGTGTGCGTAACGGGGTCGTTTCCTCTTGTCATCCCGAAACGCTTTGCAGTACATTAGCAGGATTTTTTGATCGTGTTCTGGTGGACGCACCCTGTTCGGGTGAAGGAATGTTTCGCCGGGACGGCCGCGCGGCAGAGGAATGGAGCGAAGAGCACGTTGCGTCCTGTGCAGTGCGGCAACTGGCAATTTTGCAAAGTGCGAAGCAAGCGGTGCGGGAAGGCGGCATTTTGGTCTATTCCACCTGCACCTTTTCTCCCGAAGAAAATGAGGGTGTGGTGACCGAGTTTTTGCGCCAAGATACCGGCTTTGTGCTGGAAGATTGCGGGGTTTCCTTTGGACGCCCGGGGTTTGCTGCGCTTGGTGATGCTTCATTTGACCTTGCGCTGACCCGTCGCATTTTTCCTATGGATGGGGGCGAGGGACATTTTGTTGCCAGAATGCGAAGAATTGCGCCTAATGAGGAATTTCCCGCAATGGCGCAGCAACCCAAGCAGGAAAAAGAGGTTTATGCGCTTTTTGAAGAGTTGTTTTCCTGCCCAATTTACGGAATACCACAGACGATCGGCGAGAAAACGGTTTTGCTCCCAAATGGACTGCCGGTACTCAAGGGGCTTGGCGTGCTGCGCGCAGGTGTGTTTTGCTGTGAGGCAAAAAAGAATCGGCTGGAACCGGCACATGCTCTTTTTGCGGCGGCAGGCGCAGGGGAACCACGCCGAATTTGCAGCTTGCAGCATGATTCTGTCGAGGCAGAAGCCTTTTTGCGCGGGGAAGAGATTGCCTGTGAGGAAAGTGGCTTTACCGGTGTTTCAGTTGGCGGTGCAATGTTGGGATTTGGCAAGGCTTCCGGCGGGATGCTCAAAAACCGTTATCCCAAAGGATTGCGAAATCTAAAATAAGCGTTGACAATCCATCTGTACCGTGCTACAATTTTATCAAATTTAAAATAGCTGTCTTCGGGGCGGGGTGCAATTCCCCACCGGTGGTGAAAGCCCACGAGCAGGGTTACCTGCTGATCTGGTGTAATTCCAGAGCCGACGGTACAGTCCGGATGAAAGAAGAAGCGTTTCCTGCCCGTTTTTGGGTATCAAGAAACACATGCGCCCCGTGGATTTTTCCGCGGGGCTTTTTCTGTCCTGGCAAAACGCAGACAGCCTGCAAAAGGAGTAATGTTTGATGCAAAAAAACAAAACCATGGATGTCCGGCGAATGACAGTCACCGCAATGCTTTGTGCGCTGGCGTATGCAAGCGTAGCGGTGAGTACACTTGTTTTTCCGATCAAAATTTCGGGCTTTCTCAGTCTGGAACCAAAGGATTGCATCCTGGCAATCGGCGCGTTTATCTACGGCCCTGTCACGGGATTAATCATGTCCCTGATTGTGAGCTTCATTGAATTTCTGACAATCAGCAGTACAGGATGGATCGGCTTGGTTATGAATGTATTGGCTTCGGCACTGTTTATTTGCCCGGCAGCCTGGATTTATAAACGCCGCAGAACCGTAAAAGGTGCATTGGCGGGATTACTGGTGGGTGCGCTGGTTATGACTGCCGGAATGATTCTGTGGAATTACATTATTACGCCTTTGTACATGAATGTGCCGCGCGAGGTTGTGATTGGTATGCTGGTTCCTGTCATTCTTCCGTTCAATCTGCTCAAGGCAGGATTGAATACAGCGCTGACCATGCTGCTATATCAGTCGGTTGTCACGGTGTTACGCAAGGCACATATGCTGCCGATGCAGGAGATGACCGCAAAGCGCCGCAAACTGAGCATCGGAGTTGCCGTTGCTGCGTTTATCTGTGTTGTAACTCTTTTTCTGGTTGCCCTGATCTGGAGCGGTATTTTATAACATTCCTATTTATAAAAATTTTCAATTAAAAATATTAAAACCGACGAAAAACTTGGATTTCTGTTGTTTTTTCGAAAATTTCATCTATTGTTTCCATAGAAGTCAGTGTTAATCAAAAAACGGACTGCACCAGAATAATCGATTCTGGAAACAGTCCGTTACTTTTTGTATTATGATCGAAAATTATAACACTTTGGAAAGGAACTCTTGTGTACGCTGATTTTTCGGATGTGTAAAGAATTCCTGCGGAGGAGCTTCCTCTGAAATAATGCCGCCGTCCATGAATAATACACGGGTGGCAACTTCACGGGCAAATCCCATCTCGTGTGTCACAATCACCATCGTCATGCCTTCGTCGGCGAGCTGCTTAATCAGATCGAGAACCTCGCCAACCATTTCAGGGTCGAGCGCCGAAGTAGGCTCATCAAATAACATCACCTTTGGATTCATGGCAAGTGCACGGATAATGGCGATTCTTTGCTTTTGCCCGCCGGAAAGCGTGGAAGGGTAAACATCGGCCTTTTCCTGCAGTCCGATCCGATCCAGTAATTTTTTTGCATGAGCACGTTCTTCCGCCATAATCTGCCTTTTCGTGATTGAAGTGTCGGGCAAGGGCTTCTTTTCTTTGCGAAATACGTTTGCCAGCCGGGTAAAAAATGCATTGCGTGCATGCTTTTTGCGTTCGCTGTTGCGGATATGAACCGGCGCAAGCATAATATTTTGCAGAACCGTTTTGTTGTTGAACAGGTTGAACTGTTGGAATACCATACCAATATGGCGGCGGTGCAAATTGATATTCACCCGCATGTCCGCCAAATCTTCGCCCTCAAAAATGATGGAACCGCTGGTTGGGTCTTCCATACAATTCAAGCAGCGGAGAAAAGTACTTTTGCCGCTGCCGGAGGGGCCGATGATCGCAACTTTTTCACCCTCACTGATGGTAACATTGATGCCTTTGAGCACTTGTAGCTCGCCGTAGTTTTTTTTCAAATCAATTACGTCGATCACTTTTTCTCAGGCTCCTTTCCATCAGCTTAATCATCATGGAAATCATCAACACCAGAACAATATAGATCAGCGCCATCACAAGGTACGGCACCATGAATTCATAAGAATTGGATCCGATGCTGTTGAACGCAACATACAGGTCTGCCGCGCCGACAAAGCTGACGACAGAGGTTTCCTTGATGAGTGTAATAAATTCGTTGCCGAGTGTGGGCAGAATGTTTTTGATTGCCTGCGGTACGACGATGCGTGTCATAGCAACCGAATAGCTCAGCCCGACGGCACGTCCGGCTTCCAGCTGTCCCGGATCAACCGAAAGAATGCCGCTGCGCATGATTTCAGAAACATACGCACCGCTATTGAGGCCAAAAACAAGAATACAAACATTCAGCGAAGGCCAGTTGGCACCAAACAGGGGCAGCAAAACATAATAAGCCACCAAAAGCTGAACCACAATCGGCGTTCCGCGGAACAAGCCAACATAAAAGCTGCAGATTCCGTTAAGAATGCGCGGAAATAGACGGTATTTAGGAAATACGCGCACTACTGCAATCAATGTGCCGACCACGATACCGATCAGCAGACCGAGCACCGCGATCAGCACGGTATTTTTCAAGCCGGTCAGAACATACGACGAGCCATTTTGGTTGATGAATATGTCCCAAAAATTTTGGAGCTTGGATTCAAAGTTCCCCATGACACTTCCCCTTTATACAATAATATCCCCGCTCCATTTTTGTGGGAGCGGGGCCGCTTTATGTTTCAATCGGAGCGGGTCAGGCGAATCAGTTATTCTTGTTCATTGCATCGCTGATGCATTTGGCAGGTGCTTCGTCGATGACCACAAGCTTGATATTGCCGTTAATCATATCCTGCACGGCAAGCGAGCCATTCTTATAGCCGGTGCACTGCAGATTGGAGAAGCCGGGGAACTCCCATTCCTCGTCGCCCTTGATGTACTTTTCACCGGTGGTGCCGGTCTGGCAGCCAACCTTCGCGGAAGAAATGCCTTTGAGCACATTTTCCACATCCTCGACGGTTTTGCAGCTGTCAAAGGAGGTATCGCTGTCCATGACAATCAGCTTCTGTGCTGCGTCATAGTATTTATCGGAGAAAGTAACGTACTCCTTGCGGTCTTCCTTGACGGTCAAACCAGCCATTGCGATGTTTGCTTTGCCCTGGCTGACGGAGAGGCATACAGCGTCAAAGTCCATGTTGGAAATTACAAGCTCTTTGCCAAGGAATTTGGCAAGGCCTGCGGCGATTTCCATGTCGATGCCGTAAAAGGTGTCACCCTTCATGTACTCAAACGGCTCAAATTGAGCGTTTGTGGCAACAACAAGCTGATCCTTTGAAGTGTCCAGCGCAGCGGAGGTCACGCCTTCGGGGGTTCCGTCACCGAAATACTTGTTGCAGATGGTATCAAAGGTGCCGTCTTTTTTAATCTGGGCAATGTACTCATTAACTTTGGCGAGAAGCTCGTCATTGTCTTTTTCCACACCGAATGCATATTCTTCCTGTGTCAGTTGAATGTCGATTACCTTCACCTTTTTGTTGGCGGCACCACTGTTGGAGCAGCCAATCAGCGAAGCGGCCATTACAACGGCAAGGAGTGTTGCGCAGATTTTAGTCAGCTTTTTCATTTCTGAATTTCCTCCTCAAAATTTGTGTTTCGTTTAGAATGCATTTATTATACGACATGTCAACGAATAAATCAACCGTAAAAATGTATAAAGATGCAAACTTTTTTTGCTATACTCTCGTGAAATCTCATTATTCCTGCTTTAGCATTTTATATTAAGATTCCCAATCAAAGTATGCTTGGAATATTCAATGCAAGGTTTATCAAATAAAATGAATAATATTTCATTCACGAAGTGTGGAACAGGCTCGGCTTGCTGATGTGGTGCAGATATGCTATACTGAAATGCAGACAAGGATGAAACGGAAAGGGAGAGTATCATGGCAGCCGAATTAAAAACAAATGCAATGCGGATTCTGGAGCGAGAGAAAATCCGCTATCAGATTCACGAATACGAAAGCGGAGACGGCTTGATTGACGGCATTTCTGCTGCACATAAAATGGGAATCTCCGAAGAAAAGGTGTATAAAACCATCGTCACCAAAGGGTGCGGACGCGATTATTTTGTGTTTGTGGTGCCGGTGGCAAAGGAGATTGACCTCAAGGCGGCTGCACGCGCGGTGGGGGAAAAATCTGTTGCGCTGATTCCGGTTGCGGATTTGAACAAGGTGACGGGCTATATCCGCGGCGGGTGTTCTCCGGTCGGCATGAAGAAGCAATTTGTGACCGTGCTGGATGCATCCTGTTCCGCGCTCGATACCATGGTGGTGAGCGCAGGAAAAATCGGTCATCAGGTGGAGCTTGCGCCGGCAGATTTGCAGCGCGCAGTGCAGGCAAGGCTTGCACCGGTTGCATGTGATGCAGTCAAATAACGACGGAGGCGGTAAAGGTGAAGGTGTATGATATTTCGCGTGAATTGCTTTCTGCTCCGGTCTATCCGGGCGATCCTGCGCCCTCGCTGCACCCGCTTCAGGTAATCGGAACCGAATGCGAGGCAAATGTTTCGCAGCTTTCCTGCTGTGTTCATGCGGGAACCCATGTGGATGCGCCGCTGCATTATCTGCACAACGGCAGGTCAATCGAACAGTTGGCACCGGAGCATTTTGTGGGGCCGTGCTCTGTGATTACGGTAACCGGACTGCTGACAGGGAGCGATTTGGAGAAGGTACTGCCGCATTGCCAAAAGCGGATTTTGCTGCACGGCGACGGAGCTGCGTTTTTAACCCAAAGTGCCGCGTTTGTGCTGGCGGATGCCGGGGTTTTGCTCGTTGGAACCGATGCGCTTTCGATTGCGCCGCCAAACGAGGAAGCACCTCCCCACCGGGAACTGCTCGGCAGAGGAATCCCAGTGCTGGAGGGTTTGCGATTGGATGGCATTGCAGACGGAGATTATCTGCTCAGTGCGCTGCCGCTCAAGCTTGCCGGTTCGGATGCTGCCCCGGCGCGTGCCGTATTAATGGAGAATATTTGAATCAATAAAATTAAAGGATGGCTTTGATGAAAGAAAAAAGAGTGACAGCTTCTGTGGCTGCAATTGGCTCCGGGCAGGAACGTGCTTCGTTTTACCGCTCTGTGTTTTCCCTGGTGATTCCAATGGCATTGCAGAATTTAATCAATGTGGCGGTTTCGTCTGCGGACGTGATTATGCTGGGAAGAGTGGGAGAAACGGAGCTTTCGGGCGCATCGCTTGCCGGTCAGGTGCAGTTTATTATGACCCTGATTCTGTTCGGGCTTTCGTCCGGTGCAGCGGTTCTGACGGCGCAGTATTGGGGCAAGCGCGATATCCGCACGATTGAGCGCGTACTGGGAATTGCAATGCGCTTTGCGTTAATTGTAGGTTTACTTTTCACGGCTGCGGTCTGGATTGCGCCCGAACCGATTATGCGCATTTTTACCCCGGAGCAGCCGGTGATTGACGAGGGGGTAAAATACCTCAAAATAATATCCTTTTCGTATATTTTCACTGCTTTTACACAAATTTATCTGAATGTGATGCGCAGTGTGGAGCGGGTTATGATTGCCACTGCTGTTTACTTAATCTCCTTGGTGCTGAATATTTCACTCAATGCGGTGCTGATTTTCGGCTTGCTCGGCTTCCCGGCAATGGGTGTTTCCGGTGCTGCGCGGGCAACGGTGATTGCGCGGCTGACAGAGTTTGCAATTGTTGTGTTCTATAGCCTGCGCATCAACCGGCAGGTGTGCTTTCGTGTGCGGGATCTTTTTGCAAGGCATCCTGCATTATTCCGTGATTTTATGAAGTATTCGCTGCCTGTGACGGCGAATGAGATGCTTTGGGGCTTGGGTGTTTCGGTCAATTCCCTTGTGATTGGTCATATGGGACAGGCTGCGGTAGCGGCAAATTCTGCGGCACAGGTGGTTCGTCAGCTGGCGACAGTCGTTTCCTTCGGCATCGCGAATGCAACGGCAATTCTGATCGGCAAAGCGATCGGCTCCGGGAGAGAGGATTTGGCACTCGTTTACGGCAAGCGGTTTGCGCGGCTGACCCTTGCTGCGGGGCTGCTGGGTGCCGCGGTGGTACTGGCGGTGCGCCCGGTTGTGCTCAATGTGATGGGTCTGGGAGCAGAGGCAAGCGGTTACCTTTCCTTTATGATGTTTGTGATGTCTTACTTTGTACTGGGGCAATCCTACAACACAACGATGGTTGTGGGGGTATTCCGTGCCGGAGGAGACACCAAGTTCGGGCTTTTGATTGATTCAACGATTATGTGGGGCGTTTCCATTTTACTGGGCGCATTGGGTGCTTTTGTATTTCACTGGAGCGTTCCGCTGGTTTATGTGCTGTTGATGAGTGATGAAATCATCAAGCTTCCGCTTACCACATGGCGATATCTTTCTAAAAAGTGGCTGCGCAATGTCACAAGAGAAGAAGCATCCCAAGCATAGAAAACATGTTGTCCGCATATGATTCAGCAAAGGAATTTGGCCCGGTTTTCTTTTTTCGGGCGGAAAGGATGCGCAGAATCATGACGGAAAACGAAAGAAAACGCGAGGATTCCACGGAATTTACATTTATTAACCGAAATACAGGGAGAAAAAACACCAAAGAACCATTTGGTGGAGCGGTTTGCCCTTCCCAGGGGGGATATCCGGCGGAACATCGCGAGTTGACAGAGAATGAATCCGGCGAACCGGAAAGCTTTTTTGAAGAATCTTCCCGGTCGGAACTTCCGTTCTCTTCCCAGAAAAAAAAGCCGTTGAGGGGAATCGGTTTTGTGCTCGCAGTGCAAACCGTGCTTGCGCTGTTGCTGGTGATTGGTGCGGTTGCAGTGCGTTTGATCGGCGGAGAAACTGCACAAAAAATTACGGCGCAATATTACCAGCTGACCGAATCGGGTGCAGTGGACTTAAAATCGCTCTTTACACCCCTGGAATCGGGAACGTCTGTGTCGTCCGGAACCAATGCTTCATCCGGACAAGAAAGTGTTTCGGGTGCCCCCTCTTCGGCAAAAGAAAACGCGCAGGAATCAGCCGCCGCCTCAGAAGGGCAAACAGCTTCTCCGGCTGCAGATTCTGCGGTGACCAGTACTGCCGTGCAATCAGCCGGTTCCGAGGGGTGACACATGGTGCACCGACCGCATTTTTTGCCCCTTACCTTCAAACTCTTCGGCTGCCGGGTGGAAATTGACCTGTTTTTTTGTGCAGGGCTTGCCCTGGTGATTCTGCTCGACCCAACGGGCACCGTTTGCTGGTGTGTGGTTGCAGCGGCATTGCATGAGATGGGACATATGGTTACCATGACGGCGTTAGGCTACACTCCCTGCACGCTGCGGCTGACTGCCTTTGGTGCGCGGCTGCAGCACACCGGTCCGATTACGCAGACATACTGGAAGGATTTCCTCGTTTCCGTTTCCGGACCGATTTGCAACATTGTTTCTTTTTCGCTGTTGCTTGCGCTTGGCAGTTTTTCGCCGCCTGCAGTTTGGCAGGCGGTGCGCGTTCCTGCTTATACACATCTGGCGCTGGGTGCATTCAATCTTTTGCCGGTGGAACCGCTGGATGGCGGTCAGGCGGTCAGTGCTGTGATTCACCGCCTTTTTTCGGTAGAAAAAGCGGATGTAATTATGAATTTTATTACATTTTTCTTTTTGCTTCCGCTTGGCATTGCAGGCTTTTTTGTGCTGCTGCGTTCGCGGTGCAACTATTCGCTGCTGGTGCTTACCGTTTATCTTACTGCACTTTTTGTGCTCAAACGGCGTTGAAATATCATCCGTTTTGGGGTAGAATAAAAAGGAAATGAAAAAAGGCCATGTGCCGAAAGGAATGAATCAATATCATTAATCAGGAGATCGAATCCTTTCTGCTTGAGGTGCAAAAGCCGGGCAGATATACGGGCGGTGAGCTGAACGCCGTCGTCAAAGACAAACAGACGGTTGACGTGCGCTTTGCGTTCTGCTTTCCCGATGTTTATGAGGTTGGCATGTCGCATCTCGGCATGAAGATTTTGTATAGTCAATTCAATGCAGTTCCATACATTTGGTGTGAGCGTGTTTTTGCGCCGTGGGTGGATATGGAAGAACAGCTCCGCAAACGCAATCTGCCGCTCTATGGACTTGAAAGCGGCGACCCGATCACGGATTTTGATTTTATCGGGTTTACACTGCAATACGAATTGAGCTTTACCAATGTGCTCAATATGCTGGAGCTTGCGAAAATTCCGCTTTTAGCCAGCGAGCGGGGCGATGAGCTCGGGCAAATCGTTGTGGCGGGAGGTCCGTGTGCGTGCAATCCTGAACCGCTGTGCGATTTTATTGACCTCTTTTTCCTTGGAGAAGGCGAAGAGGTTGACCTCGAGGTCATCGAACTGTACCGTGCCTGCCGCAGCGAAGGGGTTGGAAAACGGGAGTTTTTGCGCCGTGCAGCACAAATTGAGGGGGTATATGTTCCATCGCTTTATCAGGTGACTTACCATGACGATGGGACACTGGCGGCGATTACACCGCAGGAGGGTGTGCCTGCAACGATTCGCAAGCGCATTATTCGGGACATGGACTCCTGTTTTTATCCCGAAAACTTTATTGTGCCGTTCCTCGATATTGTGCATGACCGCGCGGTGCAGGAGGTGTTCCGCGGCTGCATTCGTGGCTGCCGCTTCTGTCAGGCGGGCTTTATCTACCGCCCGGTGCGTGAAAAATCGCCGGAAACGGTTGCGCGGCAGTCAGCGGCACTCTGCGAAAACACCGGTTATGACGAGGTTTCGCTTTCCTCGCTCAGCACGAATGACTATACCGGACTGCAAACCCTGCTCACCGATACAAAGGACTGGGCAGAGCAGGAAAAAATCAGCCTTTCGCTGCCGTCCATGCGCGTGGATGCATTTTCGGACGAGTTGGTGCAAAACCTGCAATCCCTGCGCCGCAGCGGGCTGACCTTTGCACCCGAGGCGGGAACGCAGCGGATGCGCGATGTGATTAATAAGAACGTGACGCAGGAGGAACTGCTCGATACCTGCCGCCGTGCCTTCCGCAATGGATGGACAACCATCAAGCTGTATTTCATGATCGGTCTGCCAACGGAAACGCTGGACGATGTTGCCGGAATTGCCGATTTGGGACAGGCAGTGGTAGATGAGTTTTACGCGATGCAGGATCGGCCAAAGGGCAAAAGTGTGCAGGTGACGCTCGGTGTTTCTGCCTTTGTGCCAAAACCGTTTACACCGTTTCAGTGGGTGGCGCAGGATACGGTGGAAAGCTTTCGCCAAAAACAGCGTCACTTTGTGGGGTCTACACACTCGCGCAAAATCAAGTGCAATTATCATGATGCCGAAGCAAGTGTGCTGGAGGGTGCCTTTGCCCGCGGAGACCGCCGGCTTGGCGCAGTACTTCTCCGGGCGCAGCAGCTGGGCTGTAAAATGGACGGTTGGGGCGATTTCTTCAATTTTGAGCGTTGGATGCAAGCATTTGCCGATTGCAAAATTGATCCCGCATTTTATTCTCACCGTGCACGCGGCTATGATGAGTTGCTGCCGTGGGATCATCTGGATTACGGCGTGAGCAAGTCGTTCCTACAGGCAGAAGCAGAACAGGCAATGGCTGCACAGACAACGCCGAATTGCCGTGAAAAATGTTCAGGCTGCGGTGCGGCTTGCTGGAAGGCGGGTGTTTGCGTTGCAGACCGTTAGAATTTGGTTCCAAAAAACAGACAGTGCAAAGTTCATTTCTCATCTTGACCTTTCCCGCTGCATGGCAAGGGCGCTTCGCCGGGCACATGTGCCGGCGTGGTACACCGAGGGCTTCAGCCCTCACCTGTTTGTCACATTCGCACTGCCGCTCTCGCTTGGTCAGGAGGGTGAGCACGAATCAATGGATATCCGTCTGCCGGAGGATTATCTGCTGGCGCAGGCGGCAGATGCACTGGGAAGAACACTCCCGCAGGGACTTCGTGTGTTGGGTGCGTCGCTGCCGGAGCAAAAGCCGGGCGATGTTACAGCGGCGCGCTACCGGATGGAATTTTGCGGCGAAGGTGCTGCGGAGGCGGTTTGCGGTCTGCTGGGTGAGGCAGAGCTGCCTGTGGTGAAAAAGACAAAAAAGGGTGAAAAGCAGCTCGATTTGCAGCAGTGGTTTTCGGCAGCGCAAGTGACGGAAAACGCGCAGGGCATTACCCTTTGGCTGGATTTACCTGCCGGCAGCAGCGAAAGTGTCAATCCGGCGCTTTTTGCAGACCTTGTTCTTCAAAAAAATTCCAAAATTCAAATTCGAATTATCCGCGAAACACTGCTTTGCCAGACTGCGGACGGAATGAAAGAATTTTCGTAAAACCATGAAAAACCGTTGCGTTTTGCGGTTTGATGTGATATAATTGACAAGCATTTGGATTGCCGCCGATTTGTCGGTGGGGATTTGATGCCCGGCCTTTTGGTCGAGAATCAAAGCGGACAGTCCTCTCGCGGTTTTAATCGTGTATGAATGTCTGAAATATTAAGGAGGAACTCCCATGGATGCCCTGAAATTGATTGCTGCCGATTCGATGAAGGCAGAAGTCCCGTCCTTCCACGTTGGCGATACCGTTAAGGTTGACGTTAACATCCGCGAAGGCGAGCGCGAAAGAATCCAAAGCTTTGAAGGTACCGTCATTGCCAGAAAGAGCAGCGGCGTTGCCGAAACCTTTACTGTTCGCCGCGTGGCTTACGGTGTTGGCGTGGAAAGAGTGTTCCCGCTGCATTCCCCCAACGTGAAGGGAATCACAGTGATTCGTCCCGGCAAGGTTCGCAGAAGCAAGCTTTACTATCTGCGTGACAGAGTCGGTAAGGCCGCCAAGGTTAAAAGCAAAATCGGCTAATGCAGACAGGAAAGGGACGCAAGTCCCTTTTTTGTTTTATCTGCATGTTTTTCATATAATATAAAGGACGGTGTTCTGCCGTGGAAGAAAATGTTTCGGTGCAGTGGTTTCCTGGTCATATGGCCAAAACCCGCCGCAAAATGAAAGAAGACCTTGCTTTGGTGGATGCCGTGGCGGAGATTATCGACGCGCGCATTCCTCAAAGCAGCCGCAATCCCGAAATCGATGTTTTAGTTGCCTCAAAGCCGCGCATTGTGCTGATGAACAAAGCCGATGTTGCAGACGCGGAGGAAAATAAAAAGTGGATCCGCTGGTTTGAGGAACGCGGTATTCCGGCGCTCGCGGTGGACTGCAAAACAGGAGCGGGTCTCAACCGCGTTCTGCCTGCCGTGCGCACGCTGCTTGCGGACAAAATTGCAGGATGGCAGCAAAAGGGGATGACCGGACGAACGGTAAAAATCATGGTGGTCGGGATTCCGAACGTTGGCAAATCCTCGTTTATCAACCGCATGGCAAAGGGTGTTTCCGCAAAAGTGGAAAATCGTCCCGGTGTAACGCGCGGCAACCAGTGGTTCTCGCTGGGCAAGGGCTATGAGTTGCTCGATACGCCCGGTGTGCTCTGGCCGAAATTTGACGATCCCGCAGTTGGAGAGCGGCTTGCCTTTACAGGTGCCGTGCGCGATGAAATTCTGGACGGAGAGCAGCTTGCAGCACGGCTGAGTTGGATTTTGTGGAAAAATCACCGTACAATGCTTTGCACACGGTACAAGCTGGATGCCGCAGCAGAACCGCAAAACGGGTTCGAACTGCTGGAGATGATTGCACGCCGCCGCGGGATGCTGATTTCCGGCGGGGAAGCAGATACCGAGAGGGCTGCTTCGGCAGTGCTGGAAGAATTCCGTGCGGGGAAAATCGGACGCATCACACTGGAATGCCGCTGACGCTTGTGCGTGACAGACAGAGGAGGACTTGGAATGGCAAAAAAGGAACAGCCGCCGGTGGATTGGCTGCATTATGAAAACCAAGCGCGCGCGCAGGGGTATCTGGCAGTTTGCGGGATTGATGAAGCCGGGCGCGGTCCGCTGGCAGGGCCGGTCTATGCTGCCGCAGTCATTCTTCCGCCCGGTGTGGTGATTGAAGGCGTCAATGATTCCAAAAAGCTCACGGAAAAAAAGCGCGAAGCACTCTTTGATGTTATTTGTGAGCAGGCGGAAAGCTATTCGATTGCTTGCGCCGAGGTTGCCGAGATTGAAGAGCTGAACATTTTGCAGGCAACATTTCTTGCAATGCGCCGCGCGGTAGAAGAGCTTTCTGTTCCGGCGGATTTTGCAATCGTGGACGGCAACAGGCTGCCGGGGCTTTCGATTGCGTCCCGTGCGGTAATTGGCGGTGATGCAAGTTCGGCATCGGTTGCGGCGGCGTCGATTCTGGCAAAGGTCAGCCGTGACCGCTATATGCTGCAAATGGACGCCCTCTATCCGCAGTATTGCTTTGCCAAACACAAAGGATACGGCACGGCGCTGCACGTGGAAAGGCTGCATGAGTTCGGCCCGTCTCCGATTCACCGCATGAGCTTTTTGAAAAAAATTCTGAAATAATTCACCGGAGGTGCCGCCTTGAACACCGGAG
>CAKXIK010000051.1 GCA_934875675.1 uncultured bacterium
GAATGCAGTCTGTCTGTGGATCCACAACCGGACCTCCTGCAGAAAGTGAATATGCGGTCGAGCCTGTCGGTGTGGAAAAAATCAAGCCGTCGGCACGATAATCACAAAAATGGCGTCCGTTACATTCTAACTGCAAATCAACCATATGGGGCAGTGCGCCTTTGGCTGCAACCACATCATTCAGTGCATACAATTGCTTTGTGCTTTCACCCTGTCTAACCGTAACATTGAGCAACATGCGCTGTTCAATGCTGTATTGTCCGGTAATCAAGCGCTGCAAGCTATCTGTTTCATTAATTTCGATTCCAGCTAAAAAGCCCAGCCTACCGCAATTGACACCTAAAAGCGGTTTATCAAATTCCACGGCATGCTTTGCGGCATGCAGAATCGTTCCATCTCCGCCGATTGTTACAATCGCATGGCACTGCTGAAGCATTTTTTCAAAATCGCAGCAAAACCGAACACCCGGCACGGTTATGGCATTGCAGTATTCCGATGCCATAAAAAGTTGTGCGCCGAAGCCGAGCAGTTTGGTACAAACCTGCTGCGTGTATGGAACCGCATTCGTTTTTTGTAAATTGGGAATGATTACGATATTCATAGGAGGCGTTCCATGCCTTTCGTTTCGCAGGGATTCGCAATTAAGGCTGCTCCCCGTTTAATTCCATATGAGAACGTGCAACCAGCGCCGGAATATCCACCGGCAAAAGCTGCGGTGATTGTGATTTTTCAAGAAACATCAAATATTCAATATTGCCTTCCGGTCCGCGCACCGGAGAAAAATCAAGGCCAAGAACAGAAAAACCCGTCTGCACCGCAAATGCCGTAATTTTGTCAATTACTTCTTCATGCAGCGCCGGCTCCCGTACCACGCCTTTTTTGCCCACACGGCCTTTCCCCACTTCAAACTGCGGCTTGATCAGGCAGACCGCTCGACCGCCTTCCTTTAAAAAACGAAAGGCAACTGGCAACACAAGAGTCAGCGAAATAAATGAAACGTCCACACTAAAAAAATCAACCGGCTGCGGTACCTGCTCCTCTGTAATATGGCGAATATTGGTGCGCTCCAGATTGACTACCCGTTCGTCGGTTCTCAGCTTCCACGCAAGCTGACCATATCCCACATCAATCGCGTAAACACAGGACGCACCGTTTTGCAGCATGCAGTCGGTAAAGCCACCGGTGGAAGCACCGATATCCATGGTCACGCAGTCTGCAAGCGTAATCGGGAATACCTGCATCGCTTTTTCCAGCTTTAGACCGCCGCGGCTGACATAAGCAAGCTTTTTGCCGCGAACCTCAAATTTCATCTCCGCCGTAACGCTCATGCCGGGCTTGTCCGCCTTTTGATTATCGACATAAACATCTCCAGCCATAATCATTCCCTTGGCCTGCTCGCGGCTTTGCACCAGCCCCAGCTCTACAAGCATCTGATCCAATCGTTTTTTTTCTATCAATTTGAACACTCCATCGTGATAAAATCGGCAAGAGATTTTGCATCCAGCCCGTTTTGCAGCATCTGACTGCGCTCACAAGCGTGCGGAACAAAATGATCCTGCACGGCACGCAAACGAAACCTTCCGGCAAAATTCTGCTCGGCAAGCAAGCGCAGAAAATGCTCTCCCACTCCGCCTGCCGCCATTGCCTCTTCGGCAAAAATAACGTGCTGATATTCTGCCGCTGCACAAACTGCCTGCTGCGCAACAGGACGAATACAATTGAGCTTGAGCAGTGAAATCGAAATTCCGCTTTGATTTAAAAGCTCCCTCGCCTGTATACATTCGGCAAACAGCCTGCCATAGGTTACGAGCAGAATCCTTGCATCGGGCTGCAAAATCAGGTCATAATCCTGTTTTCCGCTTGAAAGAGGCAAGTTTTCGGGCTTTTTGGGTTCTACTCCGCGCGGATACCGCACGACCGATGGACCCTTCCCTTCATAAATTGCCCGGCGTAACAGACACGCCAGTTCATCAAAGTAAGTCGGGGCATAGATGGTCAAACCCGGAATCGCATTGCAGAACGCGGGGTCAAACAGCCCCTGATGCGTCGCACCGTCATTCCCCACAAAACCCGCACGATCCACCGCCAGAACAATCCGAAGATTTTGCAGTGCTGCATCGTGAATGATCTGATCGTATGCCCGCTGCAGGAAAGTGGAATAAACCGCAAAGACCGGCTTCATTCCATTTGCGGCAAGCCCGGCTGCAAACGTGACCGCACATTCCTCCGCAATACCAACATCATAAAAACGGCCCGGAAAACGGCGCGCAAACTGTGTCAGCCCTGTACCCGCTTTCATTGCTGCCGTAATGGCACAAACCGTTGGATCTTTCTCAGCAATCTCGCAAAGCTCGCGTCCGAAAACATCGGAATAACCATCACCCGAAAGCTGCTTTTCGCCGGTATCCACATCAAAGCTGCCAATTCCGTGAAAATCCCGCGGATTTTTTTCCGCAAAGGAATATCCCTTTCCCTTGACAGTGCATGCATGAATCAACACCGGATAGTTTGCGTTACGCGCAATGGTCAGCGCACGCTCGAGCGTCGCAATGTCATGCCCGTCAATCGGACCGATATAGTGAAAACCCATCTCTTCAAAGATGTTGGAATGATAAATTGTATTTTTCAGCGCACCCTTTGCACGGGAAACACTGTTGCGCAGCGGGGTTCCCACTACCGGAATATGGTTCAGGAAATTCTCCAGACCATTTTTGACATGGCGATAGCCGTTTTTTGTGCGGATAACTGCAAGATAGCGCGCCATAGCACCCACATTGCGGTTGATGGACATCTTATTGTCATTTAAAATCACCGTAAAGTTACGGCGGTATCTTCCTGCATTGTTGAGTCCCTCGTATGCCAATCCGCCGGAAAGCGCGCCATCCCCAATCACTGCGATAACATGACGATTTGTGTGACCGGAAATTTCATTTGCACACGCAAGGCCAAGCGCCGAAGCAATGGAGGTGCTGCTATGCCCGGTGCTGAACACATCCAGAGGGCTTTCCTCTCTGTTCGGAAAACCGGAAATGCCACCCTCGCGGCGCAGGGTAGAAAAGGTCTGCTGTCTGCCGGAAAATAACTTATGGGTATAGCACTGATGACCAACGTCCCACACAATCTGATCCTGCGGGAGCGAAAAAATGCGATAAAGCGCAACCGTAAGCTCCACCACGCCAAGATTGGACGAAAGATGTCCGCCGTTCTCGGCAACGGTTTCAATCAGCTTTTCACGAATTTCTTCACACAGCACCGGAAGCTCTGATTCCGAAAACCTTTTTACATCATCGGGTTTTGTAACTTTTTGCAACAAAGACTGAGCCATTCAAAGACCATACCTTTCCACGAAACCTGTACTTTGTTCTTTACTATTATGACACAAACAGGAGCAAAGTACCGTTTGAAAGAACATCTCACCATCTTTATGGCGGCACCGCCCAAAGCGCGGCGTTCGTTCGGTCTGTTGTTATTATCATACATGAATTTGTGTATTAATTCAATAGTTCAAATCATACCAGCACGCCGATTGCAATTCCCAGAATCGTACCGCTGAGAACCTCCAGCGGTGTATGGCCCAAAAGCTCTTTGAGTTCATTAAACTTAACTTTACTTTCTTCATTGCCAAGCTGCGTTTGAAAAAGGCTGGTAATCAAATTCAGCATTTTTGCATGTTCGCCCGCCTGTCTGCGCACACCCATTGCATCATAAATGACAATCATGGCAAAGCAGAGTGCAATTGCAAATTCTGCAGAAGCTGCACCGCAATATTTTGCCACCGAAGCCGTTAATGCCATCACCATGGAAGAATGCGAGCTTGGCATTCCTCCTGCACCGTAAAGCCGTTCCAGATCAAAGCTGCGATTGCGCACAAAATAGAGTAGTGTCTTGATAACCTGTGCGAAAAGCCAGGCAAAAAAGATTGCAATAATCGTTCGGTTTGAGATAAAATCCTGAAAAAAGTTCATGATTTCAGATGTTCCTTTCCTTTTGAAACCGACCTTTAGTGACGACGGTGGGCAAGCATCTGCGCAAGATCACAAAGTGCATCTGCTGATGTGCCAAATGGACGAAGTGCCTGTTGCGCAGTATGTGTCATCTCTTCGACTATTTTCCCTGCCTGTTGTAAGCCCAACAGAGAAACATAGGTTGACTTTTCATTGGCTGTATCGCTGCCAATCGGCTTGCCCAGCAGAGACGCATCTCCCTCCACATCCAACATATCATCACGAATCTGGAATGCAAGACCAATATTTTCTGCATAAACGTCCGCTGCTGCAATCAAATCGCTGCGATTGCCCAGAATGCATCCCATCCGGCAAGCTGCACGGATTAGCCCCACCGTTTTGCCGTTATCCATCCGGCGGAGAACGTCGAGACCGACCTGCTTCCCCTCGGATTCCAAATCAATCATCTGTCCGCCGATCATGCCAGATACGCCGGATAAGCCTGCAAGACATTGGGTCGCCTCCAATGCAGTCTGTGGCGGCACCGTGCCGGCGGAAAGCGCAGTTTCAAATGCGCAGTTGAGCAGTGCGTCCCCGGCAAGCAGCGCGGTCGCCTCTCCAAAGGCTTTGTGCGTGGACGGCTTGCCTCGGCGCATCGCATCGTTATCCATACAAGGCAGATCATCGTGAATCAGGGAATAGGAATGAATCATTTCAAGCGCACAGGCAAACGGCAGTGCTGCATGAACATCTCCGCCGCAGGCATGGCAAAACTCCAGCACCAGCACCGGACGAATACGCTTCCCGCCTCCTACAACGGCATATCGCATCGCACGGTGCAAGACCGAACATTCGGGGTCTGACGCCGTTTCCTTTGGCAGAAAGTCATCAAGCCCCTGTTCAATCATCGGTAAATACGCCTCAAATAATTCATTCGAAGTTTTCATTGTATTGATTTTCCTTTCCGGCTTTTGGCAAAGACTGTGTTTCGTCGGTTGTTAACAGCTCCACCTTTTGCTCGGCGGTTTTCAGCGTTTTTTCACACAAACGGGAGAGCTTTGTCCCTTCCTCGAACAGCTTCAGCGCAGAATCCAATGGCTCCTCTCCTGATTCCAGCAAACGGACAATCTCCTCCAGCCGCTGCATCGCCTGCTCAAACCCCGGTTCCTTTTTTGCCATATCGTTCACCATACCTTTCGGATCATTCAGCTTGCCTATCTTTTCGTTCCAGCACGCTACACCGCAGCGAACCGTCCTTCATGCGGACAGTAATATGATCACCCGGAATCAACGCTTGAGAGGAGCCTTGTGCAGCCCCGTCCTTTTCCACCACGGCATATCCGCGGGAAAGCACGGCAAGCGGGCTGAGCGCATGCAATCTGGCGCATACGGAAGCAACTTCTGTTCTTTTTTGCCGCAGATTTCTTTGTGTCAATTGCACCATGCGTCTGGTCAAATCATCGAGCCGAACCCGATGATTTTCATAGATCATCTGCGGCATGGTAAGACATCGCCGGCTCGCAGCCATCTGAAAGCGACGCCGGCTTTGCTCCAATCGGGCAGTAAGCACCGTTTGCATGGTATTCCGCTGACGGGCAATGCGAAAAAGCAGCGCATCCGTTTCCGGAACTGCACATTCCGCCGCCGCAGATGGTGTGGGGGCACGGAGATCGGCAGCATAGTCGCACAAGGTTGTATCTGTTTCATGACCAACGGCAGAGATCACCGGAATGGTTGATGCTGCAACGGCGCGCACGACCGCTTCTTCATTGAATGCCCACAAGTCCTCTGCCGAACCGCCGCCACGCCCCACAATCATCACATCGGCAGCATGCAGCTCGTTCATTCGGCGCACCGCAGCTGCAATCTGCTCTGCTGCACCATCCCCCTGCACCGGCACCGGCGCAAAAATAATCCTTGCCAAAGGGAATCGGCGCGCTGTGACATGCAAAATGTCCTGCACGGCAGCACCCGTGGGCGAGGTGATCACGCCAACGCGCATCGGGCAGCCCGGAATGGGCTTTTTGCGGGAAACATCAAACAAGCCCTCTTGCTGCAGTCTTTGACGCAGCTGTTCAAAAGCGACTGCCAGTGCACCCGCGCCGTCCGGCTGCAAATCATCACAATAAAGTTGATACTGCCCGCTCTTTTCATAAAGCGAGACATGACCGCGTGCTAAAATCTTCATGCCATCCTGCGGGCGAAAGCGCAGACGCATCGCCTGCTGACGAAACATAACTGCATGAATGACGCTGCGATCATCCTTGAGGTTAAAATAATAATGACCGGACGCAAGGTGTGCCTTGAAATTTGAAATTTCACCGTTGAGATAAACATCAGTAAGGTTTTCATCCCCGTCGAGCAGCGCACGCAAATACATTGTCAGCTGCGAAACGGTGAGTACCATGGGACGTTTCATTCTCTTGCCTCCTTGTCCGTCATTTTTCAGAATCGTTCGGATTTCATCCTTGCATACTGATAGAAAAGCCACTCTTAGGAAAAAGACTTCATCCACCCGAGCAGCGCCACTCCTGCAGCATTGTCACACGAAAATTCCGGTGCAGCAAAACTTGCTCCGTATTTTCCCCCAAGCCTTGCGCTGATGATGGAATTTGACATCACTCCCCCGGCAAAAACAAGGGGTAAGTTTCCATATTTTTGAATCAGACATTCCGTCATTGCATCCAATGCAGCGCAGACGGAATCGATGCAGAATTTTGCAATATTCTTGGGCTCTTCACCCTGCTGCTGCATTTTTTTGCATTGATTTTCAATGCCGGAAAGCGAACAGCTGCCGTCACGAAGCGTGGGACGAATTTTAAATTCTGCCGTGCTCTGTTGTGCCAGCCGGTCAAGCTCCCTACCCGCCGGAAATGGAAGCCCGAGCATCACACCCACGCGGTCAACCGCCTGCCCTGCTTTAAGGTCCAGTGAAGAGGCAACCAGTTGGGGCATAAACACCCGCTGTACATCCGGCTCCACCAGCAAGGCATCCGTGGTTCCGCCCGAAACATGGAACGCCAGAAAACGCCGATGCATCCAATCCAGTTTTCCGCAGGAATAAAGCGCAGCAGCCAGATGCCCGTGCTGGTGAGAACATTGAGTCAGCGGCAGAGAAAACGCAGAAGCCATGGTTTCTGCCATTGCCGCCCCGACCGTGAAACACGGCATATAGGAGCCTTCCTGCTCGCGCGGACGGGTGGAAACACTCACCGCATCCGGATGGCTTTCCGTCTGCGCAAAAAGCTTTTTCACCACCTGCGGCAACTGCTGCGTGTGATGAAAAACGGCATCGCTTTGCTTGAGCCCAAGCGCGCCCTCCCGCACGGGAAGCAGCAGCTTTTCCTGCAGCATCGTTTCACCGTCGAACAGGGCTGCCGATGTGGTATAGTTGCTGGTATCGATCCCCAGCACACAGCTCATTGCTCATTCTCCTGCACCGGAGCAGCTTCCCCGCTGGGCTTGGGCTCTTCGCACACAGGTGCTTCGGCAGGCTGCACTTCAGATTGCGCGCGGGAGATGCTGCCCAAAATACCGTTGATAAACGAGGCATCCGCCGGTGTGGCGAATTTTTTTGCAAGTTCAACTGCTTCATTGACGGCAACCGCAACGGGAACATCCTTGCTGAACTTCATTTCGTACACCGCAAGCCGCAGAATAGCAAGTGCTACACGGGAAAAACGCTGTTTTTTCCATCCCACTGCATACTGTTCAATCTGTGCATCGATTTCAGCAAGGTTTTGTGCAACGCCTTCGGCTGTTTTCTGCGCATAATCGCACAGCTCAAAATCACGCGCCAGCAATGCATTATCCATTAGCTCGTCCAGCGGGACATCATTGAAAATCCATTCAAAAATAATTGCAAAAGCCTGCTCGCGCTGTTCACTTCGTTTTAGTTCTTTCATTTGAAAAACCATTCCTTTCCTTTTATGCGGAAAATCCAGAGCTGCTTTCCAGCTTGGTGATAGAAACCCTTGATATAGGCTAAAAAAACAAGCCTCTGCACCATTCACAATGCAGAGGGCCATGTCGGAAATTGCAGTCCGCCGGTCGTTCAATTGTGCAGGTACAGTAAATCATTTTTATTTTACCACACTAACAGCGAATATTCAACGCAAAAATATACATTTTTCTTTGTATATACAAAAGAAAGGGGCACCAACCGGCGCCCCGTGATTTTTTATTTGACCTCTACGATAATAATGTTTTCGAAGGGAATCGCGGTGGCATTTTTTACGATATCTTTAATTGTGATGGTTTGACTTGCGAGCAATCCATCGCTCGCAACCAAAATGTTGGCAGTACCGTTTTCCAAAAACGCAAGACAACCGGTAAATCCCTTTGCTTTGAGCATACTTTCAATTTTCGACTCCTGCTCAATGTTTTTTGCAATGGCAGCAAGCTGATCAACTGCTTGCTTTTTAGCTTTCTCATCTGAATCTGCCGATTTAACCGCTTGCTGCAACAGTTCTGTGGCCTCATCCCTGGCTTTTTGCCGGGAAAGAGAGGCCTCGGTGAAATAACTTTCCGTGCTTTTGGTCATGGATTCTGTCGGCGCCGGAGAAGCTGCATTGCCTGATTCCGTCCCGCTCTCCAAAGAGAACGTTGAGGTTACCGTTTCGGAACCGTTCACATACTGGGCATCCCCAATATTCGGCTGGGAAACGGAGGTACCGGTTTGCAGCGCACTGGGGCTTGAAAAGCGCCAGTTGATGTACACCGCCGTGCCGAGCGCCAGCACAAGTGCTGCCAAAACAATATGTCTTTTTTCTATCATGTTGTAACCGTTCCTTTCTGCTGCGCGACCCGCATGTCTTCACACAAATTGTACGCGCCTGCCGCGCCGATTATGACAGTGGCGCCACACAGACTTTGGTAGAATTTACGGCCAGAGCCGTTGTTACTGCATTAATTACTCTTTGTTGAACGGTTGGATCTCCTCCTCCCTGACAGACAACGACAACTCCTTTAATGGTAGGCTGCACCTCGGTGACAACGAGCGCCTGTTTTCCAGAGCCATTGTCCACAATAATATACGATTTTTCCTGATCCCCGCTCTCTTCTGTTCGGGTGGTACTGTTTGTACTGTCCTGTGTCTTGTTTTCACTTGTTTTTTCTTCCTGTGCATAAACATACTGAATTCCGTTTTCCAGTGTGACCATCACCTTACAATCACCGGCACCGGCGATGCTGCCAACAATGTCAGTTAATTTTTTTTCCAACTGAGCTGCATATTCATCTGCGGAAAGAATCTGCGTTTGTCCCGACTGTGTTTGAAGGGCACTTGCTCCGCTGCCTCCCGAAAAATAAGTAGAGGCGAAAATCAACACAATTGCAAGAACTCCCACAGCCAGAATGACCTTGCCCCCTTTTTCACTTTTTAAAAACGAAGTGATTGAGCCCGCTTTCTTTTCCACGATGAACCATCCCTTTCCCTTGGCAACTTTACAACGCTATGCTCCTGCGCACTGGCATTCTGCTGTAACTCCTAATTCAGCTGAAATCCAGCTGCGGATTTCCTGCTCCCGGGCATAATCGGCTGAATTAAGCAAAACCACTGCACGGCTAATTCCAATTGTTCCGGAATCATCAACATGCACCGATACCGTGATGCGTTCCGGTGTAATATTATGCTGAATCAGCAGGCTGCGAATCAGATTTTGCACACTTTGCTGTGCAACGGTGCAGCTTTGCTCCGCAACACGGGAAGAAAGTTCTTCCGGAACCGATGCAGTCTGCACCGTATCTGCGGAACCAAGCGAAATCTTTTGCAAAGCTTTACCTGCCGGGAGCAACACTGCACAAAGAAAAAAAATCGCGGTCACTGTTCTTGCAGATTTCTGCATTTTTCCACTCGGGCAAAGCAGTTCCATTAGAGCACAGGCTGCAGCTGCAAAGCATGCACCAAGCACCCATATTTTCACCTCATTCATAGCCGGACGACCTCCTCTTCCGTTTGCGCTATGACGCTTTTACTGACAATACAATTCCGGTAGAAATAATCAACAGGGCAGCACAACAAAGCAGCACTGCCAAAAAAAGTCCCAAAACCGATGAAATTGCTTTGAGCAAACCGGAAATCTCTTTTTGGTCAAACAACTCTCCTGCTGCCGCACAAAGCTCTGTGGCAACAATCCAAATCAGAAGTTCCAAAATCAGCGGCAGAAAGATTGCGCCGCCCGCCAAAATTCCGAATGCACCGACCGAGGATTTTAATACTCCGACATATCCCCGCACGGAGGTATAGGCATCACTGAGTGCACCGCCAACCACCGGAACCGCATTGCCGATCACCATCTTGGCTGTTTTTACAGCAAGAGAATCCGCCGCACCTCCTGCTGCTCCCTGCAAAGAAAGAATGGTGACAAAGATGGTCATTACGAACCCCAACAACCATTTAACAAGCTTTTGCAAAAAAGAATGAATTCCTTGCAAATTGATTTTTGGCGCAGCTGCAGAGACCACCGACAACGCAAGCAGCATTTGCAACGAAGGTGCAACGACTGTTGAAATCAGCCCCGAAGCACCCTGTGCGGCGGCAATTGTGGTTGCTGAATAAGCTCCGGCTGTAACCGGCTGACCATTTGCTATCATAATTCCTGCATAAACCGGAACAAACGAGATTAAAAATGTAAATGCGCCGAGTGCCGTATCCTGTGCACGAGAGATTAAAGAAACAATCGGCGTTACAACCACCGCCGCCGTCATCAATACACAGGCAATTGAGAACACCTGTGTGATTTCATCGTTCAAAAATGAGGTTTTTACACTTTGCAACAGTGCGCACAAGGCAATAATTCCAATCACACAAAGCGCTGCACGCAGCGGACCGGCTGCTTTTTGCTGCGCCAGCAAAGCCGTCTGCTGCATGATATCATTAAAATTAAGCTGAAAGACACCATCCTCCGAAAAATCTGCCAGTCCCAATTCCTGCAGCAGCTGTTGAGTTTCCTCCGGCAGCTGTTCCGAAAGCCCCTGTGCTCCGCTGGACTCCAGCTGTTCCCTGTAAATATCCTCTCCGGGATTCATTTCTTCTGCCGCCAGCACAACCGTTGGAAAAAGGAGCAAAATTGCAAATGCAAAAAGCATGACTTTGCAGGCGGTTAATCGAAATGCAGCCGCGTCGTTTACCTTGAATCTGCTTTTTTTTCTTTTTAATAGATATTGCGTCTTCACATTTAGAAAAAGGCTTTGAAAATTTTTCATTTCTGTTTTTTCAACCATTCCTTTCCTGCAGACTTCTTTGCTGTTTTGTCTGCATTGGAATGAACATCATCCAATGAGGGATACTGCCAGATCAATCACGGCGCGAAACAGTGGTAACGCAAGCACCGCTACTGCAACACGGCCGGCAAATTCAATTTTACCTGCAAGCGAACCTTCCCCCGCATCCCGGCAAGCATCCGCCGCAAACTGCACCAAAAAACAAATTCCCAGCGATTTTAGCAGTATTCCGGCGTATTGGGTATTGACATTTGTCTTACTCAAAAAAACCTGAATCTGCGTTGTAATGGGCAAAATTTGCGCAATAACAGCCGCCGCAATAATCACGCCGGTACCGATTGCCAGCACAGCCGAAATTTCCGGATTTGTTTTTCGGATGAGCTGTGCGACCAGAGCCGCTGCAATTCCGGCTACGGCAAGAACTGCGATGTCCATCCGTATTCACCTCATTTACAGTCCAAACACCGACTTGATCGTTGCGAACAGCGTATCAATTTCCTGAATAATCATCATCAGCACCACTACAAGCCCCGCCAATGTCACCATCATTGCCTGCTCCTGCCGCTCCGCCTTGTTCAGAATTTGATTGAGGACTGCCACAATAATACCGATGGCAGCAATTTTAAAAATCAGATCCACATCCATCGTGATACCCATCCTTTCCGGTATTCCAAATGAACATTACAGCAGCACAAGATCAATTCCCAGGCCAAGCAGCACGCCAAGCAAGACAGAAAGCCTGCCTTTGCGCTGCCGTTCTTCTTTTGCATTCTGCCGAACCTCGGCAGCGGATGCCTTGAACAACTCACAATGAGAAACCTGACCTTCCACATCGCTGGTACCCAAGCCCGATCCAAAATCACGCAGCAGCTGCAAATCCCGTTCTGGCAACGAATTTCGCTTTGCAGAGCAGATGGCTGCTTGTTCCCATGCCAGAGGAAACAAAAGCCCCTGTGACAACCGCTCGCGGCAAAGCGCAATTAACTCTAATCTGCCGTTTTCCCTGCAGTAGCGTTCCAGCAGCTCTGGCACAGGAAGCGCTGTGTAACGAATTGACGCTTCTGTAAAATGCAAAAAATCCATAAATTCATTCCAGAATGCAACACGGTCATCCAGCCTGCGGCACCGCAAGATTCCCACCAACGCCGAGGTTAGAAAAAACAGAACCAATCCTGCTGTTTTCACCAAGCAAATCACCTGCCCGGAATATTTTTTGAACAGAACCACGCACCGCACCAGAGCCAAGCAGTGCAACAGAATGAAATGCGCCGCTGTACAAAAGCCTCTGCACTACCGCGCGGTGCAAAAGCTCTTCTCTGCTGCCAGCATGCACCGAAATAATCATGACTGCACCGGCATTCATTCCTGCTTCCAATGCCAGTGCTTCTGCTTCGGTGCCAATCTCATCACAAATCACATATTCGGGAGCAAGTGTTCGCACCGCCTGCAAGATTCCTTGCGCCTTAGGATATCCATCCAATACATCGCAACACGGTCCAAGGTCAGACTGACGTTCCCCCTGCCAACTGCCTGCCAGTTCTCCTCGTTCATCCACAACTGCAACCGTATGTGGCGCATGTCCTCCCCCGCCGGAAAGCTGCCTTGCAAGATCTCGCAGCATGGTGGTCTTCCCACTGCCAGGTGCTCCTGCCAATATAATTCCGCCTGAAAGCGCCAATGGAAGAACTGCATCTGCCACTCCGGGAATTTCTCTTGCAATGCGCAGGCTGATTCCCGAAATGGAGCGCATTCCGGTAATTTTTCCATCTGTTATGACCGCTGTTCCACAAAGGCCGGCACGATGACCGCCCCGAACCGTAAGAAAACCTTCTCCAATCTGACTTTGACAACTATGTACTGAAAATTCGCAAAGGCGATGGAAGGTTTCACTAAGATCTTCTTTTTCTGCTAACAAATTGTCGGCGCCGGGCATCAGCGAAACACCCTGACGCGACGAAACAAACCGGATGCCTGTGCTGCCGCTGAGAGCCACCGGCTGACCCATACGCAAACGAATCTCGCTCACCTGCGCTGTGATGCTATGCGGTAAAAAACAAAGCGTTTGCTGCAGTCGCGTGCTGAGAAACGAAACCGCGGAGTCAAAGCTGTTTTCACGAGTTCCTGCCTGATTCACAACCATATCACACCTTTTCTCATCATTTGCTTTTGCACGGATTCACATAAGCCAGTCCCGCGCTCTTGTTTCATTTTATTGAGCAAAGGACAAAGATAGAACCTGTCCCCACAGAAAATTTTGCACGCAAAAAAGCATCGGATTACCATACGTTGGTATCCCGATGCTTTTTTACTGATTTTATTTACTGTTTTAAGAAAATCCCCGACGAATCCTTTGTATCAAGGTCTTTGCAGCAATCAGGCTTATTCCTCCAGCATTCGGTTGAATTGGGCTTCATCAATCACTGCAACGCCGAGGGCAACAGCTTTTTCCAGCTTGCTGCCTGCTTCTTCTCCTGCAAGGACGATAGACGTTCTTTTGGAGACAGAAGAAGAAACCTTGCCGCCGTTTTGCTCAATCAGCGCAGCCGCCTGGTCGCGCTTATACGTTGGCAGCGTACCGGTCAGAACAAACGTCATTCCTGCAAAACGGCTTTCCTTTGGTTGTGCAGCGGCACTCATATTCACCCCACGCTGGCGGAGCTTTTCCATCAGCTCCAACGATTGTGGCTGACTGAAAAAGCGGTGCACACTCTGCGCCATAATTCCGCCGAAGCCCTCAATGGATGCAAGCTCTTCCTCGGTGGCCTGCATCAGCGCGTCCGCTGTCTGAAACCGCTCCGCCAGCAATTTTGCCGCCTTTTGCCCCACATGACGGATGCCAAGCGCAAAAATCAGGCGAGAAAGATCATTTCCCTTGGATTTTGCAATTGCTGACACCAAATTCTGCGAAGAAATCTTTCCCATACGGTCATTTTGTTCCAGTTCCTCGGCGGTAAGATCATAGAGATCCGCCGGAGAAGCTACATGATTATTGGCAACCACCTGTTCAACCACTGCCGGACCTAAGCCATCAATATCCATCGCATCACGCGAGGCAAAATGAATCAGATTGCGCAGCAACTGAGCGGGACATTCCGGATTGGTACAGCGCAGAGCAGCCTCATCCTGCTCTCGAGCAACCTCGCCACCGCATGAGGGACAAGTTCGCGGCATTTGATACGGCTTCGCTCCCGGTATATGGCAGACAACGGATGCCACCTCGGGAATAATATCCCCTGCCTTTCGCAGCAAAACCGTGTCCCCGATGCAAAGACCCTTTTCAGCAATATAATCCTCGTTGTGCAGGGATGCACGCGAAACGGTGGTTCCTGCCAGCGTAACCGGCTCAAAAATTCCAGTCGGAGTCAGTACACCGGTGCGCCCCACCTGAATTGCAATATCCTGAAGCGTTGTTTCCTTTTCCTCTGGAGGATATTTGAAAGCGACCGCCCATTTGGGAAACTTCGCGGTGCTGCCAAGGTGTTCCCGATGATCAAAGCGATCCACCTTTACTACTGCGCCATCAATGCAAAATGGCAGATTATCGCGTTCCTGGCCGATCCGCCGAATTTCCTCCAGCACCTCTTCACCTGTTTTGCACCGACGAAAAAACGGAATCGTGTGCAAGCCCAGAGTACGCATCCACTCAATAGACTGCCCATGCGCGGTGAGCTCAAATCCGTTCACTTGCTGCACATTAAACACAAAAATATCAAGTCCGCGCGTTGCAGTAACACGGGAATCCTTTTGACGAAGTGAGCCTGCCGCTGCATTGCGCGGATTCTTGAAAGGCTTTTGCCCTTCCTCATCCTGCTCCTGCACCAGACGCAGAAAGCTTTCGTTTGGCATATAGACCTCACCACGCACCTCTACAAATGGAACGGGCTGCTTAAGGCGATGCGGAATTGATTGAATTTGCATCAGATTTGCGGTGATGTTTTCTCCCACGAGACCGTCGCCGCGGGTGGAACCGCGGACCAGAACTCCGTCCCGATATTCCAAAGAAACAGAAAGTCCGTCAATTTTCGGCTCTACCACATAACCGATTTCCGGAATTTCCGAACGGACACGGCGATCAAAATCGAGCACTTCCTGTTCGGAAAAAACATCCTGCAGGCTGCCCATCTGAATCTCATGTTGTACTGGTTCGAACAGAGCGGATACCTCTCCAATGATTTGCTGCGTAGGGGAATCCGGTGTTACAAGCGCCGGAAAATCCTGCTCTAACGCTTTCAGTTCATTCATCAGTTGATCATATTCATAATCGTCTATCTCCGGCTCATCGTGATTGTAATATTTATCCGCATGGTAGCGCAGAGTTTCCCGCAACTCCTGCACACGCTTTTGTGCCTGTTCCTGCTGCATTATTTTCGATCCTTTCCCAATAAGTCGTTGGTTCTAAAATGGTTTTAAATCAGAAACGGTATCAAAATCAAGAAAAAGCTTTAATATCCGGTTTTCCGAAGATTTTGACCTATGGTTTCAAGAGAAATTAATATTAGTATACCAAATTTGAATCGCAAAAGAAAGCGCGGATTGCGAATTAATTTCCCTCTGTTTCCGCCGAGGACTGCGCCGTACCGGTTTGAGACAACGAGGTGCTGTTGGCTGACCAATAAAGATTCGGGACCTTGCCGACAATAATGGTTTCGGCAACGGGAAATGTGGTTTCCGTTGTTGTTTTTGTATCGAATCCCGGAATCATGGCGTAAACTTCGGTAGATACCACAAGGGAAAGTACATGACGTGTTTGGTTGACCCCGGCAGAATCAAATTTGCTGACCATATCACAGTATGCGTTGGATGCAACCGTAAATCGCAGATAGACGTTAGGGCCTAAGCCGCGGAATAGGTTTCCTCCTATTAATGTGCCGAGCGGGATTCCCAGGGAACATCTGTCCAGACTCCCCAACGACTGCTGAATCTGCAGGTTCAACTTTGTTTTCAGCTGACTGATGGTTTGTGTATCGGTATCAATTGACTGAATCTCTCCGTTGGAATCACGCTTCACTTCCAAATAATCTGCCGAAAGAGGATTTGCTTCGAGAACCTTTTGAACCGCTTGATTGACCGCCTGAACAGAAACCTGACCTGCCTGCTGTGCCACTGAAGACTGGAGCATGGGTTTTAATTGTTCATTAATTACGATCAGTACTCCAACGACACACACCAGCAGCACTACAATTCTAAGCCCGCGTCCGGTACGATGATGCTTTGGACATCTTGCTCTGACGCACGAAACATATCTTCTGCGGGAAATTCCTCTTCCGGCGTGACCATAATAACTTCGGCGGCGCACCGGCCATCTTTGCCGCATGACGCTCAACCCCTTTCACCCAATGAAAAAGCTTCTGATGCAATATATCCGAAAACGTCACAAAGCGTTACAAATTGAAGTAAAACACAAGGATTTTCCCCAAAACTTGTTTTTGTGTAATTCATCCACAAATTACAACACAGAAAAAATGCATTTTGCTCTGCTTTTTCCTATTTTTGAAGCCTGATTTGCACAATCTTGCAAAAATCTCAATAAAATGCATGATTTTGCTTGATTTTTGCAGTTTGACGGCATAATATGAATAAAGATTAATTTCATTCAAATCAATCATGAAACCATCACACCGTGTTTTGTGTTCTATTACTTAATTGTTGCAGATGCATTTTTAAGTTCTTGTCTTGATGAAAGGTATGATTATAACAATGAATAACCAGTTGCTTTCCAACATTGAAAAAAGTGCCGCCGGATTTTCCAAAGGACAGCGCCTGATTGCCCAATATATTGAAAGACATTATGACAAGGCAGCGTTCATGACTGCTTCCAAGCTGGGCACAACAGTTGGTGTCAGTGAATCTACGGTGGTGCGGTTTGCAACCGAAATCGGCTACAATGGTTATCCCGCTTTGCAAAAAGCAATGCAGGAGATGATTCGCAGTAAACTGACTTCTCTGCAGCGCATTGAAGTAACGAATGAGCGTATTGGACAAACCAATTTGTTGGAAGCTGTGCTCAGCGCGGATATGGAGACCATTCGAAATACGCTGGACGAGGTTTCAACCGATGAGTTCAATGCTTCTGTCCGGGCAATTGTTGCAGCTAAGCGAATTTATATTGTCGCTGCGCGCAGTGCTGCCCCCGTTGCTTCTTTTTTGGCATATTATTTCAACATGATTTTTGAAAATATCACTGCAGTCAATGCTGCAAGCGAAAGTGAATTTTTTGAGAAAATGTTCCGTATTGACGAGAATGATGTAGTGATCGGATTCAGCTTTCCCCGTTATTCCAGCAGCGTTGCCAAGGCACTGCATTTTGC
>CAKXIK010000052.1 GCA_934875675.1 uncultured bacterium
CGGCAGAAGTAAAATGTGTAATTGCAAGCGCAACCGTAATGAGTAACCCCGGAATCATGGCCAAACAACCCGCCTTTAACCCTTTGGTACTGTCATAAGGCACAAATCCAACCTTTACACGATTCATTTCAGAATATCCATCACGCCATGCAGTGCTATAAATCACACCAAACAATAATAAAAAGTCCAATGCCTGCACCAATATGGTTGACCACACCGCGCTAAACGCATTGATAAAAATAAAGTTAACCATAATTCCGATTACTGCTGCGAGAATGATTGAAGTAAAGATCTTAAGAGCCAGCTGAAATGGAGATACTTTTTTCATATTGTCACTTCCTGTTCAGAATCCTTAACTGAATCATATTATAAAGACTTTTCATACGAAAAGAAAGCATAAAATTGTGAATTTTTCTTGCAAAGAATTGTTTTAATCTTCCCAAACTTTGTTCTGCCGTGCAATCGTGCTCTTTTTACGCCGTGCGGTTTCTTCAACATCAATTTCAATGGTACCATCATCTGTAATCCGAAGGATATCCCCCTCTGCCACATTTGCCGGAGCTTCTGATTTTTCAATTGCAAAAAACTTTTTTTCGCTGTCCTCGCAAATAACATATGTTCCTTCAAACCGGTCTACCGCTAAATATTTCATACAACTCTTCTCCTTTATTCTTAGGTGAAAATCACCATAATTCTACTGATCTTCCGCACATTTCATTTCGCATAGAGTGCCATCTGTTGCGAAAAGCAGTGTTCCATTTAAATCTGTTCGATACGCTTTGAGCCCCATCTCATCCAGATTTAAGAGCGTTTCTTCTGCTATTTCACTTGCTTCTCCACAAGAAACTGCAACGTAAGAAGGACTGACGGCTTGCAGAAAACGCAGTGATGATGACGTTTTGCTTCCATGATGGCCCAATTTAATAAAATCAGACTGTAAAGCAGTTTTGCTTGTCAGTAGACTTTCTTCGCTTTCTGTCTCGCCATCTCCCATAAACAGCATAGAAATATTCCCGTATGTGATCCGAATTACCAAGGATGCCTCATTTTGATTTTCACTTGGCACCCCGGCAGAAAGAATCTGAATTTTTGCCCGATCGGCAAAATAGAAACACTCCCCTGCAACAGACACATGCACCGGAACCGAATGTTTGTCAAATATTGCGCAAAGTTGACGGTAACTATCCATGTTCTTCAATGACTGCATGGGAGAAATCAGTGCTTGCCGGGCTGGAATTCTCGTCAATATTTCTGACAAACCTCCGATGTGATCGTCGTGGGGATGCGTTGCAATCACATAATCCAACTGCTCCACACCAAGGCGATGAAGTGTTTGCGCAATTTCAATGCCCAGATCTGCAGTCGCTGCATCAATCAACATTGCATGATCTTCATTTTGCAGTAAAATGCAATCTGCACTTCCAACGGAAAATACACGAACCGTAAACGGCAGGTCAGACTCAGGTTTTTCTGTTAGATTACATAGAGAGAAAACTACATCCCATTTTCCCTGCGTAAAAACTACAATAGAAAAAATGACATAAAGGCAAATTAAGCAACCAGAAATTCTTCGCTTTATTTTTTTCCTCTGCGTGGCTTTGCCTTGTTCCATCCGGCTGCACCCTTTCGGTTCTGCTGCACCACAGGTTTTCGTTGCAATTGTGAAGTACCATGCACCAGACATCCTGCTCCGCTTCCAATCAAATCTGTGCGACCTGCTTTGCGAAGCGCCTCCTGTACCAATTCACGGTTTTGTGGAAGAAAGTACTGCAACAATGCGCGCTGCAAGGCTTTCTCATGCGGAGATTTTGGAACAAACACCGGCTGCAACGTGTACGGATCCATTTCCGTATAAAACATACAAGTCGATATCGTTCCCGGTGTAGGATAAAAATCCTGCACTTGTTCGGGATGTATCCCTTCTTTTTTCAGGAAAAGAGCCAGCTCCACGGCATCACGCAATGTGCTGCCCGGATGCGACGACATCAAATATGGCACTAAGAACTGTTTTTTTCCGCAATGTTCCGTTTCCTGATAAAACTTTTTTGCAAAGCGCAGGTATGCCTCAATGTGCGGTTTTCCCATACAATCCAAAACTGCAGCAGAGCAATGCTCCGGTGCAACCTTGAGCTGACCGCTGACATGATACTGTACTAACTCACGAAAAAAGCTGTCATCTTGATCTTCAAGCAGGTAATCAAAGCGAATACCGGATCGAATGAAAACCCGCTTAATACCCGGAATTGCGCGCATCTTGCGCAGAATATCCAAGTATTCGGTGTGGTCGGCGTGCAGCTGAGGACATGGCTTTGGGGCGAGACACTTTTTTCCTTTGCATAATCCCAGCGTCTTCTGTTTTTCGCAAGACGGACCTCGAAAATTAGCAGTTGGCCCACCAACATCATGAATGTATCCCTTAAACCGGGGATTTTTCGCAAGAAGTTCTGCTTCACGCAAGACGGATTGTTCGCTGCGTGTCGTTACCATTCTCCCTTGATGGAAAGCAATGGAACAAAAATTGCAAGCACCGAAGCACCCGCGATTGTGTGTAATCGAAAATTCGACTTCTTCAATAGCCGGAACGCCGCCTTCTGCCTCATAGCTCGGATGATAAGTGCGCTCATAGGGCAATTCATATACTTCGTCCATTTCGGCTTGTGTCAATAGCATTGCAGGCGGGTTTTGCACCAAGATAAGATTTCCATGACGTTGGATCACACGTTTACCAATTACCGCATCCTGCTCGTCCTGCTGCTTACGGCAGGAAATAGCATATGACTTTTTAGATTCACAGACCTGCTCAAAGGAAGGGCACTCCACTGCTGCACCCGGCACATATTCTTTAGTAGGAACCGCATAACAAGTGCCACAAATGTCATGTATGGAAGAAATGGGTTCTCCTGCCTGCAGACGTTGTGCAATTTCTACGGTCTGCTTTTCCCCCATACCGAACGATAGCAAATCGGCACCCGATTGAATTAAGATGGACGGACGAATGGCATCATCCCAGTAATCATAATGGGCAAAACGACGCAAAGAAGCTTCCAAACCTCCGATAACCAACGGTTTGTCCGGAAACAGCCTCCGTATTATCTTACTGTAAACAATTACTGCACGGTCCGGACGTTTGCCCATCTTTTTCCCAGGAGAATAGGCATCTTCGCTGCGACGACGCTTGGCAACCGTATAATGCGCTACCATGGAATCGATATTGCCGGAATTCACCATAAATCCAAGCCGCGGCGTGCCAAGCTTTAAGAAATCCCGATCCGAGTGCCAATCCGGCTGCGCTAAAATCGCCACACGAAATCCTGCATGTTCCAAAACACGCGAGATAATAGCAGTACCAAAAGTAGGGTGATCCACATAAGCATCACCAGTGACAAGGATAAAATCCGGCGCATCCCATCCTCGTTCCTTCATTTCTTTTTTTGAGATCGGTAAAAATGACATTATTCCTGTTCTCCGTTTTCTTCTTCGGATTCGGCAGGCAACTGACCTGCACTTTCTTTTCTGACCATCCATTGTGCATATGAAATCAGCAACTGTCTTGGTTTTGATCCTTCATAAGGCCCGACAATGCCTCGTTGCTCCATCTGGTCGATCAACCTGCCAGCTCGCGCATATCCCAAATGAAGTCGACGCTGAAGCAATGATGTGGATGCCTGTCCAACTTCTGAAATGCATTTAACCGCTTCATCAAACATGGGATCGTCAGCAGATTCCTGTTGTTTATTCTCTGAATGATCAGCAGATTTATCCGCTACCGCACGACGTTCAATCTCTTCTGCAATTTTTTCATCGTATTCGCAATTTCCGGAATTCTTAATATACTCCACAATACGCTCAATCTCTTCATCGCTAACAAAACAACCCTGCACACGCGTCGGTTTCGAAGCACCAACGGGTGCAAACAGCATATCACCGCGTCCCAAAAGCTTTTCTGCACCGCCGGAATCCAAAATGGTTCGAGAATCCACCTGTGAAGAAACGGCAAATGCAATCCGGCTCGGAATATTAGCTTTAATAACACCCGTAATAACATCAACAGAAGGCCGCTGCGTTGCAATTACAAGATGCATTCCTGCGGCACGTGCCATCTGGGCCAATCGGCAAATTGCATCCTCCACCTCATTTGGTGCTGCCATCATCAAGTCTGCCAGCTCATCGACAATAATCACAATCTGCGGAAGCACTGCGACCTCACAGTCCGGCTGCAATGCTTTTCGTTCTTCAACCAGACGATTATACGACGGTAGATCGCGCACTCCTGACGCCGCAAATTTCTTATAGCGATCCAACATTTCTCCGACTGCCCAATTCAGTGCACCGGCCGCCTTCCTTGGATCTGTGACAACCGGAACCAGCAGATGGGGAATTCCATTGTATACGCCAAGCTCAACAACCTTTGGGTCTACCATTAAAAAACGAACCTCTTCCGGCTTGGCCTTATATAACAGACTGGTAATCATCGTATTGATACAGACAGATTTACCGGATCCTGTAGCGCCTGCAATCAATAAATGCGGCATTTTTGCAAGATCCGCCAAGGTGATATTTCCTCCGATATCCTTTCCGAGCGCAACCGTCAGCCGACTTTTGGCTTGCTGAAAGATAGCGGAGTCAATAAGCCCGCGCAAATGCACGGTGCTGATCTGCTTATTGGGAACCTCAATACCAATAGCCGCTTTGTTGGGAATGGGCGCCTCGATTCGAACACCGGCGGACGCAAGATTAAGAGCAATATCATCTGAAAGGTTTGTAATCCTGCTGATTTTAACACCTGCTGCCGGCTGTAATTCATATCGTGTTACAGCGGGACCGCGGCAAATATTCAAAATTCGCGCTTCAACCCCAAAGCTCTTCAGTGTGTTAATCAGCAAATCTCCATTGGACTGCAGCTGAGCAAGGGAATCTGCACGAGCGGTCTGGGCATTATCCTCTTCCAAAAGGACAACCGGAGGAAATCGATAGTTCACTGCAGATTCTGCCTGGGGCGGCATCTGAAAAGGTTCTGGCTTGTTTAATTCTTTGACAGATTTAGCAATATGCTTTTCTTCTGCCACAAAATTTTCTGCTGCAGTCGGCGCTGATGCTGGTATTGGTGTTTGAACAGTTTCCTGCTGCACTGCCTGAGCGGCTTCCTCAGCGGCTTTAGGCGAAGAAGTGAGTTCATCTAATGTCTGAGCTGTTTCGTAAAAACTCCAATCTTCCTCTTCTTTGCTTGCCGGAGGAATTTGATTTATTGAACAATCTTCCGTAGGATTTTCTTCCTCTCCGGAAATAATCTTTTTTAATTTGTGGAATTTACTGTTATGTTCCAGATCAACCTTAAGCGGATGCCCATTCTTTAGCGGCAATGTACGCAGGTCTTCCCCGTCTAATGGAATATCAATGTTAGTTGACCGTCGGGTCGCCAAATTCTCTGCACACTGATCACGAAATTCTGTTGCTGACTTTGCCACTGCGGTCGCAGGTTTTGAGATTGCCCGAAAAAGCTGCATCAAGCCGGTTCCCGTTAAAAGCATGACAAATGTAAACACCAGTAAAAGCACCACAATTTTTGCTCCGAGCACACCAAACGCTGCAACCATCGGAACGCCGATTAACCCGCTGAATAAACCAGAGCCACGTGACTGAGCTCCCTCTGAATAAAGCCGGCCAAGTTCGCTCCAAAATCCCACGGGTTCTCCGGTTGATTTGAAAACATAAAAAGATGCTGTCACAAGACAAATTAACACTGCACTAATCCAAAGTTTGGGTGCAATTTTAGTCAATGACTTTTCAAGCGACATGGTAATTGCAATATATGCCAGCAGAATTGGCCAAAGGATTGAACTGTGTCCAAAAAGTCCCAACACTGCATCATGCAAAAACTTCCATATACTTTCTCCCTGAATTAAAATAAGAAAAACAAGAAAAATAGCGATAACAAATAACAGAAGCGCAATTTGCTGCCGTTTTGCCGGAGAAATCGCTTGTTTTTTCTTTGCGGAAGCGTGCTTTACATTCCCGCTTGATGCTTTTTTGGATGCAGCCGTCTTCCTGGCCTTCGCTGCTTTTTGATTATGTTTTGCAGCCAAGTGCGCTCCTCCCTTCCTGAAAATAAAGCTAAACTATATGCGCATTACAGCATACTGCCACTAAAAATGTTTATGCCTTGCGATGCCTCAACAAATCCAATAATCACACAAGCAATACCAAGAATCAGACAATAGATTGCAAAAATATTCAGACGATCTTTTTTCAGTACCAGTTTGAGCAGCTTGATTGCAAAGAACCCAACAATGGCAGAAACAATAACTCCAACCACCATTGGCAAAATATCGACTGCTGCCTTTTCCGCAATTGCATCCTTTACCTGCAGCAGACTGGCGCCCAGAATGGCCGGAATTCCCAGCACAAAGGAATAATCCAATGCCGTCTGCTTATCCAGCCCGCAAAACAGACCGGCAGCCAGTGTGGATCCGGAACGTGAAACACCCGGTAGCGTAGCGATTCCCTGAAAAATACCGATTGTCAACGCATTTCCGGTTGTAAGATCCTTTTTGCTTTGGTAATGGCTTCCTTCTGCTTTTTTTGTGGCAACATGCGCGATCATGAGCAGTGCGCCGGTAAACAGGAAACAGAAGCCTTCCACCAAAATGGTTGAATCCTCATAAAAACCCTCCATGAAATCCTTCAGATTTCCATTGGTTCCGGGCAAAGGAATGAAAAACAGTAACAATGGCAGCAAGCCAATCAGTAACATTATAACCATGCGACGATCATGCGACATTTTTGACCAATGAAATTTTCCGGTAAACAAATCACCAATCATTCGGAAAAATTCGCAGATTAAGCGACCAATCAGATTACGGAAAACAAAGAACACGGCTGCAAGCGTACCGACATGCAGCATAAGATCAAAAAGAATACCAACCTCTGTGTTCACTCCCAGCACATGCTGCGCAACAGAAAGGTGCCCGCTGCTTGAAACCGGCAAAAACTCCGTTGCACCCTGAATAATTCCAAGAATGATTGCTCTTAAGATATCCATAAAAGTCCTCCTAATTATGTAAATATAAAATATGTACGCCCTAATCGGGCGGAAGATCTACTTTTTTACTTTCTTTCCTGTCTTTGTTCCAGTACGTTTTGGTTTTCCTTCTTCAATCATATGATCAAGAGCTCCCATCGCATCAGAAAGTGACCCAAGCTCATCAATCAATCCTTCACTGACCGCTGCCTCTCCATCCAGAACCGTGCCAATATCCGTTACTAATTCACCGGTGTTCATGCAAAGAGTACGAAAACGCTGGGGAGAAATGCGGGAGTTTGTGGTCACAAAGCGCGTGATCCGTTCCTGCATCTTTTCAAAATAATAAAGCGTTTGGGGAACACCAATCATTAATCCTGTCATACGCACCGGATGCAATGTCATAGAAGCGCTGGGCGCAATAAAAGAACGCTTTGCAGCAACGGCAAGCGGAACACCGATAGAATGTCCGCCACCAAGCACTAAAGAAACCGTCGGTTTTTTCATTCCGGAGATCAATTCAGCCAAAGCCAATCCTGCTTCCACATCACCGCCTACAGTATTGAGCAAAACCAGAAGTCCTTCAATCTCCGGTGTTTGTTCCACTGCCACCAGTTGTGGAATTACATGTTCATACTTTGTAGTTTTGTTCTGCGGTCCTAAAGCATAGTGCCCTTCAATCTGTCCAATGATCGTTAGACAATGAATCACATGCTTTCCTTTTGCTGTGATAGAACCACTTTCCCGAATCTGATCGTTTTGTTGTTCGGACGGAAGCGTAGTATCCTTATCCTTCTCTTTGTCATCGTTTTCGTCCGGAAACTGGTTATTGTTATTACTCATCGTCACACCTCATTTACTATGCAGGTTTTGCCTGTCATTTTAGTGTGCCGCTGATGCCAACAATCATTCTTTTTCAGACAGAATTATTTTTATTATAGCATGTGAAGCAAAAAAATGCTATCCCTATTTCTTTAGATTGTAAATTTATCACAATTCAAAGAAATAAGAAAACATTCGTTTTGTAATACAAACCGCTGCAATTATACCATAGATAGTTCATTTTTCAAGTCTACCTGTCAAACAACCTTTACACCTCTAATAAATCTATCCACTCTCTTCTTAAATAACTATTCTATATCATATTTTATGACTTGATTTTGCATGATTTTCTGAATTTTTCTTCTTTTCCTGCCATTATGATAAAATCAAATTTCGCAACATGACTCAGGTTACATTTACAAAAATATTCAAGTGATCTCAAAATTACAATAACAATGCGCAATCCCAGTAATCCATCGGATTCTGGAGAATTGTTGGTATTTTCAGTAGAATAGGCACACTCAATTTGACGGCAAGGAAATCGTTGTAACTGGAACCACATTCTCCGTTATGATTGATCATGCACTGGAGATTTGTGTCTTATTCCGGGAAAATGATTCTCAATCCGGCTCTAAGTCTTCCTTGGAATCGACTGGCTCCAATCAGCCTCAAACCGGTGGAAACAATGCAGCAAAGGAATACGCATTAGCCTTCATTTTCGCTCTGACGGCTGCTTCTGGTGCCGTTCTCTTACTGCGCAGGAAAAAATGTTTCGAACAACTTTGAATCTCATATACCCTTGTAATAGCATTTGATGGTTGTTGTGTCTGAAAGAACATCAGACAGACTGTGCACATAAGTTTGAATGACGCCTTCGTGTATGGAGGGCGTTGTTCATTTTTACATTTTTATCTTAACACAACAAAAAACGAACCTTTTTGAATGTAAACAATCAAAAAGGTTCGTACTGTCAGGTTTGGTGGAGCATAGCGGGATCGAACCGCTGACCTCTACACTGCCAGTGTAGCGCTCTCCCAGCTGAGCTAATGCCCCATATTCCGAGCCAAATCAACCAGAATTGATTCAGCTCCGATATAATACCATATCATTTTATGTTTTGCAAGTGTTTTTTTAAACTTTTTTAAGTTTTTTGCAGATTTCTTCAGTTGGCGTTACATAGATTGTCTGATAATGATCATAGATTACCATCCCGGGTTTTGCTCCCTGTGGTTTATGTACATTGCGCACCGGTGCATAGTCAACCGGAACCTGGGAAGAATCCGATGCCTTGCTGTGAAACGCTGCAAGCATTGCTGCTTCCCGGAGTGCATCCTGGGAAGGTTGCTGGTTTTGTGTAAACAAAATCGTATGCGACCCGGGAATATTCTTTGTGTGAAACCAGATATCATAATTGCCCGCTGTTTTTAATGTGAGCTGATCATTTTGGCGGTTGTTGCGCCCCACCGCTACTGCGAATCCGTCTGAGGTCTGAAACTGCAGCGGACCAAGTGCTGCCGGCGGTCGCCGTTTATCCCCTGAGCGGCGCAGATATCCTTGTTCAGTAAGTTCCTGCCGGATTTCCGCCAATTCACGTTCGCTTTCCGCACGACTGAGCGCATCAAAAACCGTATCCAGATATGCAAGCTCTGCCGTCGCCTGTTCAATTTGCTGGTTGAGCATCCGCTCTGCCGTCTGCGCCCTGCGGTAATCCTTGTAGTATTTCTGTGCATTCTGGGAAGGGGTAAGCGCCGGATCGAGACGAATCCGCTGAACCGGGTTTCCTTCCTCATAAAAATTTTCTAAATCAGCAAAGGGCAATCCCTTTTCCAGCTTGTAAAGATTAGCATTCAGCAAATCGGCGCATACCCGCAATTGTTCACGTTGGGCGCACTGAACAAGCTCTGCCTGTTGTGCATTCACCTTTCGGCTAAGCTTATCGGTTGTGTTGGCAAGCAGCTGCAGCAGATCGTGCGATTTGGTGTGCATCCGCTCAATCTGATCGCGCCGGGAATAGAATGCATCCATCAATTCAGAAAAACTGCCGAATTGTGAGGTAACTGCTCCGGTACCGTATTGCGCAACCGGCATAAAGGAAAAATCAAACGGACGACCGTTCAAATCGCTGACCATAACCGGCTTTCCGCCGTCGCAGATCAACTCTCTTGTGCGATGAAGAAAGAAGCAAAGACGTTCTTTTTGCTCTGTCGTCATTTCAAGCGTGGTTGCATCCTGCCCGCGGCATGCCTGATGGGCAATTTCTCTGCATACAATCGGCGAAAGCCCCTGCAAAACAGAAAGTAAACCCTTGGCGAGCGGCATGGTCTTCATTGATTCAAACGCGGATAAAACCTTCTCCGGTTCAATCTCCAAAAGATTCTGTTTATTTTGTGCGGGCGGAAGCTGATAATCCATTCCCGGCAACACCAAGCGCTCCGATGTCATTTCGGCATTGACACGGCGCAGCGCATCCACAATCTTTCCCTGCTCATCAATCAAAATAATATTACTGTATCGCCCCATAATCTCGACCGCAAGCGTATTGACAACCGACTCTCCCAATTCATTGACACACGCAAAATCCAGAAGCAACACGCGTTCCATGCCCGGCTGCCGAATCGCCGTGAGTTTACCGGAAATCAGTCGTTTGCGCAGCAGCATGCAAAACATAGGCGGCGCAGGTGGATTTTCCGGCAGAGCTTCCGTAAAATGCACTCTGGGGCTATTTGCTCGTGCTGAAAGCATCAGTTTTCCACCGACACCTTTCCCACGCAAAATCAAAATGATTTCTTCTCTGGAGGGCTGATGAACCTTATCCACCTTCGCTCCGAGCGATTGTTCTTCTATTTCTTTTTTGATCTGATGCAGAAATGCACCGTCAAAAGCCATATGGATTCCTCCTGAAACATGCGCCGCTGATCACAACCAGCAGATCGGATCTTGACAGCGCAATGATTTTTGCAATTTTAATTCGGGCAAGCGACCCTGCAGCAGCTGCTGCAACCGCTCCAAAACAATATTTTCGGTTCCAAAATGGCCTGCACACACAACCGTCAGTCCGCTTTCACATGCTGCAAGCCATTCATGATGTTTCACTTCTCCCGTCACAAATGCATCTGCACCCGCGTCAATTGCATTCGCGATAAATTCTCCGCCCGCACCGCTGCATAATGCAACACGGTGCACCCGTGTATTTCCCTCGCAATACTCTACGACGGGACGGCAGAGCTGCTGTTTGACAAATTCCGCAAAGTGCCGTGGTTCCCGTTCTCTTGCTGTGCCGATCAATGTTTCTGCATGTTCACCGTGGCGCGTTAGTGCTGTCAGATTACAAAGCTGCAGCACATCTGCAAGCGCGGCATTCACGCCCCATTCGGGTGCCATGTCCAGATTGGTGTGCGCGCAGATTGCTGATATGCCGTGTTTTGCCAGCAAATAAGGTGCGCTGTTGACTAACAGACGCTTCATCGGATGAAAAATGACAGGATGATGACTGAGAATGAGCTGTGCATCAAGCTCAGCAGCTTCCTGCACCACTGCTGCCGTTATATCAAGCGCAAGCAGCACCGTGGTGACCGGCTGTTGGGAATCTCCGACCAGCAAGCCTGGATTGTCATACTCCAAAGCAGAATCAAACGGCGCAATTTCATCGAGCAAACGATAAATTTCTCCCACTGTTACCATGTACTTCACCGTTCCTTTGCAAGGCTGCAAGCGTTCATTTTCTGTACGTCAAAGAACTCATGCCCTTATCGCTCCGGCAATCATTTCATCCATCTGACGAATCAGCTCTACAATTTGCTCTGCCTGCAGCGATTCTCCTTTGGCAAGATGTCCTTTTTTCATATTGGTTAAATGGCGCTGCTGTTGACGAATATATTCCGCTGCCTCTGCGGATTTTTGAGGCTCGAGCTGACCGGTATAACAATACAATGCCGTCGGCGTGGCCACATTCCCGGTAAACTGCGCCTGCATGACCGTGTAGATTCTCCCGCTGTCCCGAACTGCACGCTCCTGCTGCACCTCAAAGCCGTTTTCACACAAATAACGCCGCAATTCTTCGGCTGCGGTCATCGGCTGCAAAATCAATCTCTTTTTTGCATCCCGAACCCATGGTGCATTTTGCAGAATCTGCGCAATCAGCTCGCCACCCATACCTGTGATAGCAATATCCTCTGCGTCAGACGGATTTACTCCTGCCAAACCGTCACACTGCTGCAAAACAAGTTTATTCTGTACCCGATAGCGGTACGCATTATGTGTGGCACGAAGAATAGGCCCTTCCCGCAAATCCGTTCCCATTGCCTGCGGACAGGTTCCCGATTTCAACAGCCAGATTGGCAAATATGCATGATCTGTGCCAACATCAACAAATTTTTTCCCATTACGCACAAACTCCGCTGCTGCCTTCAAGCGCGGATTTAACTGAAAAAGCAAAGTTTCTGCCATATTGATGACCACCCTTTTATGCTTTAAAAAATCCGCCCGAGCAAACCGTCCGGGCGGATACGCATTTTTTGTTTGATACCAAATCTAAAATCTGATCGGTATTACTTTCCTGCGAGATGCTCATTGATTTTTTTTACAAGCTCATCTGCATCCACACCGTGAACCATGCATGCTTGTTCCAACGTTTCGCCTCTTGCAGAAGGGCATCCAAGGCAATGCATCCCCATCTCAAAAAAGAACGGAGCTGTTGTGCTGTCCAAATCGAGAATATCTCCAATAATCGTATCTTTCGTAATTGTAGCCATTTTTCAGAACCTCCTTGTTTTTTACAGTAATCTTATTATATCACCCACATACAGAGTAATGCAATACCACAAACTAAAATTCGTCCCATTCTGCTGCAAATCCCGGTCGCTGAAACGGAATCTGACCGACGATTCTTAATTCACCGGTTTCGGAATCCACACAATGCAGCGTAACTGAGCCGGAACGCTCGTTTGCCACAAACAGCATGGTTTCATCCTTAGAAAACTCCATGTGGCGAGGCCAATGACCTCCGCAGGGATATTGCGCAAGAGGTCGAAGTTTGCGGTCTGCTTCAATCGCAAACAGCGCAATGGTATCAGCACCGCGATTGGCTGCATAAAGCCGTGTTCCATTCCTGCTAATCAATAAAGCTGAGCCGTAACTTTCCCCTTGAAAACCGTAAGGCAGTGAGGAAACTGTCTCTTTCCAATGCAGTATACCGTTTTCCGCTTCATAATCAAACACAAGAATCTCATTAGAATATTCCGTAACTGCATAGAGTGTATGTCCATCCGGATGAAATTTGAGATGCCGCGGTCCACTTCCCGTCGGAACTGCACAAAACGGCATTGCTTTGCCGGGCGTAATGCTGCCGTCCGCTGCAACATCCCAAACGTAAACCCGATCCTGATCGATGGCAGCACTGAGCAGGAAACGACCGTCGGGCGAAAGAATGCAGCAGTGCGCACGCGGTGTTCCTGGTTCTCCCTCTCCCATCACAATGCTGCTGTGGATTCCTGAAAAATGATTGTGTTCCGCCTCAATCGCAACCACATGACCGGTACCATAACAACTGCCATAAATCGTATGTGTACCCGGTGCATAATACAAATGGCAAAGGGCAGAACCAGGAATTTCCACCCGGTCAACCACATCCAGTTGCCGATTCAGCGATAGAAACGCGCTTGAATCTTCGCCTTCAAAAACAGTAAAAACTCCGTCCCGCTGCACCAGCGAATACGTTGCCCGCTCCACCGGTTTTTCCATCAAAAGCTGGGCCGTACCATTTTCTTCAACCGAATAGCAAGCAATTTGTGTATCTCCCGAAATCAAAAGCTTTTTCATTCCCCATTCCCCCTAATACTAATTTCATCGTACTAAATAACACGATTAACAAGACAGAACGGATTCTTTGATATTGCATTTCATTGCTTAATTACTTCCAGTGGAACCAAAACCTCCACGATTCTTGCCTTCCAGCTGTTCTACTTCTGTAATCGTCAATGTTTCCATTTTTTTAATAATCCGGAACTGGCAAATACGGTCATTCAAATCGATAACCGTATCGCGCGTTGCATAGACCGGCATGCGCCAAATATCATTTTCTCCGCAATAGGATTCGTCCACAACGCCAACAGAATTGACCTGCAGGATCCCCCACTTTTTAAAAGTTGAACTGCGAGGAGCAATATGTGCCTCATAGCCAGCAGGCAGCTGCATGGAAACACCGAGAGAAATCAGCCGGAACTCGCCTTGTTTTAGCTCCACACGCTCTGCTGCACGCAGGTCAATCCAATCTCCCTGTTCAATCTTTTGAATTTTCTCTAATTTCTGCGAATGATACTTCACTTTGATTTCCGGCATACTTTTCTTTTCCTCCTGATTTTTTTCACACAGCTTTTGCACAATCCGGTCATAACAAAAATGTGGAATTGTACAATCGCTGCAATCTTTAATTCCATTCTTTAATATTGTAAATTTGCCGCCGCATTGCTCTTCCCGATAAAGCGGACAATAACAAAAAAGGCAGGAAAATTCCTCTTCTTTGCCGTCTACCCGATGACACGGAAAATATTCACAGCTTTTATTTTGAAAAAATCGGTAAGACATTTAGAATACATCTTTCCCTTCACAAAAGGTTATCGTTCTGCGTTTATTTTACCGTTTTCTGCTGCGAAATGCAAGGGAGAGCATACAAATGAGCATTACCGCGCTTTCCAATCCGTTCCACCACTTGCAACTCCGTCAAGATATTCAGTGCCACTTGCCCCACAGAACGCGGGATGTGCGCATGAAGAGCAAAGACAGCACTATCAAATTGATCCGGCAAGTTCTCCGGCAAAAAAACCGCAAAATCGCTGGGCTGATTCAGAACCCATTCCTGCTGCATCGACTCCGGAATCCGGTCATATTTCTCTGCACGATTCTTTTTTTGCGCACCATATCCGTTTAACAACCGATATTCTTCCGCTGTCAATTCTACCACGCGAAAAAAAAGATTTGGATTTTTTAAAAAGGGCTTAATCCGATACAACTCCGAAAAAAAAGAATATCGGCTACCACACCGGAACCATTTTCCTTGCTGCACAATTTCTCCCGTCTGCGGGTCAATCCAATTCAAGCGTTTGCGAACTACGACAGGATATACCACCGTAACCCGGCAAAGCGGTAAAAATGCGTTCAGCTTAGGGCGAAGCTTTTCAAATTGCCGCGTCTGAATTTCAAAAATCCCATTTTCTCCAACGGCATCGGCTACAAATCCTCCAAGAGATACTTCATGATTGTCGCCATATGGTTCATAATAACGTTTGAGCACCGCATGAATTGTTTTTTCGCCCAATGTTCCGATTCCGTCACAAGTTCTGTTTTGTAAGGTTTCTGATCTGGCTTTTTGAAACAGCGCCTCGTCCATATATATGACCATTCCCTTCAAATGCACTGACATTTGGCCTGAGTTCCGGTAATCATCTACCACAATTTTCCTAATGATGAATCAAATACAACTTTGCTGTGATTCAAAATTGCAGAAAGCTACTCGCAATCAATTATTTTTTGTTGATCGCTATATTCGAAATAGTTTGTTCACAATTGAACCATGCAGTTACGCTATAATAATAAAATATGCTATGAAAAGAGGCTATATTTATGGAACAAAATGAGCGTTTGGCAACGGAAAGCGTACCCCGGCTTTTGCTGCGGTTATCTCTGCCGGCTGTCACAGCGCAGGTGATTAATGCACTTTATAATATCGTTGACCGCATGTATATCGGAAGAATTGCTGAAATTGGCACCAATGCTCTGACTGGGGTGGGCATTACTTTCCCTGTGATCATGATTATCTCGGCATTTGCGTCACTGATTGGTATGGGAGGTGCTCCGTTTACTTCCATCAAAATGGGGCAACGGGACAATGAAGGCGCTGAACGAATTTTGGGTAACTGCACCATGATGTTGGTTACCATCTCCGTTATCTTAACGGCTGTACTGTTTTTTGTCAAGCAGCCGGTACTTTATCTGTTTGGTGCAAGCGACGTCACTTTTCCTTATGCCAATGATTATTTGTCCATTTATTTGGTTGGCACGCTTGCCGTCCAGATCTCCCTTGGGCTGAATTCCTTTATTACCGCGCAGGGATATGCCTCCACTGCAATGGCAACGGTATTGATTGGTGCAGTTTGCAACATTGTACTCGACCCAATTTTTATTTTCTTATTGGGCATGGGAGTCAAGGGCGCCGCATTGGCAACTATTATTTCTCAAACTGTTTCCGCCGTTTGGGTTATCTGTTTTTTGACCGGCAAAAAAGCAGTTTTAAAAATTCGACGCAAGTTTCTTTCCTTTGTTTGCAATGATACCGGGCGTGTTCTTGCCTTGGGACTTTCGCCCTTTATTATGCAGTCCACTGAAAGCCTGATTCAGATTTGCTTTAACGTAACATTAAAACAGTTCGGTACAGATCTGGACATTGGTGCAATGGTAATTCTGACGAGTGTTATGCAGATGGTTTTGATGCCGCTTTCAGGTGTTACGCAAGGCGCACAACCGATCATCGGCTACAATTATGGCGCAAAGAATTATGCCCGTGTCAAAAGTACCATTAAATACATGGTTGGTATCTGCTGTGCATATGCCGTGGTAATTTGGACTTTGTGCATTTTCTTCCCGCGTATCCCCTGCTCCATTTTTTCCGGAGACGAACATCTTGTCCCCCTTGCGGCGGGATATATGAAAACCTTCTGCTTTGGTATTCTTCTTTTTGGTTTGCAGATCGCCTTTCAAAATTCTTTTGTTGCCCTGGGCAATGCAAAATATTCTATTTTTCTGGCGCTTTTGCGTAAGATCGTTCTGCTGATTCCATTGACCTTGATTCTTCCCCGTATTGGTCTGGGCGTTTATGGGGTTTTCCTTTCGGAACCGATTGCGGATATCTGTGCGGCGTTGACGACAACCACCATTTTTCTTCTTTCCGCAAAAAAATTTTTAAATCCATCGAATAATTCCGACTCCTCCACTGCAAATAAGTAATTTATTGATACACCCACAATCATATTTTAATTTATATTTAAATAAAAGGATGGTCATGGAATGGATATTGTTTCTTTAATTGGAATTTCAGTGGGGTTGGCAATGGATGCTTTTGCGGTATCTATTTCCAATGGTGCAACTTATCGGCGCGCAACGGTTGGAGACGCACTCAAGACTGCTGCATTTTTCGGTATCTTTCAGGCAGTAATGCCAATGATCGGCTGGGTTGCCGGCACTGCATTTACACAGTTTATTACCAATGTGGACCATTGGATTGCACTGATTCTGCTTGGTTATCTGGGCGGAAAAATGTTACTGGAAGCTCTTAAAAAGAACAAAGAAGATTCCTCAAAGGAAACACCTGCTTCTTGTCAAGGGCTGGAAGGTTACTTAACGTATCGCGCATTATTTACTCTGGCCGTCGCCACTAGTATTGATGCTTTGGCAACCGGATTGCTTCTTCCGTCCGCAGTGGGAGCTTCTTCCCTTGTATTAATGCTGATTTCTGTCGGAACCATTGGTTTGATTACGTTCCTGATTAGCTTTGGCGGTGTTTACATCGGGAAAAAATTCGGAAAGTTGTTCAGTTGTAAAGCTGAGATTTTTGGCGGCGCCGTTCTTATTCTGAT
>CAKXIK010000053.1 GCA_934875675.1 uncultured bacterium
TTCCTGCACTCCACACGCCCAGGCAGTCGCCATATGGGGAAGAAAAATGAACAACATTCTTGTTTGTAACCTTGTTGACCGTGATTTTCATCCGTTTGCATTCCTTTCTTCCGTTTTTGGTGGCTTTATTTTAGCATAACTGCCGGAAGCTTGCAAGAAAAAATGTGCGAAGAATGTCGAATTGCTGCTATTTATTTGTTTCATTCAAAAAAAAGCAGACTGAAAAAATAAAATACGCAAAAAATAATGATTGAAATCTTGCCGGATACTTCTATAATTAGTATAATAAAGAATATGGTTAAAAATACAGACAGTCAGTGCTGTTTGCGGATTCGGTTCAAGGATTCCGCATAGAAAGGAATGGTCATTGCGTTATGGAAAAACAGAATGATTTGCTGGCAGAGGTAAAACGAATTCATTTTGTGGGAATCGGCGGCTCGGGAATGTGCCCAATCGCTGAAATTCTGCATCATGAAGGATATCAGCTGACGGGGTCTGATGTGAACGAAAGTGATACCTTGACGAGAATTCGCTCCTATGGAATTCCGGTAGCAATGGGGCATCGGGCGGAAAATATTGGGGATGCAGAAGCAGTGGTCTATTCTGCTGCAATCATGAAAGATAATCCTGAACTTGTGGCGGCAAAGGAACGCGGGATTCCGCTGGTGGAGCGTTCAGTGATGCTTGGCATGGTCTCCCGTCATTATCCGCAAACGGTTGCGGTTGCAGGAACACACGGAAAAACCACGACCACTTCCATGATTACACAGATTTTTCTGGATGCAGACCTTGACCCCACGGTTATCATCGGCGGCAAGCTCCCCAGAATGGGAAGCAGCGGTCGTGTTGGCAAGTCAGACATTATGGTTTGTGAGGCGTGCGAGTATGTTGATACGTTTTTGCAGCTGAACCCGGCAATTGCGGTTGTTCTTAATATCGACGACGATCATCTGGAATATTTTAAATCGGTTGATAATACAATCCGGCATTTCCATCAATTCTGCCTGCAGACGAGCAGCATGATTGTCGTTAACGGTGATGATGAAAATTCCATGCGTGCGGTGGCGGATTTGGGAGAGAGGGAAATTGTCACCTTTGGCTTTGCCCCAAAAAATGAGTACTGGGCAAAGGATATCGGGATGGAACCCGGCTCACACGCGCACTTTACCTTAATGCATAAAGAAGAAAAGCTTGCAGATATGACGCTGAAAATCCCGGGTCGTCACAATATTTATAATGCCGTGGCTGCTGCTGCGGTTGCGCATAAAATGGGCGTTACTCCGGAACAAATTCGGGACAGTCTGGATCAGTTTACCGGAGCAGGCCGCCGGTTCGAGGTGCTCGGTCGTCCGGGCGGTATTGTCATTGCCGATGATTACGCACACCATCCCACCGAACTGCGTGCAACGCTGACGGCGGCAAAGGAAATGGGTTTCCGTAAGGTTTGGGCGGTATTTCAGCCGTTTACGTTTTCGCGCACAAAGATGCTTCTCAATGATTTTGCCGAGGTGCTTCAGATTGCAGATCATGTTGTCATGACTGAAATCATGGGTTCCCGCGAAATTAACACTTATAATATTTATACCAGTGATCTTGCAGCAAAGATTCCGGGCAGCGTTTGGTTCAACACCTTTGAAGAGGTGGCGGACTATGTGGTGAAAAATGCACAGCAGGGAGATCTGGTGATTACGCTGGGCTGCGGGGATATTTACAAGGCTGCCAAGATTATGTTGAAGAAATATGACGCATTGGGTTTGAAATAAAAAACCGGCTTTTAGAGCGATGTGATGAGAAACACTTGTAGAGATGAATATGATTCGCCAGCAAGTAGTTTATAGGCTCTGCTACAAAGTTTTTCTCACATTGCCCCGTTTAGCCGGGAGAGTTTTTTAAAAGATCGTTTATTTTTTCAGGAATTCTGCTGTTTTTTGAAAAAGAAGTTTGTTTTCATTTCCAAGCACACAAACATGACCGCTTTCCGGAAGTTCCAAGAGCTCCTTTTGGGAAGAAGAAGTCCGTTGCATAATCCAGTCAGCCGATTCCGGGCGTACGGTTTCGTCATGTCCGGCACGTACCACCAGCAGCGGACAGGTCACTTTCGGGAGCTCACGCCGAACCTGATGTGCCAGACGGTTGAACTCTGCAACACTGTGAAAGAACAGCCCGTTATATCCCACAGAAAAAGGATCCTGGCTGGATGACGGTTCGTTGGAAGACGGCCGCTGCCAATACGGATAAAACGGAGAGACAATCCGAGCAAGAGGCGCCCAGCGATTATAGACGCGCAAAGCCGCAGCAACGGGTACGGCACGGTAAACAGGGCGATTGGCTGCGGTATAGAGAGCCAGTGCACCCCCCATAGAAAGACCGACCACGCTGATCTTTTTGCACTGCTTAGCCAGTTGGTCAAAGCCAAACAGCGCGTCATGAATCCAATCTTCCTTGTGCACGTTTGCCATTGCGCGTTCATTACCATTATGTCCGCGCAGACTGATTCCTTTTACAGTAAAACCTTCTGCGGCAAGATAACGACCGAACGGCACCATATTGGCGATACTTCCTGTGAAGCCGTGTAAAATCAGCACGCCGTGTTCTCGGCTTCCGGCATAATCAAACGGACGGCAAAGCGGATTAGAGGAAAGATCAATCATCAAAAAGCACACCCTTTCGACAAAATTAAGATTTCATCAGCAATTTAGCAAAATTTAAATTTTGTTGCAAAGAAATTATATGAGTTTATTTTACTGTTTTCCATAAAAAACTGCAAGCATATTCCAAAATTGAAAACAAGCGTTTGACGTTAGGTAATTTTTGTTATACAATAAGATTAGGAATCGATACCATTGTCAATTTGAATTTCGGATGAATAAGAATGAAAGATTGAAAGATAACTCTTTCAATCTGCAAATTTTTGCTGGAAAGGAATGGAGAATACGATGACAGCAACAGAGCGTTATCAAATTTGGTGTGAGAAGGCAACTGAGGATGTTGATCTGGTTACAGAATTACAAAAAATAGCTGGGAATGAGTCCGAGATAACCGAGCGTTTCAGCAATGACCTTGTGTTTGGCACCGGAGGCCTGCGCGGTGTAATTGGAGCGGGAACCTCCCTGATGAATATTTACACGGTTCGTCGGGCAACACAAGGCTTGGCGGATTACATTTTGCAGCAAAAGCCTCAGGGAGCTTCTGTGGCGATTGCTTATGATTCCAGAATTAAATCGGAGCTTTTTTCAAAGGAAGCTGCTGCGGTTATGGCTGGAAACGGAATTCATGCGTATATTTATCCGGAATTGATGCCAACACCAATGCTTTCGTTTGCGGTGCGTGCACTGAATGCACAGGGAGGCATCAATGTTACTGCCAGCCATAATCCTTCCAAGTATAACGGATATAAGGTCTATGGTGCCGATGGCTGTCAGCTCACAGATGATGCAGCAGGGGCGGTGTTCCGCTGTATTGAAAAGGTTGACCTGTTCGACGGTGTGAAGCGTGTTGATTTTGAGCAAGGCGTCAAGGAAAATTTGATTTCTTTCATCGGTGATGAGGTGCAGCAACGCTATCTGGATGCAGTGCAGAGTCAGGCTGTGCATACCGATGTGTGCAAAAAAGCAGGACTCAAGGTGATTTACACGCCCCTCAACGGAGCAGGAAACAAACCGGTGCGTGCGATTATGAAGCGGATTGGTGTGGAGCATGTAGCGGTGGTGCCGGAGCAGGAAAAGCCGGATGGAACCTTCCCGACCTGCCCGTATCCAAATCCGGAAATTCGTCAGGTGTTTGAATGCGGACTGAAAATGGCCAAAGAAGATGAGCCGGATTTATTGCTCGCAACTGATCCGGATTCTGACCGTGTGGGTATTGCTGCACGGGATGGGGATGATTATCGCTTATTTACCGGCAATGAAGTGGGAGCAATGCTGCTCAACTACATTCTCTCCCAACGTTCTGCACAGGGAACGCTGCCCCAAAAGCCTGTTACGGTCAAGACGATTGTGACGACCCCGATCATTTATTCAATTGCAAAAAAATACGGCTGTGAGGTTGTGGATGTTCTCACAGGATTCAAGTATATTGGCGAAAAAATCGGGGAGCTGGAAAAAGCAGGGGAGGAATCCCGCTATGTTCTCGGATTTGAAGAAAGCTATGGCTATCTGTCCGGTTCCTATGTCCGTGATAAAGATGCTGTTTTTGCCGCTATGATGATTTGTGAGATGGCTGCGTTTTATAAGCTCCAAGGCAAGAGCCTTGTGGATGTGATTCAGGATATTTACCGCGAGTTTGGTTACTATATCAATTCGGTTTCCAATTTTGAATGCAGTGGTTTGGCAGGCATGCAGAAAATGCAGGAGATTATGGACAGCCTGCGTGCGGCAGCTCCTGCAGAAATTGGCGGTGTTGCGGTGGAATCCATTGCAGATTATTATCGTTCCGAAAAAACAGTCTGTGCTACCGGTGAAAAAGAGAAAATTTACCTGCCAAAGTCCAACGTGCTTTCCTTTATGCTCGCAGGCGGAGCAAATGCAGTGGTTCGTCCTTCCGGCACGGAACCGAAAATTAAAGTCTATGTTGCGGCAAGCGGAAAGACAAAGGAGAATGCAGAGATGCTTTCTAAGTCGTTGCTGGCTGCGATTACCAAATTAATGGGATTTTAAGCAAAAAATAAATAAGAAAAGCCATTCGGAAAGTAGGCGCTGAGAACGCTGCTCCCGAATGGCTTTTTCATTAATTGTTATATTTATGGACGTTTGCCGGTAACCTTCTGAACAAAATCACAATATTCGTTGTAGTAACGAATCGATTCCGGATGACCGCAGAACGCGATGGTGCCGGGCTTGTTGAAGATGCCAAGGTATTGGTAGCATAATACGGTATCCACATATGGGGAAATGGATTCTAACTGACGTTCTACTCGTTCCATGCAGGCAGGAACGAGTGCGCTGTAATATACCTCTCCCTCAAATTCAAAAACTTCCATATCTGCCCACAAGGCGCTTCGGCCTGCGGCATCATGTGCTTTTCGAAGTGCCGCATAGTAGGCTTTGGTTTCTTCCGGCTTGGATTTTTGAACGCCGATTTCGTCCTGATATGCAACGATGTCAACATCCAGACGTTTCAGCTGTTCAATGTAATGTTCATCCGCTTTTAGCAGATTGGTACCATACGGAGCAATCATAGTTTTTTTGCTTGCGTCAAGCTGATGTGCAAAGGCGGAATAACGGTTGACGTAAGTGATGAACTCCTCCAAAAAATATGGCTCAATGCAGGTTTCATCCGGGAAGTACCATCCGTAAAAACTCGGATGATGGCCATAGTATTTGGTAAGCTCGGTCATGGCAGTAAATGCGCGCTGTGTTACTTCTTCGCTTGTCATGTTTTCCAGAGTGTGTTCCCAGTTACCATAAAATCCACAGGAAACAAAAACCTTTATGCCGCATTTGTCGGCTTCATCCAACAAAATTTCAATTGGATTCTTGCATTCCATATCCTCGGCAAAAGGAAAAATATCTGTTGGAAAATAGCTTTCAGCATAGGTGTCGTACACCATTGATGTACACATTAAAACCATGTATTTCATGCCAACATCATGAATTTCATCTACTTTTGCGCGCCATTGTGCCTCCGTAAAATGACGACAAATTGGGTTCCAGTATTTTCCTTCCGGAATATTGTGATGCCAGAACTCAAACCAGGTTCCTTCAATTGTTTTCAACATCGGAAAATCGATCCTTTCTCTTCTGGATAATAGTTTTATCTTTATTATACGATTGCTTTGAGAAAAAACATAGAAGAAGATTTATCGATTGATATGTAGTTTTTCTCGAAATTACGGATGAGCAGGGTGGAAATGAAACACAATTACCATATCAGTGAGAAAAACAAGAAAACGCTTGCGGATTTGCACCGTATAAGGATAAAAACTGCAAGAAAAAATGACATGGCCAGCATGACCATATGATGAATACGAATTTGCAAAATAATGAGGCGGATGATTCGAAAATCTCCCGCCTCATTATTTATACGCCATTTAAGGAAAACGTTCTCTGGTCTCAGGAGTAAGTGTTAAAAATGGCACTCAAGAAGATTAATCGCCAAAGCAGATGCCGATGGCCTTAGCCTGTTTTACGGTTTCGCAATCTTTTGGAACCAGCTTTAGTTTGCCGGCAACTTCGCCGAGTGCAACCGGTTCAATCGTATCGCCGTGCAATGCCACCATGTATCCGTACTGTTTCTTTGCAATCAATTCAGCGGCGGCGGCACCGAATCGTGTCGCCAGGACACGGTCATAGGGACAAGGACTTCCGCCACGCTGAAAATGCCCCGGAACCGTAACCCGAATTTCCTGACCGGTTTTATCCTGTAGTTCTTTGGCAAGCTTATAGGCAACGGACGGATATGTTTCCTCTGCACGCTTCTGCTTGAGTTCTTTTTTACTTAGGGCGGCATCCTCTATTGAGATGGCACCTTCCGCAATGGCAAGAATAGAAAACTGTTTTCCGATTGCAGCACGGCGATCCAGCATTTTAACGACGTTGTCAATCTGATATGGAATTTCAGGCAAAAGGATGGCATCTGCGCTTCCGGCAATTCCGGCGTGCAGAGTTAGCCAGCCTGCCTTATGCCCCATTAACTCAACTACAAAAATACGTCCGTGAGAGGTTGCGGTCGTATGAATGCAGTCCAATACGTTTGCAGCAATATCCACAGCGCTTTGAAACCCAAAGGTCATATCGGTTCCCCAGATGTCGTTATCAATGGTCTTTGGCATAGAGACAACGTTGAGTCCTTCTTCGCTCAGCAGGTTGGCAGTTTTATGAGTGCCGTTGCCGCCGAGAACAACCAGGCAATCCAGCTTCATTTTTTTATAGTTGGAAACCATTGCCGCAACCTTATCTACACTGTTCTCGTCAATTACCCGCATCATTTTGAATGGCTGCCGCGAGGTACCCAATATCGTGCCGCCAAGGTTTAAAATACCCGAAAAATCTTCATTTTTCATCGAACGGTAATCGCCTTCAATCAAGCCGCGATAGCCATCCACAATACCATAAAGTTCCACATCCGAGCCAAACTTTTCATAAAGAGCCTTTGCAACGCCACGCAGGGCAGCATTGAGTCCCTGGCAATCTCCACCGCTGGTAAGCAAACCGATTCGTTTCATCATTATTGCGCTTCCTTTCAAATCTTGCTAGTTTTCCAAAAGATTAAAAATGCGGGCGAGAATGCCGATACATTTTTAATGGATTTCGGCTAAAATAATTTTTCCAATGCAGAGCAATTCGGGTTACGCTGGAAACGGCAGATAAAATCTTGGAAAAACGCATAAATCTAAATTTTTCCTCGATTTTATCCCCTTTCTCATAGGAGATTCGTATAAGTCTCTGTCGAACAATCCGAGTTTTGTTTTTCAATTGTTTTTAACCGTGTTTTAGCGCGGCGATAAAATTCAGCTTGCGAATTAATCGTTTTCTTGCCGCGTTTTGAAACGGGTACATAGGAAGAATCAGGGAGTTGTATCCGGGCATTTGTTGTATCGCTGAGCATCAGATTTAAGGTATCGAACAGCCGTTGACGCAGGTCGGGGTCTTCCACCGGGAACACAAGCTCAACCCGACGGTCAAGATTGCGGGGCATCCAGTCTGCGCTCCCCAGATAAATTTTGGGATTACCGCCGTTTTCAAACCGGAAAATGCGACTGTGCTCCAAAAGCTGACCAACAATACTGATAACGGTAATGTTTTCGCTAAGGCCGGCAATTCCGGCTTTCAAACAGCAGATTCCACGTATAATCAGTTGAATAGGGACACCCGCCTGAGAAGCGGCATAAAGATGCTCTATAATCACCGGGTCAACAAGGGAATTGACCTTAACGATAATTCCGCACGGAAGCCCTTTCTGCGCGTTTTCCAGTTCTGTATCAATCAGTCGGCAGAATGCCGTTTTCATCCCGTCCGGTGCAACAATCATTTTGTTGTATTCGGGCGGGCGGGAGTATCCGGTTAGAACATTGAACAGTGAGGAAGCATCTTCCCCAAAGTAATCATTGCAAGTGAAAAGACCGATATCCGTATACAATCGTGCAGTGGAATCATTGTAATTTCCGGTGCTCATGTGAACATAACGGCGAATACCATCATCTTCCCGGCGAACGATCAATAATATTTTGCAATGAGTTTTTAAGCCGGAAAGACCGTATATGACATGGCAGCCGGCAGCCTCCAGTTTTTTTGCCCAATGAATGTTGTTTTCTTCATCAAAGCGTGCCTTCAGCTCCACCAGAACGGTAACTTGTTTCCCGTTTTCTGCCGCTCGGATCAAAGCGGCAATAATCGGGGAATTACCGCTCACACGATACAGTGTCTGCTTGATGGCAAGCACATCAGGGTCAGCGGCAGCCTGACGCACAAAATTTACCACGCAATCAAAGCTTTCATAGGGATGATGTACCATCCGGTCTTTTTTGCGAATCCAGGAAAACATATCTGTACAGCCGTAAAAATCAGCAGATTCCACCGGCACAATGGCGGGAACACGCAGCTTATCGTATCCGGGCTGCATGCTGAATTTCATGCAGAAAGTCAGGTCAAGCGGACCGGGGACCTCATATATATCGCAAGGCTGCACGTCAAGCATGTCAGTCAAAAATTCCATCGTTTCATGATCACAATTTTGCAGCAGCTCCAATCGTGCCGGTCGACCGCGTTTGCGCTCTTTGATGGATTTTTGAATTTCAGAAAGAAGGTCTTCCGCTTCCTCGTCAATTGAAAGATCAGAATCTCGGGTAACGCGAAACGGGCTCATTGCCTTAATCGGGTGCAGTTCAAACAGCTTGTGCATCTGGAGCATGATGATGTTCTCTAACAGAATGAAGGAATGCGTACCGACTTCATCACTGGGAAGCTCCAAAAATCGAGAAAGAATCGATGGAACCTGCACTACGGCAAAGCTGGGTTCTTCCTCGTCTTCTCCTTTTAACCGAACCGCGATGTTCAGACTTTTGTTTGCCAACAGAGGGAACGGTCGGCTGCGGTCAACAGCCAGCGGGGTTAAAACAGGGAAGAGGATGCGGTCAAAATAATCTTCCAGATATCTTTTTTGATATTCCGAAAGTTCTTCCGGACGGAGCAATGCGACCTTTTCACGATTCAATTCCGGCAGAATGGATCGATGAAAACAGGCGTACTGTCGATCACAGAAATCGTGAATCTTTTCAGAAAGAGCAGAGAGTTGCTCCGTTGGCAGCATACCTGAAATATCGCGGATTTTATATTTGGAAAGAACCTGTTCTTGCAGACCGGCAACACGCACCATAAAAAATTCATCCAGATTTGAGGCAGTAATGGAAAGAAATTTCATCCGTTCTAATACGGGGCTGTCTTTTTTTGTTGCTTCCTCCAGCACTCGACCGTTAAAATCCATCCAACTGAGTTCCCGGTTGGTAAAAGGCGGAGGGGTGGGAGATACTTCTTTTTTTATCATAGTTGCTTGCGTCCTTTCGGAAAAAATAAACGGTTGCCTGGAGCCGATCAGAAAAAGCTGTTGTTTGCCTTAATCAGAAGAGTTGGTTTTAATCCGAAAACTTCTTCAAAGAAACCAGAGCACTGCGCAAAAGCCCAGCTTTCCAGTGCAGCGTTGCCATTAGCACAGGCGGTAATGCGCAACTCATTTTCTTCAATTTTGATTTTAAAATCACAGAGCTTTTGCTTTTTGGAGCAATCGAGTGCATTCGCCAGGCGAAAAATTGCACTCAGTTTGGAAACCAACAGCCGTTCTGCTTCAGAAAGCAGCATGAAGTCTGCATCGGTGGAAACAGGTGCGGACTGAATTTCCTGTCGCGCAATTTGTGCAACCAGAAGATTATCACGGGCACAAAGACCGTAAAGGCGGAGTGAACGAATCAAAGAAAAGGTGGATTCCGAGTGAGTGCTGGAATTGACGTGGTATCCACATTCGTGCAGTAAGGCGGACAGTTCCAGTAACAAGCGGTCTGCACGCCCCAGACCGTGCAGAGTTTTCATTTTATCAAACAGCAGACATGCGGTTTCCAACACAAATTCGCGGTGTGCATCATTTGGATTAAACTGAGCGGCAATTTCCTTTGCGCACGCAACAGAACCTTTGCGTAACTCACGTGAATAAGCAGCGGCTTCTCCGGGAATCAGCAGAGTGCGCATCACCGCATCCGGCAGTTCTGCATGCGGAACCCAGACTTCTTCTGCAGAAAGGGATGCAAGCGGCTGTTGTAAAATTGCGCAAGCCATCATCAAAGAAGCTGCGTGTTCCTCCGAAACATTAAATTTGAAACCTATTTTCTGAGGTGTCATCCCTTCCATCTGACGGGATAATGCACACAAATCGGCAGTTTTTACCCGATAGAGTCCGTTTTCCTGCGGTGCGGAACAAATGCGCGCCAATTCCTCAGGCTCGGTTCCGGCGGCAATTAATTGTTCCGATTTTTTGGAAGAATAAAAGAAATCAAGCTGTCGGAATAACACGGTCAAATACTCCTGCAGCATTTCGGAAAAACCGGGCGATTGTATCGGGGAATCTCCAAATAGGTCCTGTAATTTTAAGGTTCCAACGGGAAGCGTTTGTGCAAATGCAACCATATTGCCCCGGCAGAGCGCAATGCCCGTGTTTCCGGTTCCGATATAGGAAAGCAACGCATTGGTGGGAAGCAACCCGTTTTGTGCTAAAATGGAAAATGCCTGAAAATAAATGAGTGATTTTTCTTCATCTTCGTCCAGAATAGTCAAATCGAGCCCGTTCTGAATTCGAAGCATATCAGCAATATATGCCCGGTTCTGGGCTTCGCGGAGAGCTGTAGTAGCAACCATCCGGTATTGTGTTACGCCGCAGGATTTCATTTCAGCGGAAAAACCGTTGAGAATTTTGGAAAGTTCCAAAAAACTTTCATAGCTGATTTTTCCCGAATGAAAAACCTCCCGACCAAGGTGAAGAGGAATTTCCAGTCGTTCCAGATCCTGAATAGAACCTTTTCTTAACTGTGATATGTGCATTTTTATTCGATTGGAGCCAATGTCGATCACTGCAGCTGCTTTTGAAGCTTTTTTTTCTGCCAAAACGATCCCTCCCGGTTCCGGAATTCTTTTTTTGATTCGTGTGCAATAGTTTACTATTATTATAACAAGTTTGCCGCTAAAAGAATAGCACAATCCCAATTTTTATTCGTAGATGACCAGTAATTTACATCGGTGTCACAAACACATCCCAAATTGTTTACAATTTAGCAGGTTCAATTGATTGAAATTGTAAAATTGATATGCTATAATGAACTAACTTAATGCAGATTGGCAAAAAGAATTCAGTTAAAAAACGTATTATTTTGCCGGTAATCGGAAGGAGCAATTGAGTTGGACGTATTTATTGAACAGATTGTGAAAAAGAAATGGAATAACAAGGATTATCTCAAAATTGCCGGTATCATCATCGGCGGCATTGTTCTCTTCTTTGTGCTGAACTATGTCGGATTAATGCTGGGATTTCAGATTTGGATGATGCTCTTTACGATTATTACAGCGGGAATTGTTTTTTTAATGTGGTACCTGATTTCCAATATGCGGGTGGAATTTGAATATAGTGTAACAAACGGATACGTCGTGATTGATAAAATTGTTTCGCGCCGCAGAAGAAAAAGAATGATTACATTTGAATCGCGTGATGTAGAGGCAATGCAGATTTATAAGCCGGAACTTTATGCAGAACGTAACTTTGGCAAGGTGCTTGAACTGTACGACGCCAACCCGGATCATGAAGCATGGTGCATGGAGCTGACGCATAAGGATTACGGTCATACCTTGGTTGTGTTTTCTCCCGATGAGCGCACATTGGCTGCAATCAAACCGTTTTTGAAAAGACAGGTGGCGTTTCATGCTTTTAACCGGATTTGATCTGGTCGAAATCGACCGCATCCGGGAAGCTATGCAGCGTCCGCGTTTTTGCCGCAGGGTTCTTGGTGAGGAAGAATACCGTCAGTTGTCACTGCGCGGTTTTCCCTGCCAGAGCGTTGCGGCAAGTTTTTGCGCGAAAGAAGCGTTTGGCAAAGCGCTCGGAACTGGAATTTCTGGATTTGCGCTGGCAGATGTTCAGTTGCTGCGAAAAGAAAACGGAGCGCCTTATCTTTCTTTGGCCGGGGAAGCAAAGCGACTGGCTCAGGAGAAAAATGCTGATTTTTCAGTCAGCGTTACGCACACACGTCTTTATGCCGCCGCAGTTGTTGTGGGCGAAGTGCGGGAAAAATGAAAATTTTCTGCTCAGGAAAGGAGTATGGACAAAATGAAAGTGGTTTTGAATGCCGCACAGACGCGGGAATTGGAAAATCGGGCGGCTCAGGCCGGAATTTGTCATTTTGAATTGATGGAGCGCGCCGGAAATGCTGCGGCGCGCTTTTTGCTTACCAATTGCAATGCGGCAGAAAGGCGAACACTGGTTCTGTGCGGCAATGGCAATAATGGCGGCGATGGTTTTGTGATTGCGCGTGTTTTGGCACAGACAGGCGGCAGGGTGGATGTTTTGTTTGTCAAGGGTGCTCCCCGTACTCAGGATGCAGTTGCAATGCTGCAACAGGCGCAAAAGGAAAAAATATCTTTTTATGATCTTGCCGGCTTTGCGGATAGCGCGGATGAACTGTGTCAGTCAGCAGAATTGATTGTAGATGCGGTTTACGGAATCGGGTTTCACGGTGAAGCGGATGAAAACACTGCCAAAGTGCTCAGGATGGCCAATAACAGTACCGCATATAAAGTAGCCATTGATATTCCGAGCGGAACGGAATGCGACTCCGCAAGGACGGCAGGGATATGTTTTGAAGCGGATGAAACCGTGACATTTTCCACGGCAAAACCCGTGCATTGGCACATGCCTGCAGAGGAGAAATGCGGAAAAATTACCGTCCTTTCCATTGGAATTCCGGAGGAAATTCTTCAGCAGCAACCAGCACAGGCGATGGTGCCGGATCATGATTGGGTTGCCTCGGTTTTGCCGGCACGCCAACGGGACAGCAATAAGGGAACTTTCGGAAAAGCTCTTTGTGTGTGCGGCTCCTATGGAATGGCTGGGGCTGCAATGATGGCAGCCTCTGCTGCGCTGCGCTGCGGTGCAGGCTTAGTTCAACTTGCAATTCCGTGTTCGATATATCCTTGTGTAGCCTCACGATTGTTGGAACCGGTGATGCTTCCGCTGACGGAATCAGAAGAAGGACGTCTTTGTGAGCAGAGTGCCCCGTTATTACAGGAGGCTTTGTGCAAGGCCTCTTCGTGTTTGATCGGATGTGGTACGGGTGCAGATGAGAAGACGGCAGAAGTGGTGCTAAAGCTGCTTAGGGAAAGCAAAATTCCTACGGTATTGGATGCAGACGGCATAAATTGTATTGCTTCGCATAAAGATATTTTGAAAACAGTTAAGGCACCAGTGATCTTGACACCGCATCCGGGAGAAATGGCTCGGCTTACCGGGCAAACGGTTACACAGGTGCAGTCTGCAAGAACGCGAATCGCTGCGGATTTTGCAAGAGAATATGGGGTTGTTCTGGTTCTTAAAGGGCATCATACGGTTATTGCAGTGCCGGACGGCAGACAGTGGGTGAACCCCACAGGGAATGCCGGAATGGCGCGAGGAGGAAGCGGAGATCTGCTTGCGGGAATGATTGTCGCATTTTTGGCACAGGGAATGTCCGCAGAGGATGCCGCCGTTGCAGCAGTTTATCTTCATGGTGCTGCCGGAGATTGCTGTGCAAAAAAATATTCTCAAATATCTATGCTGCCACATGAGATGCTGGAGGAATTACCCGGGCTGTTTTTGAATTTGGAACAACGGGGCTGATCTGTTTGAAACGTGTGCTCTTATCCGTGGTTCTGTTGATTACTTTATTGGCTGGCTGTTCGTCTCCTATTGGTGTCAGTGCACCAACGGCTCCTGTAATAGAATTTGAATCAGAAATTTCTTCCAATTGTGATGATCTTACCTTTGGTGGGGTATGGGACAGTACGGAAACCGGAATTTTTGAGCTTGTCCTAAACTATCCACAGACGGTCAATGGTACAACTTACTTGTGTAACGGTGAAACCGTAACGATTACCCTTGGAAGTTTGAACCAGACAGTTGCACTTGCAGATTTGCCGCAAAACGGACTGCCGCGCGTGTTGTTTGAAATTTTTCGAGTATGTTCCGCGGGCACCGGCTTGCACGAGCCTATTCAGGATGGAGAATGGTGGAATTTTTCAGGTAGCTGTTTTGGAAATACCTTTGTATTACAAACAGATTCTGCCGGTGCTATTCGGACGATTGTGATAGAGCAGCAAAACATCAAGATTAGTTTTCTGACAGAAGAATGAAAAACATAAATTAAGTAACGCTCCTGTGTGATGATTTCGGGAAAAGATCTGTCTGCAAAAACGGGCAGGTCTTTTTTTTGTCATTTTTTCGCTCCGTGAATATGATGGATTAAAAGAAATCCGCTGAACGCTGAATATTTCCAAAAAACAGCGGCAACACTATTTTTGTCAGCTGACAGAATAGAATTACGGAGCGTGAATAATCGTGATTGTACACAGAGGAGATATTTATTACGCTGACTTAAGTCCCGTTGTGGGGTCAGAGCAGGGCGGTGTGCGCCCGGTGCTAATTGTTCAAAATGATGTCGGAAACAAATATAGTCCAACCGTAATTGCAGCTGCCATTACCAGTCAGCGGGATAAAGCGCAGTTGCCAACGCATATTAAACTTGACTGCGGAACCAGCGGGCTTGCAAAAGAATCCATCGTCCTGTTGGAACAGATTCGCACATTGGATAAACGCCGGTTGCGTGAGTGTATGGGTACATTAGATGATGAGTCTATGCGGCAAATCAATAAAGCGCTTTCAGTTAGTTTTGGATTGGATCCGTCGCGCAGAACTCTCTAAGGGCTACATAGACCATTGCGTCTGCCCGAAGAAAAGGAGATACGACTATGACCGAACTGACAGAAGAAGAGCTTCATTTGATTGAGGATCGAATTAACCACGAAATTGTGATGATTCAGAAATGCCGTGCCTACGCAGAACAGGCGGAAGATCCCCAAGTCAAAGCAAAGTGCGAACAATTAGCAGGAATGCATCAGATTCACTGCAATCGGATGCTGCGCTGTCTGGAGCAATAAAGAAAGGAGCGATCCCTTGCGAAAACTCTCGGATGATGAAATTTTGGCGGATATGCTTTTTACACAGGCTTCTTTTGCTCAAGGTTATAGTTCAGCAGCGTTAGGCTGTGCACATGTGGCAGTTCGCAATGAGATGCTGAGCCTGATGAATGAAGAACACCGTCTGCACGCAACAATTTTTTCTGAACTGGAAAAACGCGGTATCGGTGCAGCTCAAGCTGCCGAATCAAAGAAGATTGAACAAATCAAGCAAAAGTTTGATGGTATGATTCCATCATAGAAAATAAATCCTGCAGAAATTTATTTCTGCAGGATTTATTTTTCCGAATTTGACATAAAACCGCCTGTCTCTTTGCATATAATAAGAAAGACCCCTGAAACGGACAACAAAAATTCGGACGAGAAAGGCGGGTTATGCAGTGACAGTAATCTACTTGGATGTATTAATTGGATTAAATTGGATTATTGATTATTTTTTGTTGCTTGCTGCAGCACAGCTCCTTTCGCTAACCCCAAAACGTTGGCGTATTGCATTGGGGGCGGCAATTGGAGGAGCAGCTTCGGCAATGGTACTGCTGCCAAAGTTTAACGGGCTGCTTTCCTTTTTGCTGAATGCGGTCGTTGCCGGATTTATGGTGTGGGTTACATATGGCTTTCATTCCTTGAGGTTGTTTGCGAAGACCGTACTGTGCTTTTATGCAGTCAGTTTTTCGTTTTCGGGGATTATGTATGCGGTTTGGTACTGTGCTGCCCCTCAGGGGATGATCTGGCGCAACGGAACCGTATATTTCAATATTTCTCCGTTGTTGTTAATCGCCCTGACGGTAGTTTGTTATTTAATCCTGACGTTACTGCAAAAACTTGTGGGACGCAGGGAAACCAAAGAAAAGTTTTTTGGAGCGCAGATTACAGTGAATGAAAAAACAGTTTCATTTCGGGCAATGCTTGACACAGGAAACTCGCTTGTGGAACGTTTGTCCGGCGCTCCGGTGATGGTTGTGGAATATGGTGCGGTGCAGGAACTGATCCCGGAATCGCTTCGTCCTATTTTTGAGTCCGGAAAGGTAGACCGGATTGATCTGCTGGAAAAAACGGATTGGCAAACAAGATTTCGCCTGGTTCCGTATTCCGGTGTAGGGGCGAAGAGTCTGTTGCCAGCTTTTTTTCCGGACAAGATAAAAATTCGGGAACAGGAAATTCCAAAGGCATGTATTGCCGTGTGCCGGCAAAAACTTTCCTCCGGCGTTTATCATGCTTTGATTCCGCCCGCATTAGCAGAAATTTCGAATCTTATGCAAAACGGTCAAAAATCCGAGAAATTATTCTAATACAATTTCTATTTGAAATTGGTATAAAATATCAGAATATGGAAGCATAATGAAAGGAAGGTTATTGTCATGACGTCGTTTCTTCAAAATTTAATATTTCGGTGGAGAATCCGCTGGATGCATTGGATTGGGAAAAAAGCACCCTGTGAGCTCTATTACATAAATGGCTCCGAAACCTTACCCGCTCCGCTTTCTGCCGAGGAAGAAGCAGATCTGATGCGCAAAATTATGGATGGAGATGAGGATGCCAGAGAACCACTCATTACCCACAATCTTCGTCTGGTGGTTTACATTGCACGCAAATTTGAAACAAGGGTTGCCAATGTGGAAGATCTGATCTCCATCGGAACGATCGGTCTGATTAAAGCAGTGCGAACCTTCTGCCCGGAACGTAATATTAAATTGGCAACGTATGCCTCTCGCTGTATTGAAAATGAAATTCTGATGTTTTTGCGAAAAAGCGCACAATATAAAAACGATCTTTCTATTGATGAGCCCCTAAATATTGATTGGGACGGCAATGAGCTTCTTCTTTCCGATGTTCTTGGCAGCGAACCGGATACGGTTGGGCGTAATATAGAAAGTGAGGCAGAACGCGATTTGCTGATGGATGCGGTACATCGGCTTTCCCCACGGGAGCAGCGAATTATGGAGCTGCGGTTTGGACTGGGCGGAGTTACCGAACATACCCAGAAAGAAGTGGCCGATATTCTGGGAATTTCGCAGTCTTATATTTCCCGTTTGGAAAAAAGAATTATCAGCCGCTTGAAAAAGGATCTTGAGCGAGTTGGATAGAACGGAATCATCTGAATGGTTTGACAACAGAAAAACAAGGGAAGGCGCATGTGGCATTGTATGTGTTAAAATGATGTGACCCAAAAAGAGAGGAAGCCTCCCGCGAGATATGGTATAATGAGTTCACCACA
>CAKXIK010000054.1 GCA_934875675.1 uncultured bacterium
TAAGGCTTTGAAATGCGATTGTTACCATATCTTTTTTTTTCGGGTAGATGGGTCATATCTATTTACAACGCAGATTACTTCCGAAGAACAGCACGACATTGAGGTACATTTGAAGAGCGGCTGGTCAAAATATCAAATAGCCCGACATCCGAATCGATCGTACCACACCATAAAGAATGAGGTTAGGCGCGGAACCGTCGCATTGTATCACGGCAAGGTGTTTCAGTATAAAGCAGAAGTTGGACAGCAGCAGTATCTTGAAAAAAACGCCGCAGTTCCACCCGAAAATACCGCTGTCTGAAAGCCGCCGCCTTCCTGCAATATGTGGGTCAAACAGTTCCGAGATCAAGGCTGTTCACTGGATGTCTGTGTCGGAAATCATTGCTTACAGGACAGTTTTCACGCAAAGAAATTATCTGCACCAAAACACTTTACAACCATGTGGATATAAAACTTTTGCCCGTGCGGAGCATCGACCTTTCCGAAAAACTGCACAGAAACCATTCTGCAGCTGCGGTGTCGGAAGCAATCGCACAATTAATGTAGACTTTTGGTGCTTATTTTTCAGATGTGTTTAAGACCTTACTGCGGACAATAGTTCCGAATTTGCCGAGCCTTCCGCATCCGAAGCATCCGGGACAAATGTCTGCTTCACACACCCGTTTTCCTTATGGGAGAAGGGAACGGATGTCACAACAATCTATTGCACCGGTTTATCCCAACAGGGAAAAGCATTTCTAACTACAGCATAGATGACATCCGGCATTTTGCCCGAACTAATGAACGCGCTACCACGGAAAATTCTTGGTTACCGTTCGCCAGAGGAACTATTCGAGATGGAACTTGACCGGATATATGCCGCCCGACAGCGTTCTACCATAAGACATTACGAAATTCTTGAACTATCGCAACTCGCTATTGCAATTTGCATGCGAAAAAGATAAGAAACTTTGCTATAATTTTATAGCCTAGTCAGGCGGTCAGCAAATTCAGCACATGCTGGGTTACTGTTGGCATATTGCAGGTTAATTTGACAAAACACCACTTTTCCCTTACCTGCTGATAATACGGTGCAAACATCTGCTTTTCTCCATTCATTGTGATTATCTAAGTTACCACTAGACAAGACCGTGTCTCCATACCCCGTGTCCAGAGTTGCTTTAGCAATTGGAACCAATCGTTTTACCTCCGAATCATACCAATAGGAAAAATCTCCTTTTTCAAATCCTTGTGTCAATGGATGACCATTTGTTGCAGAAACAAAATATACAGGGCTCATTCCGCATGCTCTAACTCTTATTGTTTGACCTGCAACCGAATAAACCCCCGGTTCAAGTGGTTCAAAAATAATTGTTTCCGATGCATTCAACCGTTCCTGATACTCTGCTCTATGTGTATCATAATCTGCATATGTTATTGTCTTAGGTATGCAGAACTTTTTTTTAGGAAAAACTGTGAATTGTTCACTTGTCCAGTGCAATACCTTTCCGTTATGAACAATTCCCATAAACAACATTATATGACAGCGTTGCATTACAGTAGGCAGTTGCAACTGTACCATACCCTGGTACTCCGTACAGCAACAACCGATGACGGCGGGCTGGCGTTTGGAGGCAATGGTTTTTCCGTCCATCTGTGCCATATAGTATACTTCTGCCCCTTCCAAGGAATCACCATCATTACAGATTCGACTTTCAACTTGAAGCGTTTCTCCGCCAAATGCAGCAAAACGATCACAGCGCAAATCTGCTTTGATTGGACTTAAACAGTCTCGGTATGCAAAAAAGGCCGGTTTGGGAATTCTACGGCAATCTACGATTGCTTTCATCCAGCCAGATGGCCATGCATCAATAAACAGATGAATCGCAAATGTAACCATACCGTTGCTGCGGCGGAATGCATTTGTCATTATTTTGGTCGCAAAAGCCTGATAATCCTGACTTGCTTCGACCCATTCACTCATTGAATTCGGGGTATCATAGAAGAAGTAATGAAAATTTGCAGTCTGGGACATTTTGATATTTGTTGGATCAAACGGCTCACGCAACCATTCTTTCGGATACCGTTGGCACATCAGTTCGGCAAAATCAAGTCCTTCTGCACCAAATTCTCCGCAACCCCAGTACCATCCTGGTTTAACCTCTAACCAATAGCCCTTGTGCAGCTTACCCAAATCAATCGCATGACCATTATACCACATTGTGTAACAGTGATTATCAGGAAGCGTGTCAGATGGTGGATCATAGTCACCATCCACATGTTTGATTACACGATCCGGATTGTGGAGGTGTACCATTGCATCTGCCGCATCAAACAATCGCATCAGGTCACCACGTTTAATCATTCTGTGTGGCTTATTATTTGCATCTGGATATGGCTCGTTGATATATGTGACTAATACACAGCACGGATGAGAACGGATAAGGTGTTCCATCTCTCCAGCCTGACGGATAGTTTCAGCCATTTGATTGATTCTTACTGTACCGAACAGTGGAAGATCGGTTTGAATCATCAATCCGATCTGATCACACAATTCATAGATTTCCTCTTGTACCGGTCTCTGCGTTAATCGTAAAAAATTCATATTACACAGTTTTGCGAGCAACATATCATCCAACAACTGCGCCCAATTTTCTTGCATGACACACTGCTGTTCAAAACCCATTGTGTTCGCACCGTGAAGACGTAATGGTTTTCCATTTAGAAAAAACATACCCTTGGGATTACTTTTAACGTCTTGTATAAAGGTTCGAATACCAAATTGGCGCGCCCGCACACTGCACACACGCCCATCCACGATCATTCTAACCTGCACCTGATACAGATTAGGACAATCCGTTGACCAAATACGCGCATCAGGAATAGAAATCGGAATCTGAAAGCGATTAAAACCATTACCAAGCCGCAAGGGCGTCTTCTTTTTCAGTTTTCCTTCGGCGCTTAGCCGCGATTCGGTCAGTGTATCTCCGATGCCAGCCTCTATCCCGGTAGTCGGTTCTATTCGAATCCCTTCCATGACAGTCTGCTTAAAATTCTGCCCATAGATAGAGACCTCAAAGGAAACCATTTTTTCTTGGATATCTGTGCCCATACATTCAACCCAAAGTTCTCTACCCTCACGAACAAACACATCCGTAATATATTCCCGCTCACGTAGCTCAACATATACTGGTTGATAAATCCCCATACCAGGCGGACAATGGTGCCATCCTTCCTCTGAATCATCCCAACCAGGTCCTGTGGAAGCGTAAATCTTATCTCCATCCGCAAACTGACCGTTTATATCAAAATTTCCTTCCATATTAAAGTCATTTTTTACTAAAATACGTAGCTGATTCTGTCCGGGATGTGCATTCACGCTTACATCCAACTCAAACGGAGCAAAAAATCCCTCATGCCTCCCTACAAATGCGCCGTTCAGAAAAACTTCCGCAATATAGTCTACACCTTTAAAAGTCATAATTACTCTTTTAAGTTGTTGATTAAATTCAGGAAGTATAAAATCCGTCGTATATTCCGCACAGTGCTTTCCAGTTTTTGCTCCATAATGCGGAATTGTTACGCGCTGTATTGGCTCACCATCAATTGACCAATCAAATTCCTTTATGTCTATATGCGGAGTTTGGTCTAACAGCTTAGGTGCATAATTCTTCAAAAATGGTTCCATCTGTGTACGTAGCTGATTAAGTGCTTTATCAAGCTCTTCTTTTGAATCCATTTTTTGGGGCGGATCAAAGACACCTTGTCTATTGTTTTTTAATTGAATTGGTAATTCAGGCAATTCCGGAGGTTGGGGAGTAATTAATTCCCGAGATTTGTCCACCGCATAACGATCCGCAATTTCCGCAAAATGATCATTTGCCATTTTAATTCCTCCATAACACACGGTGTTGATATATTACTTTTTAATTTTTTCTATCCCGATTACATCTGCAACGAAAAATAACATCATGTAATTGGGTACGTGTTAAAGCATCCTTACTGATTAATCCAACATTCGGGTTATCAAATGTGAGCGGAAGATAATATCCACTCATCTTATTTTCTAACGCTTCTATCCGTTTCCATGCAATTTCTGCTTTTTGTGAGTTGCCAAAAAGCAATGCATTATAATACGCCGTCATCTCTGTCATCAGACTCATTGTATCAATTCCATAGATTAAAAGACGTCTATCTTCGTTTAAATAGTACTCCAAATGATCCGTTGATTGCTTCTGCTGTTCCACGGGATTGACCGCTGATGGAAACAACTTCGTGCAACACTCTTTTTGTATTTTTTTTCGATAAGTACTTCTTGCTTTATTGATTATGCCCATAGCTCTTTTTAGCGATTCAATAGACTGTCTTCCGCTAATTTCGATGTCGTCTGAATTGCTAAAATGATATTCCGTATCCAAGGGCTTTATCGGGCGTTCCCCATTCCATGCAAGAAGATTTTGTAAAATGTTATGCTGACTCCACGATCTCCAACTGGAACATTTTCTCCAAGCGTTTTCTATCAATCCATATGCCTGCTCCATTACATCTGCAAATCCTTTATAACGCGATACAAAGTAATCCTTCATAATCTGATCAACATCTTCCTCCGGATTCCAAGCGAGCCGCGCATATATTGTTTGCGTTAGCGCTCGCATTCCCCAATTGACAATGGGAAGATGCATATAAGTTAATCCACTCACCCCGGCATAATAATAGGTAGGAAGATCGTGTCGGAGTCGTTCTGAGAAAACAAGCGGCAGATCTTCAAATTTGGATACGTTATAATACTCTAGCATCATGACAGAAATTCCCGAATTACACCAACCTTTCAATGCCTTCCAATAATCTTGGTTCATACCGCAAGACGAGTCATCTAAATTATGTTCATAACAGCGCAAGATAGGACAGAACACCACATAATCTCCAGCATCCAAAAGATTTCGGGGAACCGGATTTTTAGGCGGTTGTTTGGTGGATGTTCCCTCATAGGCGGTGGTAACAAGACGAATTGAGCGATCTAATTCACCGTTTTCTTTTGCATCATCCAAGCATTTACGAATAGCGGATAAAAAATATAGAATTTGATCGGATCCGTTACCAAGTTTTTTGCATTGTTCACAATTGCAAACATCTCCCCATGTGTCAAATCCCCAAATATCAATTCTGTCCCCATTCTTCCATTCTTCTCCCAAACGTTTTAGTACTTCTTTTGCCAAAAAATCAATTAGCTGCGGCTGTGAGACACAAAACTGCGTTTTTAGAGCGTTTTCTTTTGTTTTTTGTTGATTTTTTGGTGTTCCATACCACTCCGGATGTTCTTCCCACAAAATTTTACCTGACGGCATTCTTCTATCAGGATCCAAAATTTCTTCGAAAATATGACCACCCAACTTTTTTTGCATTCCCAGTTTATTTAATAGGGGGGTAGTGTGAGGTCTTCCTGCAGCTAAATTTAAGCGATTTCGCGCCATCCACAGCCAAAGCTCAGAGGATTCCTTTAGTAATCCTTCAAATTCAAATCCCCTGCCGTTTTTCAGTGCTGGCGAAAAGCTTTGATGTTTTTGTGGCAAATTTAAAATTGCTCGTAAAGACGGTCCGATCTCCCCCTGCTCTCCGGGTTCAAACCATCGCCAGCCCTGCCACCTCAAAAATTCATAAACTCCATAAAGAACTCCTGTCCGCCCCTCTCCGCGAATAAGCAATCCGTTTTGTTCTGGGCACCACTCAAAAGATTCTCCATCATCTATCAATGAAGCGACATCCAATCGAATAAAAATATCTCCTGTGGCAGCAGAATCAGTGACCATAATATTTGCACTGCATAACATTTTAGTCAAATATTTTTTTAATTCCATTGCTGCAAAGCAAATCGTACATCTGGCAGCTCGTTCCGGTTCCTTGACAAAATCAATTTTGCTTTCTTCGTATGACCAGATTTCTGCCATAGTTTTCGCACCTTCAAATGGTAGTGCGATAATAATATCCATTTTTTAGATTTCCTCCTATACGGATGGTTTTGTTTTACTACGTTTTAGCCGCAAAACATAGGTCATAACGATATGCTTTTCTCTTAACTCATAGTTGTTTTTTGGAAATTTCTTTGCGTTGTTCTGCGGAAATCGAATCTGGAAAACAACTGCTATGATTTTTCAGACTTGAGAGAGATTCTTCTCTCATCAACACTTGAATTGTGGTTCCCTGATTTCGTCCTGGAGAATTAATAGTCAGCCCATATTTAGGTCCAAATGTAATCATAATTCTTTCATGCACATTAATCAGGCCTAAGTGTCCCGATAAATCTGTTTTATAGGATAAACGATCCTTTAATTCCTGAAGCTGCTTTGGTTCAATTCCAGCCCCATTGTCTGAAAATTCAAGTATAACATCATGCTTTTCTTTGACCGCTTTTAACGTAATCTGATTATCATTTCCAGGTCTAAGTCCATGCAAAAAGAAGTTCTCCATAATAGGCTGTAGTGTATATTTGGGAATGCCACACGCCAGAAGTTCGTCAGGAACTTGAATGTTGCAACTAAAACGTTCCTCGTACCAAAGGGTAAAAAAATCCAGGTAGGTTTGCAAAATTTCCAATTCCTCTCCAAGCATTACATAATTGCTTCCGTGCGTCTGATATTGAAATAGTCGAGAAAGTAAAAGTAACATTTGCTCCATTTTCGGATCTCCGTGTGCATGTAACCGTTGGCGAAAAACCTCAAATGCATTATAGAGGAAATGGGGATTAATACTTGTTTGCATCGCATAGAATTCTGCTTCCTGTTGTCGGATTTTTGATAAATAAGTATTGTTAATTTCTTCTTCAAGCTGACAACACATGTCGTTGAATTTGTTTGAAACAAACGCAAACTCGTCATTTTTTTTTGATTGCGGCAAACGGTACTGCAGGTTATTTTTTCCGATCAACATCATTCCCTGAATCAACTGATTCATTCTTTTAGAAAAAACTTTTGTGGAAACAAATAGCAAAGCGCAATTGACATTACACAAAATAGTGCACAGGTCAACAGTAATGCCTCTGTTGTAATAATCTGTCTCCAAACTATTTTTTCTGGAAGATAATAAAAAGCATAATACCCACGTTGGGAGTTCTGATAAACTGATTTAATACAGTGTTCCCCGTTAATTGTAACAGACTGTGAATCTGACAGGATATCCTGCATATTGGAAAACATAACATAAGAGTCCTTTTTATATTCCTCTTGGCTATCAAAAATTACTTGCCCCGATTCCGTGGTAATATAATATCGAACCTGATCGGATAATAGTCGCTTTTGAACAATTTGATTAAGTTCACGCGAATCATAACAAAAAATTACGCCTGGTTTTTCACCTCTAACGGAGACCATCAGAGAAGAACTTCCGATCGCATATAAATTCAGAATAGAATCCGTTGACGGATTGCTAATCTTATAGGGTATACTGCGTGTTCCCAAAGTGATACGCACACGGGCTTGCTCTGCATAATCTTTACAAAAAGCTTCTTCGTCAGATACCTTTGTAAATGTTTTTGTGGAAACCAAGTAACGGTAATAAGAGTCATTAACCGGTTTATAAAAATAAATTGCTAATATAGATCCGTCTCGAATTGCGACATTATTGAGTTGTGTCAGCATTTTTTGAATAAAAGAATAATCATGCAGCAAATCATCTTGATCATCAGAAAAAAAATCCTCCATTACATTCAGCTGATCCGAGTACAATAGAGGCATTAAAATACGATAAAAATCATTATGCTTTTCATCATAAGTGGAAACCAGTTCATCCAATGTTTGCTCATAATTTTGAAGAAAATCCGTTTTTTGGGATTTCCACACAATACTGCTTGTCAAACAGCAAAATACCACCACCATAACCAAAAAAATAAGAAAGCTCAGTTTCATCAGCTTCGAATAAAAGGGCGTTTGAACTTGTTGTTTCATTTTCCACTCTCCCATAATTCCGGCACGCCGGACGGTGTCAGATACAAATTTTCAACACTATTTTATCGCACTGAGCCCTAAACCGCAATTAAAAACCTGGTCAAAAGCGATCTCCTGTTGGTCAGATCACAAATTTGCTTGCTTCTTTCTTGCTAATTTTACTCGAATATGAATATTTATAAAATTTCTATATCTTTCTTAACGCTAAAAAAATTTGAAAAATCGCTGAAGCAAAATGCCGCAGCGATCAAACAAACTACCTCCTACCATTATCATGGGGGAAACGACTTTTTGATGGATCAGTGGGTTTGAGCATAGACACGTCAATCATTTAAAACCTGCATTAAGCACATTGTATCCTCCAACGGAATTGGCGAAGGCTGATTTCCTGTAAAATATTCATAGCATTGTTTATAAAAGTCAATCGCATTTTCCTCTAGAACTGGGATTTTTTCAGTCACCCATTCAATTTTTTCAGACGGATAACGACGTCCTGGTGCTCCCATAGCGTTTGAAACCAAAATTTTTGTTTCCTCGGTAGGAATATAGTATTTCATATCAAAAAAAGCTTCATCTTTTTCATTGCGAATTAACTGAGCGGTACCACGATCACCAAACAACATTAATTCGGGAAGCCCAATTGCAGTGGCCTGATTAATATCCACATCCAATGTCACTCCATTATCCATTTCAACAATAACCTTGACCACATCCTCTGCGTCGCCCATACAAAGAATACGCTGTAGTCTGCAGTACAGATTATGGGGAGTTCCACCCGCAAGAAACATTAGATGGTCAATATAATGCGCACCGTAATTATTTAGCATTCCCCCGCCGTTTTTGAGAAAAGCCTGCCAATCGTTTCGGTGAACAAATCCACAATCAGAACGCTTCATCATAAAAATTTTTCCAAGCTTTCCATCAGAAAGAATTCTCTGCGCCGTGGTAGTCACCGCGGTGCAGCGGTGAGGTTGATAGACGACTATCTTCCTGCCACAGCGATGAGCTATCTTTTCAATTCTCCTTGCACCTTCCAAATCTGATGCCATTGGCTTATCAAGTAAAACATCTGCACCGGCACTAATGGCGGCAATGGTCTGTTCCTCATGAAAAAGTGTTGGGGAGGCAATCACCACCAAATCGGGATGCTCTTTTTGTAACATTTCATTAAAATTCTCATACCCCAATACGCCATATTTCTCAAATGCTTCATTTCTGCGTACTTCATCGGGATCCACAACGGCACAAAGAGAATAACCAGGATGGGAAAAAATTTGCTCCAAATGATAATACCACCCGATACGACCAAGACCGATTAATGCAGTTCTCAGCATAACCATTTTCCTTTCTCCCAAAGCATAATAGACTGTATAAAAACGCATTTTCAACTTACAGTATACACAATATATAAGGCTGCAATATGTTATTTCTCCTCTATATTTGTATCCTGTAGAAGTGCTTACTACGTTTTTACACAGTCCAATCATTTGAACAAGTCGCCAAAAGCGGACGGTATTCACCTTAACCCTAAACACGAACCCATCCGCAAAACCATCTTATTTCGTATATTTGCTTAGTTTTTCCTTTGCATTATTCAGTTCTGTGTTCATCCATGTTGTTAATTGATCTATGCCGAGCGTCTTTGCTGTATTCTGAAGTTCTTTCCAAAGTTGCTCAAATTCAGCATCATCCTTCGCATATACCATCTTCCACGAAATCGTTTTGACCTGATCCCCAATCTGATTTTGAATGGTTTGTAAATCATCTGGGAGTGGAGAAATCATGTGAACGGCTTGTGTGGTTTTAATCAACTGTTTACCACCTGCATTCTGTGCTGCCTCTATCATGTCAAGTGCACCGTCATGCTTGCTGCTCCAATCCTGCTGCAACTTGCTGCGCCCATGTGTTAAAGAATCTTCCCAATAGGAATAATCAATTGTTTGTTTGGTCTCTGGATTGACAACCTCTTTCCACATTGGTCTGTCAGACAAAGCCAAATTTAATGCTGATACAATACCACCCTGCGGAATTTCAAGTCCATTGTCAATAATGTTCCAGCCCGCATCCGTAATGTAACGCTTACCGGACTCGTCCTCATCCCAAAGTCCGCCCTGTAGACCATTGCAGCAAAACTCTTGTCCCTCATAAGAAAGATACCAGTTTAAGAACCGCATAACGGCATCTTTGTTCTGACAGTTGGCACTGACATTTAACAGTCTGTCTGACGCTCCGGTAATAGAATCGGATTCAACCGGGATAGTAAAATCATCTGCCCAAACGGATGCATACCCGGTTGGATTGTCTGCATTAACATGTTCTGATGTATTATATCCGCTGCCTGCCCAAGCCCAGTTTGCAAACAGAATACGACCGTTGTTATACTTATCTAAAACAGTATCCCATGTTTGGGTCAAAGAGTCCGGATCCAAGATCCCCATTTGATTTGCCTGATAATAGAACTTCAAGGTACGCTTATAGTCGCTCGTATCTTCTAAAATGCTGATAGCCTCTCCATTTCCATCCGCAGAAACCTGATGAAGTAAACTTAGGTACTCCAGATCTTTTCCATAAAATTCACTTGTTACAGTAGCGACCTTCATTGTTAAAATGTCCCAGTCTCCATACAATACCAATCCATAAACTTTCTGCCCATCTTCCGTTGTGGGGTAAGCGTCCTGCATGGATTTTAAAACGGTAAGATAATCTTCCAGAGTACCAATTTTAGGTGCTCCAACTTTTTGATAAATATCCCAACGAAGCTGCGGATCCAAATTGATGGTATTGCGCGGACCGACTTGTCTTTGAATTGAATAAAGAGCTTTGCCCTCTCCAAATGCATCGCGGCAATAGTCAACCATACTGGAATAGATGTCTGAAGTATAAAGGCTAGACAACTGGTCTTTATAATCATCAAGATTAAGCAGCATATTTCCCTTGACAGCAGTCTCGATTTCATCCAATCCTACGCCCGGAATATCTGCCAATTCCCCACTGGACATCATTGCCTGAACTGCTTGCAAATCACCTGTTACCGGCTTAATTTCAATTCCGATTTTTTCTCTTAGATAATCATTAAACCAGGTTAAGGTCTGGAGCGCTGTGGCACTGGCATCAGGCATAAAGTAAGTAACAGAGGAAACATCTCCAGTCCATTTGTCTGAGCTTTCCACCGTGCTCTGTGCCGAACTTTCTGTCTGAATTGCAGTGGAAGAAGTGGTTTGTCCTGCACAGCCTGTTGCTGCCGCAATTAATGCAACCGCCAGCCCCGCAGACAAAAATTTTGACACTGTCTGTTTAAAACCTTTTCTCATAACAATTCTCCTTTAGATATGTATTTGGTCAAAGCTAAGAAAACTATCCTTTAACAGCTCCCAGCATAATCCCCTTGGTAAAATAACGTTGAAAGAATGGATATACTACCAAAATTGGAAGAACTGTAACGACTGTTATCGTAAAACGCACCGAAGCAGGTGTCAGTTGTTTCATCAAATTTGCATCTAAACTAACTTGATTTTGACGAATAAGTGCCGAGAGTGCATTTGCTTGATTTAGATACCGATAAAGCAACGACTGCAAAGTTTGCCAATCACCACCGGGCATATATAAAATCGTATCCATAAACGAGTTCCATTGCCCTACCGCACAGAAAACTGTTACGGTTGCAATAATGGGTTTGGAAAGCGGAAAAATAATGTGAAAAAAACGTTTTAGATAACCAGCTCCATCCATTAATGCCGATTCCTCGAGCGATTCAGGAATTGATTCGATATAAGTCTTAATCAGCACCATGTTATAAGCGCCGACTGCACCCGGAATAATATAAACCAAAAAATTATTCATTAGCCCAAGTTGCTTAATCAAAATATAACTGGGAATCATGCCCGCACTAAAGTACATGGTGGCAATGCAAAAGCGATACCAAAATTTTCGATGCCAATATTCTTTTCTCGTCATTGCATAGGCCAAAAAAGAAGAACACAAAACGGTGATCCCCGTTCCTAACACAGTTCTTGCCAATGAAACACCCGCTGCACTAAAAATTCCTTTTAATCTAAATACCTCTGCATAATTGTTCAGATGAAACCCGATGGGGTAGAACAATACTTGTCCCTTTGATACCATATCATTGGCACTGATTGTATTAATAACAATGTAGTAAAAAGGAAAAAAGCAAAGGAGAGCAAACAGAAAAAAGACCAGACTGGTAATAATCTGAAAAATCCAGTCTTTTGTCGATTGTTTTTCCACCATAATTCTGACACCCTTTCTTAGAAAATGCTTTCTCCGCGGATTAGTTTAGAAAAATAGTTTGATAGAAATAACAAAACCAGGCTAATCAACGATTTGAGCATTCCCACCGCGGTGGAATAAGAAATATTGCTTCCCGTAATTCCCTGATTATACACATACAAATCCAAGGTTTCAATATTTGCCTTATTCATTGCATTTTGAAAAATAAAATACTGTTCGTATCCTGTGTTCAGAAAATTAGCAATTCCAAGTAGCAAAAGCACAAAGAACGTAGGAAGCAATCCTGGAATGGTAATATGCCAAATTTTTTGAAACCGTCCTGCACCATCGATGCTTGCCGCTTCATAAAGTGCTTCATCAATCGATCCAAGCGCTGCAATGTACATAATGGCGCTCCATCCAAGTCCTTTCCATGTTCCGTATGCCCACATAGTCAACCAAACATGGCTCGATGATGCCAAATAATTTATTCCTGTAAATTCCGGTTGAAAGATTCTTACCACATTGTTGATAAATCCACTGTCCACAGAAAACATGGAAAAAGCAAGAGAATAGACCAGCACCCAACTAATAAAATTAGGCAGCGTGGTAACCGTTTGTATAATTTTGCGATAACGGTTAAATCGAAGTTCAGCCAAAAATATGGCAAACATCATAGGAATAATAGACGATGCCAACCCAAGCAGGCTCATACCCATAGTGTTTTTAACCACACGAAAAATCTCTTTTCGTGTAACTTCGTTTGAAAGTGGTAACAGAAAATACTTTAACCCTACAAATTCACACTGTGACAACGCTAAACCAGGCTTGTAATTAAAAAAGGCATATCTCCACCCCGCCAATGGTACATAGCAAAATAAAAAAAGCAGACCAATTAGCGGAACGGTCATCCAAAACAACCTTACGCCGTCCCGTGCCATACAGCTCTTTTTGTTTTTCACAGAAACACTCCTTCCCTCATGTCTTATTTGATCCAAATTGACACCTCCTTTAAGTTCATTTCTATTATAAATTTTAAAACCGTCTAAATAAATAGTAAATATTTTAGTTTTTTTCATTTTTTATATATTACTTTTAATGATGCAAAAAATTCTCTTCACACAGAAAAAAATTTGTGCTAAACTAAAAGCGATTTATTCATTGAAAAAGAAGTTATCATTTTTGAGAAAGGCCGCTGCTATGAATGACATAAAAATTCGCGTATATCTTGTGGACGATGAGCTCCCCGTTTTGGAATGGCTGACAAATAACATTGCGTGGGATTATTATTCATGCTCTGTTGAAGGCTTTAGTACATCCGCACAAGATGCCCTTGCCTTTATCTCCGATTACCCAATTGATCTATTAATTACGGATGTCACCATGCCAGATATGGATGGGATTTCTTTGATTCGGAAAGCGAAGCAGATCGGAAATAATTTAAAAGTTATTGTAATTAGTGCTTATAGTAATTTTGAATTTATAAAACAGGCACTACTATTAGGCGTAGAGAATTATCTATTAAAACCAATTGATACAAAAGAGTTGGGCAACACCTTGCAGCAACTGGCAGAAAATTTTGTTAGTGACGTCATGTCCATTTCCAGCCCTGCACCGCTTGTTTTTCGTAATAATTTGTTGCAACAGTGGGTCAGAAATGAATTTTGGGATTTAAATTTTATTGAGCATGCGGAAATGGCACATTTAGATCTCAGCTGTAATTCTTATACAGTGGCTGCAATCCGAATTATCTCATCCGATATGAATCATCGATATAAACTATTTGAATTCTGCACACAACTGGATTTTATCCGGGATGGATATTTCTTTATTGACCGATCCTCCGATATTATCGTTATTTTACCTTCTACAATAGAAAATTATATTGCGCCTCTTGGACAACTGTATAAAAAGCTGACTAAATCAACTAATTTTCCCATTTGTATGTCAGTAGGTCCTTCCGTAACCAGCTACCGCAAAGTTCATATTAGCTATCAGACCGCAATTGATTATCTTCTGACTACTGCGTTTCTTTGCCCCTCCATGTTAAACTGTATGGATTACCCTTATTTTCTTTATGATCCTATTAACCATGATAAAGACGTGCTGGATTTTAAAAACTGCATAAAGAATAACAATGTCCAACAAGCTGTTGACTTGTCTAATATATTAATGGAAAAAAATGATCTTTTCTCCTATTGTAACCGTGCCATTGCACTTGCCGTTAATCTTCTGCAAATGCTCCACCAACCTTATACTTTTACTGACCTGCAGTATGATGAGTTGTTACAGTTTACACATTGTTCCACAAAGGTGCAAATTTTAAACTGGATTCATCGTATGGTACGTATGGTTTCTCAGATTGAGTCTGCACTGACAGTTCAGCTTCATCCTTACGTCAGCAAAGCAATTAACTATATTAAAAAAAACTACTCCAACCCCAACCTTTCTCTGCAATTTGTAGCAGATAATCTAAATATTAATTCTGCATATTTAGGACAGCTTTTGCGTTCGCAAGTTGGGAAATACTTTAATGATTATCTGTCGGATGTTCGGTTAGAAACTTCTTGTACACTTTTGATCGAAACCCCTCTTCACATTAATGCAATTGCACAAAAAATAGGAATTTCAAACCAAAGTTACTTTAATCGAATTTTTAAAAAAAAATATACTATTACTCCTGTAGAATATCGACAACGTTATTGCGAAATTCAGTGTACCTAACACTGATCGATCTTTAAACTGGAAATTAAAATACTTTAAACCATTCCTTTTTGAGTTTATCCCTATATAAAAATCTCGCATTAGCTACTAAAATCCTCTATACTATTTTGCCGCAAAAATTAAAATCTAATTGAGTTAAAATTATAGCCGAATTCGTATTTCTCGACAGAAAAGGGTGTTATTATTATGGGTCATACATGGTATATAGATTCCACAAATGGTACGAACCAAGCAAACGGTCTTTCAGAACAAACTCCTCGTCTTAATTGGAACGGTATCTCCATTGAGCCTGGAGACACCGTTCTCCTTCACCGAGGAAGTCTGTTTCGCAGCAGTATAATTTCTCCTGATGGCATGCCCAGCGCCCCTATTGTTTGGGGAGCATACGGTGAGGGTGTTAATCCGATCATCTGTGGATCTATCAACTGTTCCTGTGCTCAAAATTGGAATCAAGTGAGTAATTGCATTTGGGAGGCTGTCGGCTTACCCCAAGATGAGGTGTGCAACTTAATTTTTAATTATGGTGCATCTTTTGGTACATTGCGCTGGACTCCTGAAGAATTACAAAATACGGGAGACTGGTATTTTTCCCATTATGGTGTAGAAGGAATTATTCCCACATGCGCCTCCCCCCAGTTACTTGTCTATGCACCTCAAAATCCTGCAACATATTGGCAGAACATCGAAGTTGCTGTATTTGGTAAACGTTGGTTGGCAAGAGCATATCATGACGTTGTTTTTCAGGATATTACTTTTCTCAATGGAGGTGTACATGGCTTCGCAACAATAGATTCCGCAAGAATTTCTATTTTGCGATGCAGATTTGAGAATATTGGTGGCTGTGTATGGAGCAAAGAGCAAAAGATTCGATTCGGAAATGGTGTGGAATTTTGGAACAGCGCTTATGATAACCGGGTAGAAGACTGTATCTTTCATCAGATTTACGATTCCGCAGTTACCCATCAAGGCTGTGGTGAATATCCCGTACCTGAACGTTTATTCTTTCGGGGCAATCGCTTTACGTGTTGCGGTATGGCTTCCTACGAAATCCGCGATGTTATCCCCAGGCAGACAGTATTCAGTTATAATTATTGTAGCGAAGGAGGCATGGGATTTTCTTCTCAAGGAGAGATACGTCCCAGACGTTCCGAAATTTGGCCGCAGCCCATGGGACATCATCTCTTTGTGTGGCGGATTAAGTCACCAACCAGACTTGGCGAAATTCGTGTTGAACACAACACGTTTGGATCAGTACCCTTTGGCAGTGCAGAATATTCCATTGTTTCGCCTGAATCAGAAGCACAAATTCACTTTTATAAAAATATATTCCACACTGGAAAACCTGAACAAGCACTTTATAGGAATGGAAAATACATAAAAATTGAAGGCATTAATTAATGCAATTTTTGTGCTCTCCTTAATAAATTGGGTGCATGACCAAATACAAAAAAAACAAAACGTGAGGTTGACCTGAAAAGGTTGACCTCGCGCCCTGTGTGTGTTAGAAATGGTTTTTGAAAATACAACAGCCCAAAACGATAGGGGGGTGAGAACAAAATCTGGACTAAGTGACCCATCCTAAACTCTTTCTAAATTCAATTGGGCTCATAGTCCCAAGAGATTGTTTGACTATTTCTAATGACACAGAAAAAGCAAAAGCTTTACTCAAAGAATGGATTTTATATGGCTCCCAATCCAGTATCCCTCAATTTTCAAAATGTACTGAGACTATTCAAAACTGGTTACCAGGAATACTCAATTTCTTTGATACTTCTGTTACTAAAGGTTTTACCGAAGGCTGTAACAACAAAAATTAAGGTTCTTAAAAGGAATGCTTACGGCTATCGTGATTTTAAGCGATTCAGAAACCGTATCTTACATAAGAGGCTGTGTAAAACGGACTTTTGAATTTTAACTTTCTTCTAAAGTGTGGGCGGTGACCACCTATATTTTAATAATTTGGGTTGTTGTATAATGCAACAGGCTCTATCTTGCATTTCAAGTGGTGAAACAAAACCTTAAGGTTTTGTTTTTACACAGCCCCATATGTTTGCCAAGAAACAACACATACAAAAAACGTTGGCTGCCTAATACAACCAACGCTTTCATAAATTTATTTTTTCGGATTTTCTCCAACTATTGATAAAGAGGCGTTTGTTAAAGCGTACATCCAACAAAAAAAGCCGCGAAAATCGCGGCTTTTTTTGTTGGATACATCTTTTTGTACCCATCTGCTGGCAGGGGCAGAAGGACTTGAACCCTCGGCACGCGGTTTTGGAGACCGCTGCTCTACCAACTGAGCTATACCCCTATCTATGGTGGGC
>CAKXIK010000055.1 GCA_934875675.1 uncultured bacterium
CACCCGTTTTTTAAGGGGGAATGTTGGATGTGCGGCATTGCAGGCCAGATTAGTTCAGATATAAGTGTCATTCAAAATCAATGTGAGATTTATCAGGCAATGCAGCAAAGCATGAGCAGGCGCGGACCTGATCAGCGAGGAATGATGATTGAGGGGAACGCAGCGTTGATTCATGCGCGCCTTTGTGTCATCGATCCCGAGAACGGATTGCAGCCGATGAAGCTTCGGCTGGGGGAGCAGGAGTTTGTCATTGTCTATAATGGTGAACTTTATAATACCCCGGAGCTGCGGTCGGAGCTGGAAACATTGGGACATCGGTTTGAGAATCATTCCGATACCGAGGTTTTGCTTCATGCATATGTACAATGGAAGCAGGATTGTGTGGAACGCCTGAACGGAATTTTTGCCTTTGCTGTTTGGGAAAAGCAACAGAAGCGGCTCTTTGTGGCACGAGACAGAATGGGTGTCAAGCCATTCTGTTTTGCACAGAGGGGCGAAAATTTTCTCTTTGCCTCTGAACTCAAGACACTGCTGTGTCATCCGCTTGTCAAACCGGAAATTGACGAGCAAGGCTTTGCCGAGGTGATGCTGGTGGGACCCGGCAGAACACCCGGATGCGGCGTGTTCCGCGATGTAAAAGAACTCTTGCCTGGCGAATGCGGCTATTATAATCTGAAAACAAACCGATTACAGACACACATCTATTGGTCGCCGGAGGATCATCCCCACACTGATAGCTTTGACCAAACCGTGGAAACCGTGCGTTTTTTGGTGCTTGATTCCATCGAACGTCAGCTGGTGTCCGATGTGCCGGTATGCACATTCCTTTCAGGAGGACTGGATTCCAGCATCATTTCATCGGTAGCGTCAAGGTATTTTGCCAAGCAGGGAGTTAAATTGCACACGGTTTCGGTGGATTACCGCGATAATGCGAGGTACTTTAAGGCAAGCAAGTTCCAACCCAACAGCGATGCACCATTTATTGAAATCATGAATCAGTACCTTGATGCAGAGCATCACCAGATTGTGCTGGATACTCCGGAATTGGTGCAGGCGCTTTTTTCTGCAGTGAACGCGCGTGACCTTCCCGGTATGGTGGATGTGGATTCTTCGCTGCTTTTGTTTTGCAACGAGATTAAAAAAATTGCCACGGTTGCGTTGTCGGGAGAGTGTGCAGACGAAATCTTTGGCGGTTATCCATGGTATCGCGATAAAGAGATCCGGGAGCGGGAGGGATTCCCGTGGGCACAATCTACAGCGTACCGCGCCACGTTTTGCAAGCCTGAATTTCTCAGGGGGATTGATCCGGTGGAATATGTGGATTCCCGCTATCGCAAGACGGTGCAGGAATCTTCCGTTTTGCCTGGAACGGATGCGACCGAGGCACGCATGAAGCAAATGATGAACTTGAATTTACGCTGGTTTATGCAAACGCTTTTAGATCGCAAAGACCGCATGAGCATGTATAACGGCTTGGAGGTTCGTGTTCCTTTCTGTGATTATCGCATTGCAGAGTATCTTTACACAGTACCATGGGAGTTCAAAGATTACCAAGGTGTTGAAAAAGGGCTGCTGCGTCAGGCAATGACCGGTTATCTGCCCGATGAGGTGTTGTGGCGTAAAAAGAGCCCTTATCCCAAGACGCACAACCCTGCCTACTTGCAGGCAGTTTCGGCGGAACTGCGCAAAGTTTTGCAGGAACCCGATGCACCACTGCTCCGGTTTATTAATCGGGACTCACTGGAAGAGCTTCTTACCACAAACAATCCCGTTCCGTGGTATGGACAGCTGATGACGACCCCTCAGACAATTGCATATTTTTTGCAGTTCAATTACTGGCTCAAACAATATAATGTCCAGTATGTATAATTCTGATTTCTTTTGACACAGAAACAAAAATCTTGGGAAAAGCTGCATAGATTCAATTCTTTCCTCATTTTTGATGCGATTTCTAATTGTTAATTGGTATACGTGCAAGTATGCTAATGGGTATAAATAGTGCGAAAAAGGCCGCAGCGGATATCAGCCTCGTTGTTTCAGCCAAGGTATCGTTTTGCTGCGACCTCTTTTTTGTAACAAGTCAAATCTATAACTTATGTATTAAATAAAACGAATATTAAAGTAATAACAAGCATATATGACGGACAGAATAATTTATAGAATAGAAATTATAAAAAAAATCAAAAATATAAAAAAAACACTTGCTTTTTCAAACTGAATCCGGTATAATATCAACTGTTCCGGTTATGGACGTTTAGCTCAGCTGGTAGAGCATTCGCTTGACGTGCGAAGGGTCAGCGGTTCGAGTCCGTTAACGTCCACCAAATAAACCGCATCGGTAAGCCATTTTGTATGGTTGCTGATGCGGTTTTTCTTTGTGCAGAATCGTAGTTTTTAGCGCGTGCGTAATTTTTAAAGCTTGATTTTCAGGGCTTTGGATTTCCTACAGAGCCATCGCCTTTTAATTCGTGATAAACTTTTTGATCGGGTCCGTCGGTGCCGGCAATGATGGGTCTGACATGCTCTTTGCCGTGTTTTGCCTTGCCCTGAATTTCGGGGACAGGTCCTGCATCATTGCGGGGCTGCGTGTGAGTCCATTCCGGTCGCGCCATTCCTTTTTTAGCCATCCAATCACCTCAAGCTTAGTTTGCGCCGAAAAGATAAGTCTATCCGCAATGACAGCGGATCTTTGTGCAACAGCAGATCAAAATCTTTTCCAAACCGTATCAACCATCGCTCTATACTAATTTCGAATTAGAAACGATATAAAAATACCGCACAACCTTCAAATACAGAAGCGTTGTGCGGTAAAAATCATGTGGTTTATTTCAGAAGCAAATAGAATTGGATTTGATTGATCAAGAGGGTGAATCTGCAAGAGATTCTGCAATTTGCACTAATCGGCTGTAATCGAGTGATCCGGAAATCTGATAGCAATAGAAATCATCATCCCAGATGATGAGAGTGCTGTTTTGCTTTTCAAAACAATATCCGGTCAGTCCGTTGATACGCACATAAGAGGAGAGCGCGCTTTCGGTATCTACCGCATACTGCGCGTTTTCATACAAGGTTTGCGATACACTGAACCATTCATCTTCCGCATTGCGATAGCTGCAATAATAGGACTGTTGCCCCAGAGTTTCCTGATTGACCTCAAAACCTTCCGGAATATCCGTTGGGGTTTTGGCTTTGAATTGAACCGAAGAAGTTCCATTGTTTTTGGACGAAATCAATGTGGAAAATTTCTCGTAGACTTTGATAAAAAAGTCGATCACCGGGTTAGCGGTTGCCTTTGCAGTAAAGACCGAAGTCATCAGCGCGATCAGGATCACCGCGAACAGACAAGCAACCCAGCGTCCGATGCGGTTAAATTTGAAGATAGTTGAAGTTTTCTGGACCTCCATCATCTTGTCCATCCTTTTTTCGAATGAATCGGAAAAGGTGATGCTTTGCAGTTCTTCATCATCTGGCAAATCAGCAAGCCATTCGTCCTGGTAAAGCTCCAATGCATTCTGAAGAATATCCTGTTCATTTGTAAAATTTTGTGCCATCCAATCACCATACCTTTGGAATATATAATATATGAGCATTAGCTTTGCGAGAAAATCCGGTCGGAAAAATTCAGCTGAGTTTTTCTTCCTCGCGCAAAAGGACCGTCAATTCGCGTCTTGCGCGTTCCAGCCTCTTTTGAACGACGGCGTCATTTAAACCCAGAATTTCTGCAATCTCTTTAGAGTTGTATCCGTGAATGTATTTCAGAACTAAGATGTGCCGGTAAATATCCGGCATTTGTTTGATCTTGTCCGTAATCATTCTGAGCGTAAAATGCTGCAGACAAGTATCTTCCTGAATCAGTAAAGGTTCGCTGTCCTCAAAATTGATCATATGTTCGTGTTTTCGTTTTGCATAGGCATCCTTACAAACGCTCTCGGTCACGATTACGATAAAGGACTTTGTTTTTGCAGACGCAACATCATCAATATTATTTAAATATTTCAATAGCTTCAAAAAAGAATCATGCACCGCGTCTTCCGCCAGATACTCATCGTGCAGGATATTAAAAGCAATATATTTCATTAATTTACGATAATGCTGATAGAGCTGTTCAAATTTAGTTTTTTCCTCTTGCGTTTCAAGGGCGCTCAAATAGAAAAAAAGCATGATCATGGCTCCTTGTTGATTTTCCTTTTTATGAATAAAAAAACGCCGGTACGACCTGCATATGGCAGATCCGTTCGTGCCGACGTGGTTCCGATAAACATACTTTACAATTTTATGAATCGCCAACGTTGCCGCACTGAAATTCCCAATTATTCTATTTCATTATAGCCTGAAAATTCCATAACGTCAATATTCGACAGGACAAACAAAGAAATCTTTTCATTCGGCAGGATATGACACATGTTTGGTGCCGAAAAATGCAGACATTGATGATCTATTGATATTCAGCAAAATTTGCTGTTAAGATTTTAGCTGCAATCAAGATTCTTCCGTTGATAATATCTGTTGCTCCAGGGAAGGGGTTGTACCGGACTGATTGTTTTTGCATCGGGCTTCCATGAATGCTTTCTGTGCTGCGATGGTACCCAATGTATTACCCAGCTGAATGACGGCCACTCCAATCAGTGCGACTTCGTCTGCACTATGTCCTTCAGCGAGTGCAGCTGCCAAGGCAGAAATTGCACCGATTGTTTGGTTGGTGTTCACGCACATCACCCCCTTAATGAATGATATGCAGAACAGAGGGACGGTGAGCCATAAAATTAAAGCGCAGCGCGCAAAGCCTTTTCCAATTTCTGCTTTGTGGGAATACCTTCATGAAGTTTTTCATTGCCGATGAAAAGGCTGGGTACATACCAGTAGTCATATCCATCGGCAACATCTGCTTGCTGGCGTTCTTCAATTTGGCAGATTGGTATTGCGGCCAGTTCAGGATATTCTGTCTGCAGCTCTTCGATTATCTGGAATGCCTGACGGCAATAAGGACAACTGCTTAAATAAAAAAGGGTAATTTCTTTCATAACGCAAAGCATCTTCTTTCCAACGCACGCTATATCCGATTTTGTTTTTATCAGCATGCCACAAAATCGAGTAAAAAACAACCCCTTTTATAAAAAATTATTTTCATAGGATACCGGTAATACACAGTACCACTTTTTTTATTCAGCGCCCAGAAAAATTCCGTCCAGTGAATGATGCAGCAGTGCAACTCGAATTCGCGGAAGCAGGTTTACAGCAGTTTGACGTAAATATTGCGGTGCATTTGAAATTTTCAGTCCAAGCGACGCAGAAAGGGTATCTGCAGCACCGCACAGAGCCTTTTCCTGTTCTGAGGGGCAAAGGTTGGAAAGCAACTGTGCAATTTGTTGGCGTTCATGCTCGCTGATGTTCAGCTGCATCGGGTTTTCTCGTACAAGGGTAAGACCGATGGCGTTGGTGGCTACCGGCTCATACAAATTAATCAGTAATCCGCGATAATCTTGACAAAAGTGACCCAACAGATCTATGACATCCGGCACTAAAAACTGATTAATGAGCTCATTCTCCAGCAAAATATGGTGCAAATATTCGTTGACATAATCTATTCCACGGAGCGTTTCATTCACGGGCAAGCAAAGCTGATAATCAATATCACACGGAATTTGATGGGCAAAGAATAAATAATGATATTTTTTCCAAAAGAAACCGATGCTTTTCAGGGTGTCACAGTAGGACAAATTAGGAATCTTAACAGCCGTGAGGCACGCAGCGTGCCAAAGCTTTTTTCCGTATTCCACTTTTTGTTCCACTTTATGAACCCCTTCTTGCCAAAGTTCTTCAGACGACTTTTGTAGCAGCGCACGCACAGACTGAGGATGCAGATTCCAATTTTCCGGATCAATCTCTAATATCAAACAGATCGATTGCAATAGATCCTGTGCCAATTCGACCGGAACAGAAGTGCTGTTTCCTGCCGTATAACATTCTGTGCGGTGAGCAAGCAACTGCCAAAGGATGCGTTCGGCTGCGATCAAATCCTGAGAAGAAAGCGGTGAATCTTGAAAATCGGCGGTCAAAGCAGGCAGGTAAGATTGCGTATCTGTCATTTTTTTAAATCCTTCCATTCATCCAGCCATTCTTCGGGCGCAATATCGGCTAATATTTCGATAGAACCGTGCGCTCGGTTGTTAAAAAAGTGTACCATAGTCGCGATCAAATCATCATCGGGAATTTGGTCATAAGTGTCATTTTTTAATTGGTAAAAGAGATCCTGCAGTGCCGCCAATGTTTGCGCGTATTGGCGCGGTACCAGATAAGGAGAAGCATAAAATGCGGAAACGAGTTTTGGAAGAATACTGCCGCAAAACTCCACTCGACCGGTGTTTTCCAGTGCCGCGGTGTGTTGTTGGATAAGCTGCTGCATTTCTTGTTCAGAAAGGTGCAGACCGGAAGAATCTGTTATGGCATTACATTGTTCCAGATCGGCTTTAATTTGAGCCGCAAAAAACGCGCCAGGATATAATGACAAAGATTTTTTCATTTCGGTGACCGTTCCTTTCCGCACCATTGCATACTTGACGTTTAGGAAATTTATTTTTCTAAACGGTTCTTATCCGGTACAATTAAATCACCCGTAACACGCAGTAGAAGATGACAGGCTATCATTTTGTTCAAGGAAAAATTGCCGTCTTCTTGTAATGTACACCCATACAGAATCAATGACAAGACTTGAATTTTTTCCGATTTTGTGGTAATATAAAAGCAGAGAAGAAGAAAAATTGCGGTTCAGCGGTTGTTTTTCTTCTTTTTTTGTGATCGTATTATAAAAAAATGATGGGACTAGATTCAAATCTAAGTTTTGAATGAATCGGCATGATTCGAGATTTGTAACAACGGAAACGCAGTATTGCAGATTTTAATGCTGCCTTATAATACAATGAACGAAAAAGGAGATATGCCCATCAAACAGAACAAAAGAACATAACCTTGAAAATGATGCACGATGATGTTAGGAGGATTACCAGATGAAAAATCGCCAGGCTGCATTTAGCAAATCTGAAAAAATGTTGAAGGGTGCCTTGCATTGTCATACCACGCGCTCGGACGGAGCAGGATCGCCGGAGGATGTCATTCGTTTGCATGCCGCAAATGAATATGACTTTATGGCAGTTACGGATCATCGGATTTACAATCGGAAAAATTTTGCTCCGGATGTTCAGATGACCATTCTGCCTGCCATGGAATTTGATGCAACCTTTGAGTCAGACTTTGGTTTCCGCTGTTTTCACACAGTTTCGATTGGACCCGATGATTCGACGAACGGATTTGCACAGGATCAAACCTTTTCCAGCGGCAAGGCTGCTAATCAGCAGGAATATCAGCCATATCTCGACTGGCTGCATCAAAATAATAATTTGACAATTTATTGTCATCCGGAATGGAGTTCTACTCCGACACGATACTTTGACCAGCTGCGCGGAAATTTTGCCATGGAGATCTGGAACAGCGGATGTGCGATGGAAAACGGGATGGACATGAATGCTGCTTATTGGGATGAAATACTGGGACAGGGGCAACAGATATTCGGCGTTGCAACCGATGACGGCCATGCAATGGATCAGCACTGCAAAGGGTGGGTGATGGTCAATGCCGAAAATACGGTTTCTTCCATTTTGCGGGCATTGCAGCAAGGTGCATTTTATTCTTCCTGCGGTCCGGTGATTGATGATTTTTACATAGAAGATGGCATTGCCTATGTAACTTGTGAACCATGCAGCCGGATTCAATTTTTGTCTGATAAACATCCCACGGTGCAATTTTCGGGAGATGGATTGACCCGTGCTCAGCTCAATCTGGACGGTCAATATCATTATGTGCGTGTGTGCGTCATGAATGAATATGGTCAGCGTGCGTGGACGAATCCGATTTTTTGCACGAGCTTGGTGTGACGTTTTTTTAAAATGCACGGCAGGATTTTGTGATAAGACTCCGCACTATAACGACAAAAGGCGCGGCTATCAACAGCCGCGCCTTTTGTCGTTATAAATTATTTCCACTTTTCTGTTTGATATCAATGAATCAACCGAATACTTCTTTGACGGCATTCAGATACCCATATCCATATCGGTCATCCGGCTGTAAGTAACTGGTTTCTGTCCATTCGTTCCAGCTATTGATTGTGATTAAGGGAATCTGATTATGTTGATCGGAAAATGCTTTTGCATCCGCGAGAGCCTTTTTAAATTCTTCGGGCGTATTTCCCTTTACTACACTGTCTGTGTGTGTGGAATAACGCGGGGTGTTGTCCCATCCGATCGAAACATGAGGAAAGTAGGGAATGCTGCACTCTTTAACGGTACGATTCCACTCAGCTTCTGCTTCGGCAACAATTTTTGGGTACTGCTGGTTCATGTCTGCAAAATGAACAAACTGATAGTGTGTGACGGATTCAAACGGCAGATGCGGCAGTACTTCTGCGGGACTGTATGCGCGTTCTCCCGAATCAAAGCCGGAAAGATTGCAGGAAACGGTGCCAAACCGCACAGACTGAAAATGGATTCCGGCTAACCCACTTTTTTGACTTCCGTATCCAGTTCCTGCATTGCCTTGCATGTGTTTTCAACGCCACCAAGCCCGGTAATCAGATTTTGCAGATCATAAATGCTCAGTACAGGTTTTCCGTTGATGCAGTAATATTCAGGCAGGGTAAAGTATTGGGTAATCCATCGTTTTCCAATTTTTAAAAATTGCTCCGGGGAAACAGCGCCTGTCCATACTTTTGTGGTTTCGTCCACGGTGGAAATTCGTCTGTCCCAGCCATAGGTGACATCGTGGTTAGCCCACATCAAATAAAATTTCATTTTAGAACGGTTTTTTGCCTTGAGAAAACCATCGTTCAGACAATTTTCCAAATAGGGTCTGTCATCATACCAATACCAGTCGTAGATAAACACGTTGACATCATGGTCAACGGCTGCTTCAATCTGCATCTCCATCACATATGGATCCGCCTCATTAACATATCCCCATAATGGTTTTCGCGGCCATTCATGTCCCGGAAATAACGACTTTGCCGCCTTAACCGTTTCCCATTCGCCGTATCCCTCGGGCCAAAAAATTCTGCTTCTGCCGTCGTTTCCGGTATAGGCAGGCCAGATGTAAGCTGCAATATCATATTTTTTCATATAAAAAATCCTCTCTTTGACCGCAAAACTGCGGAATCAATCGGTTGATTCTGGCGCATGTAAATGTTTTTCCAAGATTCCCTGGGGTGTTTTGACTTTAACATGGATTGAAGAGATTTCTTTCGGAAAATACGGATCGCCAAACGAGAAGATGCCGGGTTGATTGATTTGAATTCCCGCAATATCCTCCAGCAGCAGAATGACCGGTGCACTCGCCCACGGATGGCAGAGGCTGGTGTTCCACTTCTGATCCTTGCCCCAGGCTTCAAAACAAGTGGTAGCACCTTCGCGCAGCATGTTTTTCCAAGAATGTTCAGATTCATTGAGCAGCAGTTCTGTCATAATATCCTTGTGCCCCACACGAACAAGTGCTTTTAACACAAAATAGGCGAAGTAGACACCGCAGCTCAGTCCCTTTTTCTGAATCAGCGCAACCGAGGAAGCAATGTCCTGCTCGGGAGTAATCTCATAGTAAAGGGGAAGCGTCGTTGCATGGAGCGATGAATGGTCGGAACCGATTGCATCCCGGAACAGTCCGTCAGGCTTACGAAATGCAGCAATGAAAGCATTCCGTAATGCAGTAAGCTCATTGCGTTGGGGAAGACCGAGAATTTTTCTTAACCTGTCTGCATCTCGCTTCAAACCGTAATAGAAAGCATTCATCACGTTATGTACTCCGAGTCCAACCGGTTGCGAAAGATCGAAATCGTAATCATCACGCAGGTTTTCCGGCCAGTCCACAAGGTTCCATTTTTCTGTGAGATTTTCAATCAGGCCATCCCCGTTGCGATGTGCGTCAAAGTAATCTTCCACGCCGTCAACGATTGGCATCAGCTGACGAAGCGTATCCAAATCCCCGGTCATCCGGTAATAGGTGAGCAACTGCTCGGGATATTGACAGGAGTAATCTGCAATTTCCTGCATTTCATTCCCCGGTGCCACAGCCATCAATCCGGGATCAATTTGAGCGCTGGCGGCAAAATCGAACAGCATTTTCCGGTACATCGCCTTGTCACCCGTCAGCAGAAGTTGCGCGTGTGCGGTAATGGTTCCGTCGCCAAGGTACTGTCCCTTTTCACGGCTGGGGCAATCCAGAAAGCCATCCTGCGTGCCAAGCTTTACACCACGGCGACAGATTTCAAAAATCTGGTTGACCAGTACGTCATCCGTTTCAAAAACACAGTCTTCCTCATGCATCGGATAATGGCGAACCTTAACATATATCGTATCCGGATCGACACTGCCGGAGGGAGCGATAATCTCAAAATAACGAAATGCCATATAATCATAAAATTCCACAGAATCCGTGTCGCGACCGGAAAGCTTCCATTCGTTTTCGTAATCGCAGTTGCATCGCATCTGATAGCGCACAGAACCATCGTCATTGAGTTCTTCTCCGCAGCGAACCAGAATGGTTTCCCGGCTTTTTGCACTTGCAGTAAAGGCAACGGAGCCGGTTACCTCTGTCCCCATATCGACAAAGATAACATTGCCGCGTATTTCAAGTTGTTTCGGTTTTTGCGGATAGAACGAAAGCGGCTGTGTTGTCTGCAAAATCATGGTGTGATCGTCTGTAGGATTTTCCGCGGCATTTTGCCAATTGGAATCATCAAAGCCGATCTCCTTCCAATCGTGCGGAATTTGAACGCCGTCGATTTTTTCAACAAATTGTGTGTCATATCCGGTTGTATTTGTGAGTTGCCACGCAGAACAGGAATTTGCTTTGCTGGTATGGTCGCTTTCCCAAAGAATAGAGCCTGCTTCATCTGTCATCCGGAACCATGCACCCTGCCGGAGGTCGCCGCTTTGCCAGGCTCGGGTGGAAAGGCATCCCTGATAGTAAACGTGAAGAGCCAGCGTGTTTTTTCCCTGCTGCAAAAAAGGACGGATGTCATAGCGCAGAAACGGATAGGAATCGGGATAAGATTGTGCAGGCCCTTGCAAAACAAATTTTCCGTTCAGGTAGCATTTGCAGGTGTCGTCTGCAGAAATTTCTAAAAAACATTCATTTCCCGTCAGCTCGAATGTTTTTCGGACGAGCCAATGAAAATTTTTCAGATAATCCGGATGTTGGGGCGGAATAAAATCTGAGTCTATTTGTCGGTGAAAGGTTGCCAAGGTTTTTTGCGAAAGAAATTCCGGGGCGCAGATCCACATGACAGAACTTCCTTTCTTTTTTCAACAGAGTTTTTCGCCGTCTGATAAAATAGAATGCTTTTAGCGTAAAATGAAAAACATAGGTTAAATTATAACATCATTTTTCCATATTTTCCATACAAAAATACATAAACGTATTCAAATAATTCTGTATTGTACATTATCAGCAGTGAACCGACATTGTTCAAAACAGAAAGCCGTCCATCAAAATACTCCCGAAGGCAGATCAGGCAGAACCATACTTGGAAAACTGACAGTGAAAAGCAGCACCACCTGTTGCAGAATAGAAACTACAACAGATGATGCTGTTATTTCCAGAAAGGATATAAAAATGGAACGGTTAAGTGAGCAGCATTTCGGCGAAAAGCAGTGGGAGAAACAAATCATAAAATAGCAGAAAGCGATGAAATAACAAAATTTAAGACTCTGTGTTTAGTCCTCAAAATATCGCCATATTATCAAAAAATCAGAGTGCATTACGTTCAGTTTATTGCGTAGATTAACTTTTTGCATACATTATTTTCTGCTACCCACAATCGTAAAATTGATTACATGTGCTTGGTTATTATCATCATTCATCAATATAGGTTCTGATCGTTTTGTATTCGTGTCATAATAAAATAAACCATTTTTTTGAACTTCATTACCATTCTTGAAGCCGCCTAACACAAAGTATGTGTTACCTTGGTCGAGTGTAACACAGTCTGCAATATATAATGCATTGCTAAATGGGAAATCAATTTCTTTAATGGATTTATTAACCATATCTATTAAACAGAAAATTTTCTTACCTTCAACATCATCATCAACTTGTAACAAAATTAAGTTATCGGAAATTTGCGTTTCCATGTAGACGTCGTCGGCTATTTTAGTTTTTTTGGCGTATGTATTTTCCTTATTAATTAGTAAATCGGGCGAAACAAGTGCAATGTTATAATCAATAGCAACTTCATTTGACCTGAAGTTTGGTGAATAAAATTCATCTTGATTAACAAATACATTTACAAATTTGTTATATACATAATTATAGTTTATCCGTCCAGCTCTTGTAGAATATAAAGAATCACTAAATTTATTCACCTCATATAAATAAGTAAATGTTTTGCTGCTCAAATCGAAAGTAGCTGGCCAATTACATCCATTCTTTCTGGAAATTGCTGTTACAAGAAGAGTGTGATTATCAACAATAGCAATGTCATTATAGGTGGCGTTCTCATTTTCTAAAGCTTTTGTTTCTCCGGATTTCAAATCAAATTCCATTAATGAATCATTAGAATGACCTTCTGTCCTACTTGAATAATATACCTTTTGATTTTCCAACGATACAACTCCGGTTCCATACTGTGCGGCAAACGGAATACTGCATTGAATATCAAGTTGCTTTTCATCAATGTCATAAGTATAGAACTGTATCCTTCTCCCGGTATCCGTAGTACCATCATTAATACCATAAGTAATTGATAAATATGGATTTATTCTGTCTGCTGCAGTTTTTTCCGTACTTTCCGGCAAGAAAATATTGCGATTACCTAAAACATTACCTTTGGAACAGGAGGTGGTGGTCAATAAAAAGAACATCAACATAACAGAAAAAATTTTTCTTTTCTTCATAATATCCACCATTTCAAAGTTTTTAGGGTAAAGGAATCCTCAGCTTCTGATTATACCAATGATCTTTACCTGGTATTTCATATGCAAATTTGGTAGATTTAATGATTGGTCTGTTGCAGCTCGCGGATTTGTCGTTCCAGTTCTCGGATACGCGCACGTTGCTCCGTATCGGTCGCCGCTTTACGATTCTTTCGCCACTCGGCCAGAGTGTAATACTGCAGCCCAAGTTGACTGGCCGCTTTTTTCACGCTGATTTCGTCTGACAGTTTCAGTGCTACCGCTTTCAATTCTTTACTGTACTTTTTTATTCTCTCGACACCTTTCTGATGCTTCTATTCTATCAGATTCCGCGTGTCGGTCTACTCTACTTACAGGATATCACTCCAATTTTTACTTACCCTTTTTCAAAAAGTATTTTGTTCAAGGTGATTCAGACAAACAATCTTCAGAATTTTGAAAAAAAAGAAAAACTTCCGTGCATCGGGATTTTTTCAACCGACTGGAACGAGTATAATGAAATAAAACCGAGGTTGCTCAATATTCTTGATAAAACCACCGTCAGCTGATTCGCAACCTGAATTGGAAGCACACAGACATATCTTTTATTCATTCGGAGGGATTTGTTGTGACACATATTATGGGACATCGCGGAGCGCAGTTGGAAAGACCGGAAAATACGATTATGGCATACCGTCAGGCAGATGCTTTGGGTGCTTATGGGATTGAAATGGACGTCTATCTTTTGCCGGATAGAAGCCTGGTTATTCACCACGACAGGGTGGTCGGAGATGAAAAAAGAGATATTTATTTGATGACCGGGAAAGAAGTTACCGAAGTTCTCTGTAAAAAAGAATATAATGGAGTATGGTATGAGGATTCTATTCCTTATTTTTCAGAATTTTTAAATTATATGAAGACCAATCAGATGTTTTTCAATGTTGAAATCAAATCAGAAAGCGGTTTTCTCAGTGAGGTGGGGGATTGTGTCATGGAGGCGCTCGAAGAGTCGGGACTGCGTGATCGAACCATAATTTCCAGCTTCTCGCACAACCTGTTGCAGGACATTCATCAAAAATATCCGTTGTATCAGCTTGGAATTTTGTATTCCGACAGTCATGGTATTGACGTTGTGTCCTATTGCCTGCGTTACGGATTTAATGCGATTCATCCGCATTTCAGCGAGGTTACCAGGGAGCTTGTTGACCGCTGCCATGAAAACGGGTTGCTTGTAAACACGTGGACGGTGAATGATGAACAGGATATCCTGAAAATGATTGAATATGGTGTTGACAACATTATTACCAACGACGTTCGAACGGGATTGCGCCTTCTCAAGGAATCCAGAACGGTGTATTAAAAATCAATCCATCCGATATGAATCAGCAACCGTTTATTCAGTAAAAGAAAAGAGTGGTAAAAGTGGATTATACAAATTACGGAGAAAATCGATGGGAGCTTTGCTGCGGAGAATACAGCGGTGTGGAAAAAGAGGCGATCAACCGTCTTTACGGCTTGGTGCAGTCCTATGTACCATATATTCTCACACTTCGCATGATGAGCGGAAAGATCCTGCTGGATTCTAATAACAAAAACCGCGTTGTGGTCGGAACGTTGCAGAGCAACCCTTTGCTGAAAGAACTGGCGGATAACGGTTTTTATAAGCCGGAGTTGTGCGCGGAGGGATACAGCATAAAAACTGCTCCTGATCCGGAAAATAAAGCACTTGATATCACGGTACTGCAGGGTGCCGATCCATCGGGTGTGTTATATGCAGTTGCGGATTACGAGCGGTATGCAATCCGCAACAGAGAGACCTATCATGGATATCATTATAATAAAAAGTATCTCCCTTTTGTGGATCGTGCACTTCCGTTTGAGCGGTGCAGTGCACCCAAAATTGAACACCGCGGTTTGTGGAGTTGGGGTCATGTAATTTACGATTACATGAAATACATAGATCATATGTGCGAATGCAAGCTCAATACATTGATTCTCTGGAATGACTACATTCCGGTAAACGCGGCAGATATTGTCTGCTATGCACACGCACATGCGGTAAAGGTAATCTGGGGATTTTCATGGTGCTGGGGGGAGAAGGCAAATCCAACAGATCCCGAAGATTTAAATAAATGGACTCGATTTGTTCTTGATACTTATGAAAACCAATACCGTACAGTGGGATGCGACGGTATTTATTTTCAGGCGTTTACAGAAACAACCGATACGAAAATTGATGGGGAATCTATTTCTGATTTGGTAATTCGTTGGGTGAAGTACATCAGTGACCGCCTTTATGAAAGGTATCCGGATATCTGGATTCAATTCGGTCTGCATGCAACGTCCATTCGGGAAGAGTGCAGCAAGTTTTCTGCAATTGATTCCAGAATGTCTATTGTGTGGGAAGATGCCGGCGAATTTCCGTATGCCTATGATCCTGCTAAAAATCAGGATTTTAACAAAACGCTTCATTACACAAAGGAACTTCTTTGTCTGCGCGGTCAACAGGAAAGATTCGGTGCAGTGTTCAAAGGTTTTACGGTGTTGAACTGGGATCGGTTTGAACATCAGAAAGGATCGCATATTGTTGGAAAAGCGAGCAGACCGTTTATGGAAAGCCGTACACGGGAAAAGGATTTTTACTGGAGATATGCTGCGCCGTATTGGATTCAACAGGCTCCCGAGCTGCAGAGGCTGCTGCAGGCAATTGCAGCAGCGCCGATAAATGATCGGCTGATTACCGCGTTGGTGGAGGATGGCATGTGGGAAAGCAAGCTGCACATCAGCGTACAAAATTTAGCGGAGCTGCTTTGGAATCCGGATACAGACCTGACGGAACTGATCAAGGTTCTGTTCCACGACTGCCGCGATTGTCTTTAAATAAGCAGATACAAATTCCAAAGAAGAATATTTAGAGTTAGATTGGCAATCAGCAATCGCTTTAAAGATTATCTCAAAGGGGTGTTTGTTCGCGCTCCTCATACATAATTGCCGGAACATCAACTGACAGCATCGGCAGAAAAATGCTGGCATATATGGAGCAAAATTATCAGAACCCTTCGCTTTCTCTCAAAGACCTGAGCAAGGAATTTAACCTTTCCATACTGTCCATTTCCCGTATTTTTAAGAGTGCTGCCAAAATCGGATTCTACGATTATTGCTGTCGTATCCGAATGGAAAAAGCCAAGGAGCTGATGCGCAAAAATAACCTCCGAACAGGTGATATTGTAAGAGCAGTTCGGTATGATAATGATGCTTCTTTCCGGCGTACATTCCTGCGATATGAGGGAGTATCTCCGCACGATTACCTGATGAAATATATGTTAAAATTACCATACTGTCCATTATGGATTATTGCGTCATATCTGTGTAAAAGTCCACCGATAAACAGATCAAAACCTTAACATGCCGGTTGTGATTTTGTAATCGCAACCGGCATGTTTGCAAGTTAAATAAATCAAGGTGGTATTTCATGTCTCTCATCAGATAAATTGGCTTTTTGGGTGGAAAAAGGGATGGATGTATACGCAGGATAGGGTTGAATTTTCCGCATATGATGACAGTGAGGGAGAGCGCAGGATTTACGCCATCAATACAAATTGGTGGCAGACTGAGGAGCAGCCCGCCAAGGCGGAGCTTTTGCTGGGAGAAAAGAGCTATCCGGTATTGATTAACCGGGATGTTATTCATATATTCACGGTTTGCGGGAATTTTGCCGTCTGGACTGCAGACGATGAAACGGAAGTGCTGTCGGTTGCTTCCGATCGGCTGCAGATTCAGGGAATGGGGACTACTACAATCAGAATAGTCGGAGACTTTTCAAGCGTATATGCTGACGGTTTTCAGGTTCTGCAATCTGATCCAAATGTTTGGAGTCTAACAGGAGATATTAAGGAAATTTGCGAAATTAGTCTGATCTTGCAAGAAAATATTTGTTGAAATTGACTATCCGGTACTGAAACACTTAAAAAATAGTGTGGTACCGGATTTTTTTGTGCAAAAATTGTTCATAAAAGGTTTACCATTTTTGATTTTACATACAATTCTTGCAAAAACGGAAAAAACAGATAGAATACTTTTTATT
>CAKXIK010000056.1 GCA_934875675.1 uncultured bacterium
TGGCTTGTGTGGGCGGTTGCATCGGAGGCGCCGGATGCCTTTCTCACAATGACCGGAATAAGGCAGATGTTGATAAATACGGAATGGAAGCACATGAAAAAACCATTACCGATGCTATCAGTATTCTGAAATAATCTGCTTCGCACCGATGGCCAAATTTCTTTAATTTGTAATGTACAAAACCCGGAACCAGCAAAAACTGGTTCCGGGTTTTGTGTTATTTACTCTTATCGGCAGATCGTGAGATGAGTGCCGCCAGATAACCAAACGTCATCGCCGCTGTAATTCCTGCTGCAGTAGCCGTGAGTCCCCCTGTCAGCACGCCCAGCAGTCCATCCTCTTTCACTGCTTTTTCAACACCCTTTGCAAGTGTATACCCGAATCCGCTGAGCGGAACGGTTGCACCTGCTCCTGCAAAATTAACAATAGGCTCATAGATGCCGAGCGCTGTCAAAATCACCCCGGACACCACATATCCAACCAGAATTCGTGCCGGTGTAAGCTTTGTAAAATCGATCAGCAGTTGGCCAATCAGGCAGATTGCGCCTCCTACAACAAACGCCTTCACATATTCCATATCAATGACCATTCCTTTCGTTTGGTAAGAACCATCGGACAAAATTTAATCAGGCACGAATATTCAACAGATGTGCAATACCGGGTATTGATTCTCCCTGCTGACTGGATGTGGTAGACATCAGAGCACCCGTCGCAATGAAAAGAATATTATGCAGATCTTTGTTGCGCAGCCGGTGCATGACATAAGAACACAGCACGGAACCGGCACACCCGCATCCGGAGCCTCCTGCTTTCACATCCTGCTTTTCCCTGTCATAAATTAACAATCCACAATCTGCATGATTCTTGTGAATATCAATATTTTCACGCTTGAGCAGATCAATTAAAAGCTGCGAACCGGTGTAACCCAAATCGCCCGTCAGAATTAAATCATAATCCTCGGGGCGGGTAGCGGTATCCTTTAAAAAAGCGGCAATGGTTGTGCTTGCGGCAGGAGCCATCGCTGCACCCATATTATTTGCGTCCTTAATGCCCAGATCAACAATTCGTCCCACTGTGACGGCACAAATTTTCGGGCAATCCTCATCTTCCCCATGGCCCACAATTGCCGCACCTGAACCTGTGACCGTCCACTGCGAGGTTGGCGCACGAACGCCGCCGTATTCCAGCGGAAAGCGAAACTGACGCTCAGCAGAGCAAAAATGAGAAGATGTCACCGCAGCTGCAGTGCGGGCAATTCCGCCTTCTACAAACAGAGCTGCCATTGCCAATGTTTGCGCCATTGTTGAACATGCACCGTACTGGCCTAAAAACGGAATATTGGTACTGCGCAGACCAAAGGCCGAACCGATGCACTGATTCAACAGATCCCCCGCAAAAACATATTGCACATCCGCCGGGGCAAGCACTGCCTTGTCCAATGCACGGGTCAGCGCTTCGGACTGCATGCGGCTTTCTGCTTTTTCCCACGATTTTTCACACAAGGTTGTATCCTCGTGAATGACATCAAAGTGTTCCTGCAAAGGGCCTTCCCCTTCTTTTTTTCCCACAATGGCGGCCGAGCTCAAAATCTGAGGCTGGCTTTCGCAAAGCACGGTATCTGTTCCAATGCGTTTTGCCATCTGTATTCAGTCCTCCTTTTTCTTTTTGCCGAAAGTCTATCTTTTCTTCAACACAAGACATCCTTCGCATTGATACTGATTTCGAATTAGAAACGGAATAAAACCGTGGAAAAGTTGCATTTATGCGTTTTTCCCAAGATTTGATCTGCTGTTTCAAGAGAAATCAGTATTAAAACAACCGAAAAATCCATACAATCAATCCATAGATTACAGAGGCAAATGTGCCGTACAAAATGACCGGCCCTGCAATGGAAAACATTTTTGCGCCGATTCCGAGAATGTGTCCCTCTGTCTTAAATTCTATTGCAGGAGAAACCATGGCATTTGCAAAACCTGTGATTGGAACCAGACTGCCTGCTCCTGCAAATTTTGCAAAATCGTCATACACATTAAATGCTGTCAAAATTGCCACCATTCCAATCAAAGTAATGGAAACCGTAGCGCGTGCCGCATTGAGGCTCATGCCCGCATTCTGATACAGATTGCACAGCAACTGCCCCAAGGTGCAGATTGCACCACCACAAACAAATGAAAGAATCATATCTTTGACAAAGCTGCTCGGCGGCGATGCTTTGTTGGTCATTTTGGAATATTCCTTTGGTGTTGGTTTCATAATCTTTTGACCATTCCTTTCTAAAGTGAATTATGTTACAAAAACACTTCATCCTCTGTGCTATTTTTTTCAATGAGGCTGATTTTATACAGACGATCTTTCAGAAACATTCCAATCACTTTTGCCCCAAAGAAAAAAACGTAACATCCGGTTTTTCTTCTAAAAAAACGGATATTATAATCAGCAGAATGCAATGGAAAGGAAGAACGCGCATGCCGGTTCAAACACCGCTGATCTTGCTGCAGCATGTGTTCAAAAGCTATTATGAAGGAACAGAAAATGAAGTTCACGCATTGGATAATATCTCTTTTTGCGTCCAGGAAGGAGAATTTGTTTCCATTATCGGGCAATCAGGATCCGGAAAATCCACACTGATGAATTGTATTGGCTGTCTGGATGTTCCAACGCACGGCTCTTATCAGTTCCGCGGACAAGAAATTGAACATTGCCGTGATTCAGCATTGTCCCGAATTCGTAATCGCGAGATCGGATTCATTTTTCAGGGCTTTAATTTAATTCCCGGATTAAGCGCATTGGAAAATGTTGAAATGCCATTAATTTATCGCGGAATCAGTCGCGGGGAACGTCAACGCAGGGCAGAAGACGCTCTTTGTATGGTAGGGTTAGAGCACCGGATGGATCACCGACCGGGGCAGCTTTCGGGCGGTCAGCAGCAGCGTGTGGCAATCGCCCGTGCAATTGCAGCGGAACCCTCTCTTTTGCTGGCGGATGAACCCACCGGGAATTTAGATTCTCATGCAGGCAGTGAAATTGTTGATCTGCTGCATGGTTTGCACCGACGCGGTAAAACAATTTTATTGATTACACACGATCAGCTTGTGGCACAAGCTGCTGAGCGCACCGTGGAAATTTGCGATGGAAAGATTGTGGACGACCATTTGACGCAGAAAAATGGTCCATTTCTTTCAAACACAACATCGCAATAAACAAAAAGATTTGTATGAAACCTCACAGAATCTGTTGTGTTCCATTGTTTCTTTCTGCTTTTTCAATCGATGAATCATATAAAAATATTTCATATTTTTGTTCGTTGCAACAAAACAAAATAAATGGTATAGCATTATTGCACAATAACAGTTTGTATTTTTTGAACTTGTTCAACAATTATTTTCCAGTTTTTTAATTGACAATCTTTTCTTCTTCTGCTATACTGATACCAGTAAAGCAAAATAGCTCTGCTGAAAACAGTTCGCAAAATTATAGCGTTTGTTTTCCAGAAGAGTACAGGCAATAAGTTTTATTTTACGAAAGGATGATTGACTATGGCATCTACAATTTCACTGCATGACATTAATGTTCCCGATTTTTTGAAGGTTCTCGATCAGTGCACCGGCAATGTTTTTCTTGTCACCGATGAGGGCGACCGTTTGAACCTGAAGAGCAAGCTTTGCCAATTGGTCGGACTTACTAAGCTGATTGAAGGCGGCTCTATCGCAGAAGCTTCTGTGATTTGCGAAAACCCCGAAGATGAGACCAAATTGTTCCGTTTTAATCTTTACAGAGACACGGGCGCTGAGAAATAATCTTTGGCTTCTTCTTCACCGTTCATTGCCTGCGCTCCCTATCATAAAATTAAAACCGTTTTTATTACCGATTTCTTTTAAAGCAGCAGATACAATCCCTTTGCAAAACCGTTTCTATTTTAGAATTCGTGTAAAACGGAATATATCATACAAAAAAGTCTGATCGGTTATTTAAACCGATCAGACTTTTTTCAGCTATTTCCCAAATGCCACTTAAACAAGCAGCGTGTTCTTGTGTATGCATCAAAAATGCCTACAACCGCAACCGCTGTAGGCACTTGATTTCTATTTTCAGCGATCTTTGAGCAGCTTATTGAGCTCGTCCATGAATGTGTTAATATCACGGAATTGACGGTAGACAGATGCAAAGCGAACATATGCCACCTCGTCCACATTCTTCAGCTTTTCCATTGCGTATTCACCAATCTTGGTGGAAGATACCTCGCGTTCCAGGGAATTTTGCAGCTGCGATTCAATTTCATCCACCATGCGTTCCACCTGCTCCAGCGTGACGGGACGCTTTTCACACGCACGCAGCAAGCCGCGCATCAATTTTCCACGGTCAAATGCCTCTCGCGAACGATCCTTTTTAACAACGATCAACGGCACATTCTCTATCACTTCATAGGTTGTGAAGCGTTTGCCGCATTTTAAGCATTCGCGGCGGCGGCGAATTCGTTCCCCCTCATCTGTTGGGCGGGAATCGATCACCTTACTTTCTTCATAGCCGCAGTAAGGACATCTCATGGTGAAACCTTCCTTTCATAACATCCGGAAACCCCGGTTTTTTGACAGATTTTCTAATATGATTCTTCAACTTTCTGCTGTAACATCCGGTCTAAAAATTTTTTTGCATCCCAAAGATTCTCCGGACGATCAAAACTGTCACGATACACCTCAATCACTGCAGTTCCATGAAATTCCTGCACATTCAATTGATCAAAAAATGCCGCATAATCCATAATACCTTCTCCCGGCAGCAAACAGGTGTTCTGCAGGGAAAAATCATTGAGATGCAGGTGGCGCAGTCCGGTGCCCATCGCACGACACATCTCCACCGGATTTTCTCCTGCCATAACCGCCTGTTTAATATCAAGTACAAAAGCCGCATCCTCACCAAGAAACTCCTTCATCCGGGAAATAACTGCGGAAGATGCACTGCGCCGGCTTCGCACATTTTCCTGCGCAAGCGTTATACCAAATCGTTTTGCCTCTTGTGCAAGCATTGCGAACCGTTCAAAGCTTTGTGATTCCGAAAGCACCTGCGCCTTATCACCATGCAATACAAGCAAGGGAGCGGAAATCATTGCTGCGGCTTCAAAATACGCTTTATACAGATCAACGGAATCCGCAAACCGACGCTCATAGTTTGAAAAAAAGAGGGTTGATTCAATGCCGGATGAATAGGGATGCAGCGAAACTGCCTTCGCATCAAAAGAGTCCAATTGATTTTGAATCTGCTGCAAATAATCACGCCGCAGTTCACTTGCGCTGTTAAAAAAGAATTCAAACTGACGAAATCCCTGACGCAGCAGCTGTGAGAGAGACTGTTCCGTTTGTTGAGGATAAAGGCAAGCGGTAGAAATTCCGATCTGCATTTTCTGTTCTCCATCGTGATTGCGTTCGCACCACAATCCCATGTTTTTAACGTTGCATGCACAAACAAGAGAAATTAGTAGTCGTATTACGTTTAGTATACAGGAAAAAAAGGTAAGATGCAATTATTTTATTGAAAGAAATCCCGTTGAACAGGGATTGAACCTCTGCGCAACGGGATTTTGCGTTGTGATTAGATTAATGTGTGCCGTAGATGCGGTCTCCGGCATCGCCGAGACCCGGGACGATATAGCCGTTTTCATTCAGCTTCTCATCAATTGCCGCCGTGTAAATCGGCACATCCGGATGCTGCTTGCAAACGCGTTCCAGACCAACCGGTGCAGAAACGATACACACAAAGGTGATACTCTTCGGATTGCTGCGCTTTACGGCACTGATTGCGTCACAAGCGGAACCACCCGTGGCAAGCATTGGATCCAGAATAAATACATCGCGCTCGGAAATATCCTCCGGCAGCTTTTTGTAGTATTCCACCGGCTCCAGCGTCTTTTCATTGCGATACATGCCGATATGCCCCACCTTTGCCACCGGAGTGAGCGAAAGTGCACCGTCCAGCATGCCCATGCCTGCACGCAGGATCGGCACATAGGCAAGCTTTTTGCCAGCGATCATTGGCGCCATCATCTTGCAGATCGGCGTTTCGATTTCAACTTCCTCAACCGGAAGATCGCGCATGGCTTCATAACAGAGAAAAGTTGCAATTTCTGTCACAAGCGTTCTAAAATCGCGCGTACCTGTGTCCTTTTCGCGCATCAGCGAAAGCTTGTGCTGAACCAATGCATGCTTAACCAGCGTTACCTGTCCGTTTTCCATGGTGATTACCATCCTTTTCATTTTAATTTATCCATTCTATTTGGCGCCGCCAAAATAAGTTCTGCTCAAAGCTTGCCCTCTTCAATGTCGGCAATCATGCTAACACGGCGGCTGTGACGTTCTCCTTCAAACGGAGTATCCAGATAGATCCCAACTAATTCACGGGCCTTTTCCGGCGAAACCACACGCCCGCCCAGGCAGAAAATATTGGCATCATTATGCCGGCGGCAAAATTCTGCAGAGAATGCATCGGAACAAACCGCCGCACGGATGCCTTTCACTTTGTTTGCAGCAATCGAAATGCCCATCCCTGTGCCGCAAAACAGCAATCCACGCTCATACTTGCCACCCGCTACTGCACGTCCCACTTTGGATGCAATAACAGGATAATCCACCGAATCCTCACTAAAAGTGCCAAAATCCTGATATTCGATTTTGCGCTCTTCCAGATATTTTTTAATTTCTTCCTTCAGGAGATATCCTCCGTGGTCTGCACCGATTGCTATCATTCCTTGTGAACATCCTTTCCTGTTTCCGTTTTCCGGGACGGCACACCGGATGATTTACTTTTGCTCCGCCTGTCTCTTTTTTAACTCCCGCTCCGCCTGCGGCAAACGCAAATACACCGGAGCCAACTGATCTGCCGACACGGTCCATTGTTGATTATACACCTCTTGAGCGCTAAGTGCAACACCGCTTGCACGCTGAAAACGAAGATGTGGCGGTGCAAGCGCAAATTTTTCTTCGGTTTTTCCAAAACTTTCCCAGCAGAGCATTGCGCCATCGCCCACTAAAACCCAGTTGTTTTCATTTAAGGAAAGTTCTTCTTTCAAATCCGGAATCGAAATGGCGCGATCGCTGCAAAGCCGCAAGACTGCTTCTCCATCCACAGAAAACAGCGCATTATATACTTGGTTGCAGCGGGCATCCATGACGCAGCAAACATGTAAACGCTGTCCTGTAAACAGCCGTGCCATGGCTTCCAGCGTGGAAACCGGCACACACGGTGTTCCTGAAGAAAACGCCAGCCCCTTGACAAGCGAAACCCCGATCCGTACACCGGTAAACGAACCGGGTCCCACTGCAACTGCGTAGCAGCCAATCTCCGAAAACGGGATCTGAGCACAATCCAAAATTTGTTTCACCAACGGAAGCAGTGTCTGGCTGTGGGTCAGCCCGATATTGGTGAATGATTCGCAAAGCAATTTGCCGTCTTCCCATACTGCTGCGGATGCTGCCGAAGCCGAAGATTCCACCGCAAGAATTTTCATACTGCAATCAAGACCTTTCCTGCCGGGACTCCGGCATTGTAATGCGAAACACACGGTCATTCTCGTTTTCTCCGCGCGAAATATCAATTCTTACCGGATCTTCCAAAGCTCCGTCAATATTTTCGCTCCATTCCACCGCAAGAATACCGGTGCCAAGATAGTCGAAAAAGCCGGTGGAATATAAATCGTCCCAGTTTTCCACCCGGTACATATCAAAATGATACAGAGGAACGCGCCCGCCCTCATATTGATTCACCAGCGCAAAGGTTGGGCTGGAAACGTCATCACACACACCAAGCCCGCGTGCAATTCCCCGAACCATTGCCGTTTTTCCCATGCCAAGTCCGCCGGAAAACGCCAGCACCTCATCGCCCTTGAGTCTTTTTGCCAGCTGTTCGCCAAGCTGTTCTGTTTCCTCCGGGGAATGTGTAACATATTCTTCCACTCGTTTTGCTCCGTCCTTTCACGCCAGCTGTCGTGCACTCTTTTTTGCAAAAGAACAGGGTCAGCAAACGCCGACCCTGAAACAGTTAAAACAGACCGGTAATTTTCTGTTCTTCTCCGATGCCAATGCGTTCTGCTGCCGGAACCTTTGGTAAACCGGGCATCGTCATAATATCGCCGGCATATGCAACCACAAAGCCAGCTCCATTGGAAAGCCGCAGATCGCGCACCGTAATCATAAAACCACTTGGGCGACCCAGCAACGCGGGATTATCCGAAAGGGAATATTGTGTTTTTGCAATGCACACCGGAAGATTGCCTGCACCGAGTGCTTCAATTTCCTTCAAGCTCTTTTGTGCGGCAGGCGTGAGGGTTACGCCGTCTGCACCGTAAATCTCCCGCGCGATGGTTTCAATCTTTTCGCGCAGGGGCATACTATCGGGGTAAATGGGCTGAAAATGTGATTCTTGTTCTGCCGCAGCGCACACCTTTTCGGCAAGCTCACGTCCGCCCTCTCCGCCTTTGGCAAACACCTCCGAAAGCGCAAAATCCGCGCCGAGACTGCGGCAATAATTTTCCACATACTCCAGCTCTGCCTGCGTATCATCGCCAAAACGGTTGATTGCAACCACAACCGGCACGCCGTATTTATGCATATTTTCAATATGCGCACCCAGATTTACAATACCTTTTTCCAATGCTGCGAGATTTTCTGCCCCAAGCTCTGCTTTTGGAACGCCGCCATTGTATTTGAGTGCACGAACCGTCGCTACTAACACAACCGCACTTGGTGCAAGCCCAGCCAAACGGCATTTAATATCGAAAAATTTTTCCGCGCCAAGGTCAGAGCCGAAACCCGCCTCCGTAATGCAGTAGTCCCCGAGCTTGAGAGCAAGCTTTGTTGCGCGCACAGAATTGCAGCCATGTGCAATATTAGCAAACGGTCCGCCGTGCATCAGTACCGGCGTTCCTTCCAACGTCTGAATCAGGTTTGGCAGAATGGCTTCCTTGAGCAGTGCAGTCATGGCACCATCCGCTTTGAGATCTGCACAATAAACCGGTTTTCCGTCGTAGGTGTATGCCACCAGAATTCTTCCGAGACGCTTTTGCAAATCGCCAAGATCATCTGCAAGGCAAAGAATTGCCATCACTTCGCTGGCAACGGTAATGATAAATCCATCTTCACGCGGTACTCCGTTGATTTTTCCTCCCAAGCCGACAATCACATTGCGCAGCGCACGGTCGTTCATATCCATGCAGCGCTTAATCAGAATTCGGCGGGGGTCAATCTGGAGTGTGTTGCCTTGCTGCAGGTGGTTGTCCAGCATTGCACAAAGCAAGTTATTTGCTGCGGTAATTGCGTGCATATCACCGGTAAAATGCAGATTCAGTTCCTCCATTGGAACCACCTGTGCATATCCGCCGCCTGCTGCACCGCCCTTGACACCAAACACCGGACCCAAAGAAGGCTCCCGCAATGCCACAACGGCTTTCTTGCCGATTTTTGCCATTGCCTCTCCCAAACCGGCCGTCGTTGTTGTTTTACCTTCTCCTGCAGGTGTCGGATTAATTGCCGTTACAAGAATGAGCTTGCCATTCGGTTTATTCTGGAGTCGCCGCATCAATGAATCATCCAATTTTGCCTTGAATCTGCCAAACGGAATCCACTCTTCCTCGCGGATTTCAAGTTCGTCCGCAATCTCACGGATTGGACGCATGGGGGTTTGTTGCGCAATTTCGATATCGCTGAGCATAGTCTCCCTCTTTCATTTTTCTGCTCCGGCCCGCCTGCAGCCCTTCGCTAACTGCCAAAGCACTTTTTTCAGCTTTTTCGGCAAGGCATGATCCTAAACAATACTTCCTTTTGAGGCAGCAAAACGAGCCGCAAAGATGAAAACTTATCCGGAAGCATTGCCTCGGATCAGAGCTATTTTTTTATAGTATACCATAAGATTTCAAATCTTCAAAGGTTTTTACTTGAACTGAGGATGAAAAAATAATATAATACAAATATTACACCAAGATTGTGACAACAAGCGCCTGCTGGGGCATGAAATAAAGGAGCGTTTCGATTTGACAAAGGTTCTTAAAAACATCGGCGGGTATTTCAAGCGAACCAACCTGCCGCTTTGGATTGTGTGCATCATTACATCCTGCTATGGTGCCGCACTGGTTTACAGTTCAACCCGCACAAACGGAACCAGCCAGTTTAAAACACAAGTCATCGCTATTGCAATCGGCTACGTGGGTGCGATTATTATTTCACTGGTGGATTATAAATCCATTGCAAAGCTCTGGCCTCTGATTGCCGCGCTTTGTATCGGGCTGATGGTTATCACTTCTGTTTTCGGCATCACCGTCGCCGGAACCGACGATAAGGCATGGATTCGCGTTGGAGGCATTTCCTTTCAGCCAAGCGAACTGGTCAAAATCGGCTTTATCGTAACACTTGCCAAGCATCTGGATGTTTTGCGGGAAAAAGACAAGCTCAAATCTTTCTGGCAAATTATGCTTCTGTTTTGCCATGCGGCAATTCCGATGGGCGTGATTCATTTGCAGGGTGATGACGGTGCGGTTCTGGTGTTTCTGTTTATTTTCCTTGCTATGTGTTTTGGTGCCGGGATTCAATTGCGTTATTTTGCCGCATTTTTTGGTGCCGTTGCCGTTGCGGCACCTCTTGCCTGGAAATATGTGCTGAACAACGACCAAAAAACAAGGTTCAAAATTTTGTTGGATCACAGTGCAGATCCGCAGGGTTACGGTTACCAACAGGGACAGGGCGAAATCTCCATCGGTTCAGGCATGTTTTCCGGTCGCGGCTTTTTGCAGGGGCCACGTGCAACCGCAGGCATTGTTCCGGAGGATCACAATGACTTTATTTATACCGTTGCAGGAGAAGAATTCGGCTTTATCGGCTGCATCGCGATTATGGTGCTGCTTGCCTCCATCCTTGCGTTGACGCTTTATGTTGCGGCGCGTGCCCGTGATCCGTTGGGCAAATATATTTGCTATGGATTTTTTGGCATGATCGCATTGCAGGCGGTGGAAAACATCGGTATGTGTCTTTATGTGCTTCCGGTGGTGGGCATTACGCTGCCGTTCTTTAGCGCGGGCGGTTCTTCTGCGGCTTGTCTTTATTTTGGTGTGGGACTTGTGCAATGCGTTTATGCCAACCGGAACAATAAAATAACGGTAGGTATGCTTGCTGAATCTGATCTCTATTAAATCTTGATTCTGACAGAAAGGAAGGGAATACAATCCCTATGGTCTTGAGTGAAACCTTCTTTTTTGGTGCAGCGGAATTAATCGGTACACTGGCCTTTGCAGCATCCGGTGCAATGCTCGCCATCGACCGTCAGCTTGACCTGCTTGGAGTCATCGTACTCGGCGTTACCACTGCTTTAGGCGGAGGCACCATTCGTGACGTGCTGCTGGGGATTCTGCCTCCCCGCATGTTCAGCAACTACGCCTATGTCACTGCGGCAGCGTTAACCAGCATTCTCGTCTTCATTGTTGAGGCATTGATGCAGGAACGGTTTCGCAGCAAACGTGAATCAGTTGAGCGTGTCATGAATCTTTTTGATGCAGTTGGGCTTGGCATTTTCACCATCATCGGCATCCAGGCATCAATTGAAAAAGGCTTTGGGCAAAATGCATTTCTTTCTGTTTTTCTGGGAGTGCTTACCGGCGTGGGCGGCGGAATTTTGCGTGATGTGATGAGTCGCGAAACACCCGCAGTGCTGCGCAAACATATTTATGCGGTAGCTTCGGTTGCGGGCGGAATCTTTTACTATCTCTGCTATTATGTTGGTTGGAATGGCGGACTGCCCGTTCTTTTCTCTGTTTTAATCGTTGTCATTATTCGCCTGCTTGCCGCACATTACCGTTGGAGTCTGCCTAAAATTTTATGATAAATGAGGTCTGTTGCATTGAAACCAAAAAATTTTGCAGGTATCATGTGTGCGGTTCTTGCTGCCGCACTGTATGCCCTGAATGCACCGATTTCCAAATTGCTGCTGACACACATCTCTGCTGCCATGCTGGCAGCTTTTTTATATCTGGGTGCAGGAATCGGCATGTTTTGTGTAGGATTGGTACAGCGTTTTGCAGGAAAACACTCTGCGGAAGAGCCTCTCTCAAAAAGTGATCTTCCCTATATTGTGGGGATGATTCTGCTGGATATTGCCGCACCCATTCTACTGATGATTGGTTTATCCGATACTACTGCCGCCAATGCTTCGCTGCTTAATAATTTTGAAATCGTGGCAACCAGCGTGATTGCACTTTGCATTTTCCACGAAAAAATTTCGGCACGGCTGTGGACTGCAATTATTCTGGTTACGGCAGCCTGTGCAATTCTCTCCTTTGAAGGAAGCACAAGTCTTTCGTTCTCTCCCGGCTCTTTGCTGGTTTTGCTGGCATGCATCTGTTGGGGATTTGAAAACAACTGTACCCGCAAGCTCTCCGCCAAAGATCCATTGCGAATTGTCGTGATCAAAGGGATTGGTTCCGGACTTGGTTCTCTTGGAATTGCTTTTGCAGTTGGCGAATCCCTTCCTGCCGCAAAGTATTTGCTCGGCGCACTGCTGCTTGGCTTTGTTGCCTATGGACTGAGTATTTTCTTTTACATTCGTGCCCAACGGACATTGGGTGCTGCAAAAACAAGTACCTTTTATGCCATTGCACCCTTTATCGGCACGGCAATATCATTGGTTGTTTTCCGACAGTCACCCAGCCTGGCCTTTTGGATTGGTACGGTAATTATGATCGGCGGAACTGCGATGGCATCATTGGATGAGCTGAAAAACTGAAAAATCCGCGGCTCCTTTTGTTCAGGAGATCCGCGGATTTTTATTGATCGTTTTCAGTGGGGTTCATCCTGTAAATATGGCAGAATCACCTGATATGCCTCGCATAATTGTTCCAGATTGACGCGGCAGTTCGCGGGACTGGTGGATGGCAAGGCAATCGCAGATATGCCTGTTCTGGGCAGACACAGCTTTTGGTAAAGACGGAATGCGGTTGCACCGGTTGTGAACACTGCACGCAAATTGGAGTTCCCGAGCAGATTTTCAATGGGGTTTGGCACGGGATTGCGGATAGATTGATCTGCTGCACCGGAAATCTCACAAGATGCCAAAACATCCCAAAGCGCAATTTGGTGTTGCAGGGCAAAACGCCTGCGCTCCTCGGTTCCGTTGGGCAGCGGCTGTTCGAACAAGGAAGCCAATACCTTCCAGAAACGATTTTGCGGATGTGCATAATAAAATCCCTGCTCCCTCGATTTTGGCGAGGGCATTGTGCCAAGAATCAACACACGGCTCGCCTCGTTCCACACAGGAGCAAGCGGATGTTCGACTGACTCGGGCTGCATAGCGGTGCGATTCATCATTCGTCTTTATACTTCATCTCCACATATTTTTGCAAAAGTTCAACCGTATCATCCACGGAAAGCTTGCTGCTATCAACCGCAAGATCGTAATTATCAATCTTGCCCCACTTGCGGTTTGCGTAGTAATTGTAATAATTTGCCCTGCGTTTATCAATGCGCAAAACAGCCGACTCTGATTTTTCCGGTGCCAGATGATACTCCGAAACCGCGCGCCGCACCCGATTTTCCAGCGGCGCGTAAATGAAGAAATTCGTGGTATCTTCTCTGCCCTCCAGCACATAATCTGCACAGCGGCCAACAAACACTGCAGACTCCTTGGCAGCAAGCGACCGGATCAGATTTGATTGAATTAAAAATACTTTATCGCCGATCGGCATATCCGGCACACCAATTCCCTGCCCGCCCATTCCATACGTTCCCATCACGAGCGAATAGAGTAAGCTGTTTGGTGTTTTATCCTCCGACTCTTCAAAGATCTCTTCGGCAAAGCCGCTTTCCTTGGCTGCAAGCACAATCAGTTCTTTGTCGTAATAGGCAATTCCGAGCCGTTCTGCAAGCGCCTTTGCAATCACTCTGCCTCCGCTTCCATACTGTCGGCTTACGGTTATAATCATTTTTTTCACTGCAACCATCCCTTTCTTCCCGCCGGGCGAATTAACCGACCTTGCCTGTAACGGAATGATATGAACGATTTTCCAAACGTTCAATATACTCATATTATAGTACAATATGCTATAATCGTCAAGAAGATGTTAATTAATTATGTTGTTTTCGGAAATATTTTTCCACATTAGACGAAATCGATGACCAACGGAATCTTGACGTGCCTCATTCACAAGCACCAAGCGTTCGCCATATCCGGAAAGAATTGCCGAACCATAACGTCCCGGCGGCAGTCCCAGCTCTTTCTTTGCACCTTCTGTCAATCGGGCAAGCCGCTTATCCGGTCTTTTGAGCAGTGCAGGCAGTTTTCCCCCGGCAACCGACGCAAGCCTGTCGCACACCAGAACATCGCGCAGCTTTTCCGGTTCCACGCCGGGCTGAACAAGCGACCAATCCCACAGCAGCTCTGTATATGCGTCCAGCGAGATGCCCTGCGGAAGCGGAAACACCGCAGAACCAAATTGGCAGAACAGTTCAAATGGCCGCAGCCGTGTTGCCTTGAGCAGATAGCAAACCGTGAACACAAAACGTCCGCTGTTGGAAAGTCGTTCCAACGCATCCTCCGCGCAATGCAGGCGCTGAAGCTCGGACGGAGTGAGCCATCTTGTTTGCGTAATTTCGTAGGGCGGTTGCTCATTCCAGACAAAATCAAATTCCTGCGCTTGTTCCCGCAAACGTGAGCCATAAATCAGCTTTAAAAAACCAAGCTGCAATTGATCTGCGTGCAGTGCAAATGCTTCGTCAAAACTTTGCCCAAAGCGCTCAAACCCCTCAAAAGGCAGCCCCGCGATCAAGTCAATGTGGACATGCAGCCTGCGGCAGCCAATCAAACGGGTCAGATTGGCCTTTAAACGGGAAAGGTCGGTGTGTCGGCTGACCGCCTGCAGGGTTTCCGGACAAAAGCTTTGCAGCCCTGCTTCCACCTGAAACAAGCCAACCGGTGCATTCTCCAGCAGACACAAGGTCTCCTCATCAAACAGATCGGCGCCCACTTCAAAGTGAAAGCAAACCGTTTTGGGAAACCCTGTTCCCCGTTGTTCAATTAAAAATTGCAGCAGCTCTTTGGTACGTACTGCATTGCAATTAAACGTGCGATCGATAAGTTTGACTGTCTGTGCGCCCGAATTCGCCATGCGGAGCAACTCTTTTTTTGCATAATCGATCGGAAAAAAACGAACGGGGTCGCACCGACCGGAAAGACAAAATGCACACGAAAACGGGCATCCGCGTGACGTTTCCAGATAGGCAATCCTTCCGTTCAGATGTGCAGCATATTCTGCCGTGTCCGGTATGGGCGGCAATCCGGCGGGACGATAAATCCCGGCAAAGCAGATGTTTCCGTTCATTCTACGGCACAACCCCGGCACTTCATCCAAAGCTTCACCATTCTGCAGTGCATCCAGTAAAAGTGCAAACGGTTTTTCTCCTTCCCCGGCAATCACAAAATCTGCCTCCGGCAAGGTGTTCAGTGTTTTCTGTGCGCAAAAAGAGACTTCCGGTCCTCCCAGCACGATCACACTATCCGGCTGCAGGGCACGAAGCCCGCGCACCAACTCCTGCACAACGGTTATATTCCAGATATAGCAGCAAAAGCCATAGGCAGCAGCGGGATTTTTCTGCAGTCTGTTGAGCAGCACCCCCACCGGTTCGTTGATAGTTCCCTCCACAATGTCTACCGTATGCTGACCAACAGAAAATTCGGCTACTCCCGCTTTTAAACACCACGGTGCCGGAGAAGAATGGACATATTTTGAATTTACAGAACAAATAATTGCTTGCATAAAAACGGCTCCCTTCGCCGAATGATCAGATTGATCCATTCCTTGCTACAAAATATTTTATTATATTATCGCTCATTTTCAATCGAATAGCAACCACACGAATAGTTTTGAGACAATCGGCTATCCTAATATTAATTTCTTTTGAAACGATAGATAAAACTTTTCGCAAAAAACCGTATATGTTCAAGCCCTTTTTCTTGATTTTTATATCGTTTCTAATTCGAAATTAGTTTTATTCTACCCAAATTTCATTTTCTATCTGTGCACATATCCTGCACTGAGAAAGGAAGGCTCAATTTATGGATCCGAAACAATTTAATGAAGAAACGCGCAAATACTTTAACTCACTCCCTCCCATGATTCAGGAAGATCTTATTCAAAGTAATGTTCAAATTTCCGGAAAAGAAGAACTGCAGCGCATTGCAGAGCATCTTTTACAGCGCGACTAATTCTAATCCTGCATCTTTGATATGCACAAAAAAGCCTTTGACTGCCATTATTATGATATAATCCCCATAGAGTAGACACTTGAAATAACAAAAAGATTTCAAGACTACACTAAGGGGGTTATTTTATGTCAAGGAGAAGGAACAAACATTACAGCAAGGAAATAAAATTACAAGCGGTACAGGATTATTTATCCGGCGGCGGAAGTTATGAAACATTAAGAAAAAAGTATGGATTATTAAGTTCAACGCAACTCAAGAACTGGGTGAAATGGTATAATGGTCATAAAGAAAGGAAGGAGTCGCACGGCTCCGGAACGGAGATCTATATGACCAAGGGAAGAAAAACAACACAACAGGCACGAGCGGAAATTGTAGCATTCTGTATTGAACACGGGAAGGACTATCCGCTAACAATACAGACATACGGTGTATCGTACCAACAAATCTATTTGTGGGTGCGAAAGTACGAAGAAAAAGGTGTAGACGGACTGGCAGACGGCAGAGGAC
>CAKXIK010000057.1 GCA_934875675.1 uncultured bacterium
CCAGATATTCTTCGCGTTTCGTTTTCTTCTTCCGCAAACTATATTCCATGTCTGTAAATGTTTTCTGTTTCATATTCCACTCCGCCGTTACGTTTTTCTCCATTATACCATATTCTGATAGCTGCGGTCGCTATAATTAATCAGAGTTTCCCTAGATTGAAATACTCCTCACTGTGTAGTTGTTTTGCTCAATGATATGCACAGTGACCGCACAGCCGTGAATTTACTTGGTTGCTGTGCGTCTGCAGAAAGGAACGGTTACATATGCCGATCAAAATCCCTGATAAGTTGCCAGCGCAGGCAATTCTGGAAGCAGAGAATATCTTTATTATGTCCGAAGAGCGTGCAGTTGCACAGGATATTCGGCCTTTGCGTATTCTTTTATTGAATCTGATGCCTACTAAGGTGGAAACGGAAACGCAGTTTTTAAGGATTCTGGGCAATACTCCCCTGCAGGTAGAGGTACAACTGCTTCAAACTGCAACACATGTTGCTAAAAACATCTCCTCTGCTCACCTCACATCTTTCTACTATACATTAGATCAGGTACGTGATCAAAAATTTGATGGTATGATTGTGACCGGCGCGCCTGTAGAACTGATGGAATTTGAGGACGTTGATTATTGGCAGGAGCTCTGTGATATTTTTGAATGGTCGCGCACCAATGTTTATTCCTCCTTTTTCATTTGTTGGGGTGCGCAGGCTGCGCTGCATTATTTTTATGGTATTCAAAAACATCTCTTGCCAGAAAAATTAGTCGGTGTGTTTCCACATCATACGGCAAACGTCTACCATCCTCTGATGCGCGGACTAGATGATGTGTTCTTTATGCCTCATTCCCGCTATACCACTGTTTTGCGTGAGGACATTGACCGGGAAGAAAGCCTTGTGCTGCTTGCGAATTCACATCTTGCCGGTGTCAGCGTGATTGCAAGCAAAAGCGGACGGCGTTTTTTCCTCTCCGGCCATCCGGAATATGACCGCACGACACTGGCAAATGAGTATTATCGCGACGTGAACAAAGGTCTGGATCCCAAAATTCCGTATCATTATTTTCCCGAAAACAATCCGGCGCTTTCGCCCGAGCTGATTTGGCGCAGTACTGCCACTATTCTTTTTTCCAATTGGCTTAACTACTATGTTTATCAGCAGACACCTTATGATCTGCATGATCTGGAGCAACGTACCCTTCAGGAAGGTCATTTCCCTGCACAAAAATAAAATCAAACAAGCGGCGTCATCCCTATCATGTTGGGATGACGCCGCTTTTAATACAATTTGTAATATTTAAATTGATTCTGTCGGAACGTAATATGCAAGCAGCAAATCCACAAAGCGTCCGTAGCTCTTTACCCCATCCGTCTGGCCGTTTGCCTGCAGATAGGAATGATTGACTTGACTGCTGATCTCTGCAACGGGTGTTTCAAACTGTTTCCAATATGTATCATTCGCCTGAATGTCCTTTTTGCACACCTCCGGTAACTGCGCTGCTATCTGCTGATATGCCTCCTGCTGTCCTGCGGACAAAAGCGCATTCGTGGCATAAAGATATGCCAACATTTCACCGCTGTATGCGAAAGTTGTATTTTCGAATTTAATACACGCAAGATACCCCACAAAATTTGCTTCATCCTCGCGCATAAAACCGCGCAGATGAGAAAGCTCGTGGCAAACGGTAACCGGGATCGTATAGGCCGGCGGATCTTGATTATAGTTTGCTTCAATTGTGAATGGCGAATACACTCCTGTGATATTCATATAGGACATGGCAATGGAAGCCGCAACCGGCTTTGGTTTTGGGTAATATCCCTGCAACACCGCATATTCTTCGGCAAGATGATTCATTGCAGCCACTGCATTGGAACCCAGGTTTTGATCCGCAGTGCTCTGTCCGTCTGCATTCTTCTCGATCTGCGGAGCAAGCTCATTAAGATGCTGCACCAGAATGGAACAAAGCTTTGTCAGTCGTTGGGTATCTGATTTTTGGACAGTAAGACCGCTGAAAGCAAAAAATTCCGTTCGATAATAATTGACGCCGCAATTTGCCATGAAAACAGTACCAATACACAACACAAAGGCAATCAGACGAGAAGCCGCTCCAAACAGAATTCTTGCGCGGAAACCGCGTCCCCGCACTATCCGGACGATCAGGCGAACCAGCAGGACAAGCATCAACAGAACAACCAGTGCAATCCCAAACTCCAAAACAGAAAAGGGGAACAGACCAAAGAACCACCCCACCGTGCGCACCAAAAACGGATAAATTGTGATCGCATACCATTCAGAAAATCCGTTCCAGCAGCGGGATGCGATGGTAAGGAAGATGATTACAAGCAGCGCAGCCGCAGAAACAATCAAAGAAACTCGATGTTGCGCAAAAATCGAGTCATTTCGCCGTTTGGCAAACTTTTTTTCTCTGACGACCTTCATTTTAATCATTCCGTCCTTTCACACAACGTCATGCTTTTTAAATGATTAGTTTCGACCTGCATTTTCAGCCATCTTGCACATGGTATCATGCAAATACGTTACAATCCGTTTTTTTTCTTCCGGTTTTGAATGCGAAGGGTCAAAGGTAATGCCCTTTTCCGCATAAATTTTCTTCTTCTTTTTGTCTGCAAACAAGGGATAAAATGTAATACACTGTCCCGTCTTTTCATATACAGAGGAAGCAATATTAGAAAATCCGGAGAAAAAAGCGGAAACCTCACCGATTTTATAAGCCCCATTTTCCCCTTCTGCAGAAGTGTTTTCGGGAAAAAGCAAAATATTGTCCCCACACTGAACCGCATCAACCGTTTCACGGATGGTACGAATCACATCACGCGAATTTCCTCGGTAAACCGTGACATGATCGATATTATTCATCGCCCAGCAAACAGGCTTTGCTAACGCGTGACACAGCCACCGCCGGAATCGAAGAGAGAAGATGCGAAAAATCTTATCGATTGCACCGGAAAGATTCTGTTCCGTCAACTCTAAATCAACCATATTGTTAATAATCCAGCTGCGCACCGGATATGGGACATGGAGCTGCGTAATAATCGGGCCGTAAATTTCCAGATGATTGCAGACAAAAACCATCGGCGTATCTGCCGCAGAATCAATGTTCTCGCTGCCCACAAACTTGGACGGAAAAAACGGTCGGAATGCAGATTTTACAAGCCAGAATCCTGCACTGCGGGTATAAGGCTCCACCAGCGTTTCGTTTAAACGCGCGCCCAACCGTGGATTTTTTTCCGGCGAAGACAAATCTGCATAACGATGAATTTTTGCACTACTGTCCCTATCCATCGGCTGACGTGTGGTCAATAGCCAACTGCGCACCAAAAACACCGTCCCAATGGCAAACGAGAACAATGTCAGCGTGGGGGTAACAATCCGGTTGTTATGCGGGAGAAAACACACTGCAACAGCAAGTGCGCCAAGCATCATCAATCCTGCCGGCAGCAATGCACTTTTGATTGCGACGCCGAGATAAACTTCTACCCGGTTCTCTTCTGATTCTTCTATGTGGCGGGAAAGAAGCAATTCAAACGGTTCTCTCATTGCAGACAACCCGCACACTATAAACGCACATCCCAATCCAAAAAGAGGCAGAACAAAAAAAGCTAAAAGCGGTGCAGCAGACTGCAGCACACCCATCAGCATCGCCAGCAGCCAACAGCCGATCCCTCTGCGCTGCAATACTGCATATTCTGTTTTGCTCCCCCACATGGATACTGCAGCAATCACGCCAACCATAACACCTAAAAGCAACAGCAGAACTGCCGCCGGCGTTCCTACGCGCAGTGAAACCTGCGACGTAAAAGCAATCCCGCAAAAAACTGCCGTCATCACATCTGCCCCAACCGTCTGCAGCCAAAGTCCAAATGAAGCCGGCAGCTTTTCTTCTGCTGCCAACGTATGCCCCTTATCTTCCGGCAGATTACGGCAGCCAATCAACGCGGCACCACTGATTACATATGCCGCAAAGCAGCCTCTCGCCTCCGCACGGCTGGATATACTGCTGGTTGCCATCAGCATGACTGCATCTAACACAAAATGCATCACCACCAGCAACACCGTGCGCACCTTGCCTGAAAGATTCTCAACGCGCTCCAGCATGGGTACGCTGAACAACTGCGCCGCAATCAGCAAAACAAACAGCACCAGCCGGAGTTCTCCTGCCGATGCAATGGCACAAAGCGCAAGCGCACCTGCTGCAAACAGTAAAATAAACACCCAGGCGAGCACCTTTGCACTATTGCGCTGTGCAAAAAACGAACGGTATAGATCATTACGATATAAATCATTCCAAAGTACGCCCATTGCGACTGCCCCAAACAACAGCGCTCCTAACGCCCACGTGCCCTCTGTCAGTGCCGAAACACGAAGCAAGATAATAAATCCTATCAATACCGCGGTCAGCCATACAATCCGTCCCAGACGCATTGCATTTTCCCGGGAACGAATTTCACCGTCACCGCGTATCATCATTGATTCATCCCTTTCACGAAATTGCGATTTTCTGCCGGACATCATCCGATCCTGAATTTCCATTTGCTGATTGATATCACATTTTTTATGCAGACCTGCGGCGCAGAACGGTTCTGGCTGCAGAAAGAATTGGTTTTAAATTGATTGCAAACATTATAATGAAGATCAGCGGCACCCAAAGCTGCCACAAATGAATTTCTGCGATCATAATATAACACTGTATTCCCGAAAGAACCAGATTAAGCGCAATCTTCACCGGTTGGAACCCGATTTTGACATATTTCCGTGACGTAACCGCCCGCATAATAAATACCACCAGATAACTGATAAAGGTGGCAAACGCAGCGCCGTTAACACCCATTGACGGAATCAGCAAAACGTTGAGCACCACATTGATTACTGCACCCGACATCACCGTCAGCAGGGAAAGGATGCTCTTTCGTTCCACCATATACACGCTGTTGAGAAAGTTTGCAAAACAGGAAAATGCAGTTGCAACAACAAGAATCGGAATATACTTCCACGAATCGTAAAATGCCGATCCAACCAGAATTTTGGTAATCAACTTACTGCAAACAATCAGCATACTTGCTGTAATAAAAAGCAAAGAAGAGAGCGCAGAAAAAACCTTGGTAAAAAATTGATCGCGGTTTGCTGAATCCTTTTCCATCACAGCAGACATTTGCCATGCTTCCGTAAACACGGTAGACACCAGCGACACAATTGTCGGCACCTTATACGCCGCTGCATAGATACCGGCATCTGCCTTGCTGATCATCCATGTAACCGCATACCGGTCGGAAACATTGATAATCCACCAAAACAACGCTGTCGGAATCAGCGGAACGGAGAAACGAACCATCGTCCGAATCACGCTGCGATCCATTTTGGAAAAGCGGACATACCGGTGCAGATCGCCCATCACAAACAGAAAAATTGCGGAAATAAAATCGGAAACCACCGTAGCAAGAATATAGCCCGTGACTCCCATTTTAAATACAACCAGGAATAGCACATTAAATACAATCGTCAGCAGCGTGCTTTGTACGCCGTCATACGAAAATAGCTTGACATAGCCAATTGCACGCACAAACTGCGAGCAAAGAGACCGCAGCGCCGACATAATCACAAACAGTACCAACAAAATAAGATAGTCCGAGATGTCCGGCACAAACAAAATCAACGGTGATAACAGTAAAAACAGCAAAAAGCCGCCTCCTGTTGTCAACAGCGCAGTGGAAAACACCGAGGTCTTGTCATAGCTTTTGTCCAACCCAAATCGAATCAGCGCACTTGCCATGCCAACTGAAACCAACGGCATCAGCAAATTGCCTGTTTGCTGAACCAGATCACTGGCATTAAACTCTGCGGTCGTAAGAATCCGCGTATAAAGCGGCACCAGCAAAAAGGTCAGCAGTTTTGAGCTGAATGTACCAATGCCGAACGTAATCGTATTCGAGAGTAGTTTTTTATATTTATTCGCTGCCATTCGCAACCGGTTCCTTTCTCAGATCATTCAATCAATCGTTTGCTGTGCGAGAAAAAAGATATGCAGTCGCAGTTCCGGCGATCAGCAATACAATTGCAATGATTCCTTCCATATTAAAGATAAATGAACCTGGAATCAGCGCTGCAAAGGACCCCACAATCAGTCCCAGGATTGCAGAATACGCAATCTGCGGAAATTTCTTGATTACAAAATCGATCAGACGCGAACCAAACACAAGGCCGAGCAAAATTCCCGCCACAGCAGGCAGCAAAACGAATATACTCTGCATCACTGCCCCAAAGGTTCCGGTTCCCTCAATACAGGCAATCAATCCTGTCATCACATCCCCCACCGAGCCGATCACCGTATTGTATGTTCCAAAAATGACCATAATCAAAGAACCGCTGATGCCGGGCAGAATCATTGCCACACTGGCAAGTATGCCAACCACAAACAGACGAATCGCCAACCCAATCGTAAGGGAAATTTCAGCTGCACTTGAAAATGAGCTTTCATTTACAAATGCCAGCACCAACATGATGGCAAGCCCAATCAAGAAGGCAATGAGCTTTCCGGCTGTTATCTTTTTTTCACCGCGTGCCGCCCTTTTGTAAATCATCGGGATGCTGCCGAGAATTAGCCCGATAAATGCAAAGTTTGTCGCAATCGGGTAATATTGAAGCAGCCATTTAATTGCACTGCTGAATGCTGCAATTCCAATCACTGCGCCGAGCCCGAATGTAATCAGAAAACCAAGATTCTTTTTAAATTTTTTCAGTCCAAGTGTCTCCATCATCTGGTCAAAAACATTGAGCACCACCGCCATCGTGCCGCCGCTTACGCCTGGGATTACGTTTGCAACGCCAACCACTGCGCCGCTAAACACATTTTTAACCACCTGTGCCGGTGTCATCTTCATATTGGAACAATCCTTTCCTTATCCGGCAAAGTCTGATCTGAATCCGCAGTCACTGCGAAACCGATATCAATATGCCGATTTTCTTCCTTGATTCAAAAAGTACACAACTATGATTATTTTACACCTTTTTTGTTCATTCGCATAGTCTGAAACGTACAAAAACAGGAAAACTTTTTGTGAACAAGCACAAATATAAAAAAAGCATTTCACACAGACAGACTCCCGATTGATATAACCCCTATCTTCATCGGTCATTTGCGTGGGTGAAATGCTGTTATATTCGTTTTTACAATCAGTCCGCAGTTTGTGCCGCGGGCTTTTCTTCTTCTTTTTTCAGGATAATAACGACTTGTGTGCCGCGCCCTTCTGCGGAGCGCACCTCAAGCCCATGACCCAGCAGTTCCAAATAAGAACGCACCGCAAACAAACCCATTCCGGGACTCCCCGGCTGCTCCTTGCTGCCAACATATCCGCGGTCAAAAATGCGAGGCAATTCTTCTGCCGGGATTCCACAGCCGGCATCCTCTACCGAAAGCCGGATTGTATCTCCCGCATCGCGGCAGGAAATTCCGATCAAACCTTTTTCCGGCGTATAACGCACTGCATTATCAAGCAGCTGGTCAAGCACCACTGCCAGTACGGTTGCATCTGTAAAGCTGTAAAGGTGTGAAACGGAACGACGCAGCCCTATTTTTTTTGTATTGAACAATGCTGCATTGCGTATTACCGCATCGCTGACTACACACGACAAATCGGTAATTTTACGGTTACAGGCAATGTTACCCTCCGCACAATCAAAATATTGCAGTAGCTGCTCCGCAAGACTTCCCGCAAGCATGCACTCACGGCCAAGGTAGACTGCGGTTTGTTCATCACCCGAGCGAAGCCGCTGTGCTGTTTTTTCAATATCGGTGCGAAGTTTTTGCAGCTTATGAACCCATTGCACTACAAAACTCCGATCCGCACGCTCTCCCGCCAAGATTCGGCTGCGAACCGCTTCTCCGGCTCGGTCAATCTCCTCCAACCACTCTTCCGGTGTCTGCGGATCGTTTGTAAGCGGTTTGATTTCTCCGTGCTGCGCAAGCGGTTCATAAACATGCCGGCAGTGCTGAGAAAAAACTTTCTGCCGTCTTTTCTCTTGGCGGTTTCGCAAGCAGACAAAAATCACAGTAAGTGCAATGGCAAGAACAGAGCACCCTCCTGCCAGCGCGGCGGAAAGACCGGTAATCCCGGTTGCCAGCGGGATACTCCAGGGTGCCGCAGCAAGCAAAAGTCCAGCAAGCAGCACCGGAAGATTCTTTTTCATCTGGCTCTGTTTCATAATCGATATCCTTTCCCTTATACGAATCCTGAAAAGATTAAACCTCACCGGTAAAGCTGGTATCCACCGTCATCACTGCATAACAACGGTCATCCGTCTCACGGATTCTGCGTTCAATTTCTTCCTCCAAACCAATGCGCTTTTCATAAAGCCCATATGGCATGAGTAAATCAAAAATTAAATTGGTATGGCTCGGTCCATCCACAATACGGAAATCATGAAAAGAAAGCTGCGGATCAATTTCTTCAATAATTTTCTCCACCATGTGGTGCAATTCCACAACTCGTTCGTTATTTGTTTCTACCGGATCCATATGAATGACGGTGTGCACATTCAGTTCCCGTTCCAAATCCCGCTCAATGGTATCGATTAAATCATGGCTCTTCATAATATCTTCACTTGCAGAAACCTCTGCGTGAAGCGACGCCAGCCAACGGTTGGGACCGTAATTATGCACGAGAAGGTCATGCATTCCGATGATCCCGTCATAAGAGATCACTTTTTCCCGAATGCTTCGCACCAAATCGGCGTCCGGAGCCTGCCCAAGCAACGGGCCAAGCGTATCCTTCAGCGTCTTAATACCCGCAATAAAGACAAACACTGCCACTACCGCACCCATATATCCGTCCACATTCAGATGGAACAACTGAAACACCACCACAGAAAGCAAAACGCCTCCGGTTGCCGCCACATCGGAAATGCTGTCTGTCATCGCCGCCATCAAAGAGGTTGAGCCAATCTGCTTTCCAACCGAACGGTAAAAAATCCCCATGAACAGCTTGACAGCCATCGACGATGCCAGAATAATCATGGCTGCTACACCGCTTTGCATTTCTTCCGGCTCAAAAATCTTGGTAACGGAACTGCTGAACAGCTCAAATCCCACCATCAGAATAACAAATGCGATTACGACTCCCGAAATATATTCAATACGCCCGTGGCCAAACGGATGCTCTTTATCTGCCGGCTTGCTCGACATTTTGAAGCCGACCACCGTCACCACGGAGGAACCTGCATCGGAAAGGTTGTTGAATGCATCCGCAGTAATTGCGATCGATTTCGCAACCGTGCCAACAATCAGCTTGGCTGCAAACAACAGCAGATTGCAACAGATGCCAACCACACCTGCAAACGCACCGCAGCGCTCACGCACACGCGGGTTTTCCGGATGATCTGCTCCCGGCACCACGCGGCAAAGCCAATTTTTCTTCATAATGAATCGTTCCTTTCGCAAAAACAATCACCTGCAAAGAAAACCTGCATTGTATTTTCATGCTTTTGCTTATTTATTCAGTATAGCACATTTTACAAGCTATGTAAAACGGGAATTCTGACGACAAAACTGAAAAATACTCCATTTTTTATAATAATATAAATCTCTTGTAAAGCAGAAGGCAAAATCTTTGCAAATACCGATTCATTATAGCGCCTTCCTTGATTTTTATGCTGCATTTCAGTTAAGATTCATATTATCTGCAAAACTGTATAAAAGTAAAACTGCCCCACCAAACGGCAGGGCAGCGAATCAACCAGCGGCTACAGATCAGAATTCCAGCTTCTTCTGAAGATACGCGGTAAGTTCTTCAATCTTAACGCGCTCCTGAGCCATGGTGTCACGGTCGCGAATGGTAACGCAGCCATCCGTCTCGCTCTCAAAGTCATAAGTCAGGCAGAACGGTGTGCCGATTTCATCCTGACGGCGATAACGCTTGCCAATGGAACCTGCATCGTCGTAATCCACCATAAAGTTCTTTGCAAGCTGCTCGTAAACCTTGTGTGCACCTTCGCCAAGCTTTTTGGAAAGCGGCAAAACCGCTGCCTTAAACGGAGCGAGTGCCGGATGCAGATGCATCACAACGCGCACATCCTCTTTGCCGTCTGCGCCGACGTTCTCTTCATCATATGCATCACAGAGGAATGCAAGAACCACGCGGTCGCAGCCAAGCGACGGCTCGATTACATACGGAATATAGCGCTCGTTCGTCTCCGGGTCAAAGTATTCCAGCGATTTACCGGAAGCCTCCTGATGACGGCCAAGGTCATAATTGGTGCGGTCGGCAATGCCCCAAAGCTCGCCCCAATCAGTGAATGGAAATGCAAATTCAATATCGGTAGTTGCGCGGCTGTAAAAAGCCAGTTCCGCTGGCTCGTGATCGCGCAGACGCAGATGATCCTGCTGGATACCGAGCGAATACAGCCAGTTGGCACAAAAGTCCTTCCAATACGCAAACCAATCAAGGTCAGTGCCGGGCTTGCAGAAAAATTCGCATTCCATCTGCTCAAATTCACGTGTGCGGAAGGTGAAGTTACCGGGGGTGATTTCATTGCGGAATGCCTTACCAACCTGGCAAACACCAAAGGGCAGTTTTTTACGGGTGGTGCGTTGAATATTTGCAAAGTTAACAAAAATACCCTGTGCCGTTTCCGGGCGCAGATAGCACACCGAAGAGGAATCCTCCGTAACGCCGATGGAGGTTTTGAACATCAGATTAAATTTGCGAATCGGCGTGAAATCATGTTTGCCGCAAATCGGGCAGACAACCTCACTGTGCTCCGCAATATAAGCATCCATCTGGTCAAAATCCATGCCCTCCACATCAACCTCATGTCCGCCGGGAGCTGCTTCAATCAGCTTATCGGCGCGGTTGCGGGAATGGCAAGCGCGGCAATCCACGAGCGGATCGCTGAAATTGCCCACATGACCGGTTGTCACCCATGTTTGCGGGTTCATCAGAATTGCAGCATCAAGTCCCACATTATATGGACTTTCCTGCACAAATTTATGCCACCATGCACGCTTGACGTTATTTTTCAGCTCCACGCCGAGCGGTCCGTAGTCCCACGTATTTGAAAGTCCGCCGTAAATTTCAGATCCGGCGTAAACAAATCCGCGATTTTTACAGAGAGCAACAATTTTGTCCATGGTTTTTTCTTCTTTTTTCACGGGAAAACCCATCCTTTCAGTCCCGGTGCGGTCATCGGCCGGTGTGCCGCGTTTTTTCTGCATCGGGTTTATCTGTATCAGTTTAATCCCTGCCGGGCAGGATTGTCAAGACTAACTGCGCTTTTTGTTAATTCTCTGAAGAAAATCGTGTTTTTTCGCATTCCTTGCACCGAAAAAGACCGCCGCACCCGTTTTTAAAACCGGTACGACAGTCTTTGGGCACGCAACTGCACCACCGTTGTAAAATCCAAATTTCTTTATCCTGCATTATATGGCTGCGTCGCAATTTTACTTGCATCCTGTGGACGCTCGGAATATAATGGAAGCAGCGAATAATTGCAGACGAAAGGGCAAAACTGAAACCGTGCAGTCTGCGGCTGAAATCGCGAAGCTAAAATATAACAGCTTTGATCCCGGATTTGGAAGGGTGATTCTGCGAAAGGTGCTGAAAAAATGACAACAGACAAAAGAAAAGTGGTCTTAATAGGTTGCGGCATGGTGGGTATGAGCTATGCCTATGCGTTGCTGAATCAAAATGTGTGCGACGAGCTGGTTCTGATTGACGTTGACAAAAAGCGTGCTGAAGGAGAGGCAATGGACTTGAACCATGGACTTGCTTTCAGCGGCAGTAATATGAAAATTATGGCGGGCGATTACAAGGATTGCAGTGATGCTGATATTGTGACCATCTGCGCCGGCGTGGCACAAAAGCCGGGCGAAACACGCCTTGACCTTTTGCAGCGCAACACTGCTGTGTTCAAAAGCATTATTGACCCCGTTGCAGAAAGCGGATTCAACGGTATCTTTCTCGTTGCGACAAACCCGGTGGACGTCATGACACGCATCACCTGTGCGCTTTCCGGATTTAATCCCCGGCGCGTTCTTGGCACCGGAACCGCACTGGACACTGCCCGCCTGCGCTATTTGCTGGGCGACTATTTCGGCGTTGACCCGCGCAATATGCACGCCTATGTGATGGGTGAGCACGGCGACACCGAATTTGTTCCGTGGAGCCAGGCGATGCTTGCCACCAAACCGGTTGAGGAAATTTGTCGTGAATCTGACGGGAAGTACTGCGTGGATGATCTGCAGAAAATTACTGAAGAGGTCCGTACCGCTGCTTACAAAATTATTGAAGCCAAACGTGCCACCTATTACGGTATCGGCATGGCTCTCACGCGCATCACGCGTGCAATTTTCGGCAACGAAAACAGCGTGCTCACTGTCAGTGCAAAACTGCGCGGAGAATACGGTCAAAAAGATGTCTACGTTGGTGTGCCCTGCATCGTAAATCGCAATGGTGTTCAGCGCGTTCTGGAACTTAAATTGACCGAGGACGAGCAAAAAAGGTTTGCTGCCTCGTGCAAAGCAATGGATGAAAGCTACAGTGGTATTCAGCTCTAATAAAAATTATTAATAAACAAAACAATCCGGTCACTTCAAAATGATGACCGGATTGTTTTGTTTTTCTAATGCCATAAACTGCATTTGATTTGTTCTTCCAGTGTGTTGCAAAGAGTTGCAGCATTGACCGGTTTACAAAGTTGACAGTTCATCCCCGCATCGAGACAGTTCTGTACGTCGTCGTATGCATTTGCTGTCATGGCAATAATCGGTATGTTCTTTGCATCCTCCCGCTTAAGCGACCGGATTTGACGGGCAGCTTCTAAGCCATTCATAATCGGCATACGCATATCCATTAATATTGCATCAAAATAATATTCTTCCGATTGAGAAAAATGCTCCACACCGTCCTGCCCATTTGTATCGCATTCCACAGCACATTCCTGCCGTTTCAGTATCGCTGTGACAATCTGCGTATTAATTGCATCATCCTCGCAGAGCAGAACTCTTTTGCCTTGCAGCATATACGGCGTTGGTTCTTTTTCAGCTTTCTTCCATGCAAGAACTTTTACTTGCTGACATTCCAGCGTGAGTACCGCTTTAGTACCTTTACCCAACTGGCTCTCCACAGAAATGGTTCCTCCCATTAAGTCCACCAAATTTTTTACGATGGACAGCCCCAGACCCGTGCCGCCATATGCCAAAGAGCCCGCCCTCTGCTCCTGCTCAAAGGGCACAAACAGCTTGGGCATAAATTCCGGACTGATGCCTTCTCCGGTATCTTCCACAACAAATTTACACCGAACCAGCGAAGGCCGCACTTCCGAAATTTCTGTGCTAAAAACAACGATTCCGCCCGCCGGCGTAAATTTTACAGCATTAGACAGCAAGTTCATCAGAACTCTTTGCATATGTACACGATCCACCAGCAGCGTTTGCTGCAAATCGCCAGTCTTTCTGAGACGAAACGCAACCTTCTTTTTTTCCGCCACCGGAAAAATCATATCGGTAACGACCAAAATCAGATGATTGACTAAAACCGGTTCCAAATGCAATTCCGTTCGCTTATTTTCTATTTTATTCATATCCAGCGTATCATTAATCAAGTCCAGCAGAAATCGACCGGTCTCCCCAATCTGGCGCAAATTTTTCTTGAGCTGCAATGTCATGGGCTCTTTGAAGGAGAGTTCCAGTAAACCAAGGATTGCGTTCATCGGCGTACGCATATCGTGACTCATTCGTGATAGAAACTCCGATTTGGCGCGGCTCGCAGCCTCCAGCTCCTTATTGATCTGCTCCAACTTTCTTGCCTGTTTCACGCGAAATCTCCACCGTGAAAGCAACAATACAACCGAAACAAGCAGCAGACAAATAAAAACAAGAATGACAGCGAACCACTCTGGCTTCTGCTGAATAAACATCCGGACAGAAAATGTTTGGGGACTGCGAACGTTGTTTTGCAATACGATCTGGCTACGTTCGGCATCCGATACCAATAAAATAGATTTGTTTAAAACAGAATCCAGCAACTCGGAGTTTTCTTCTGCAATTCCAAAGCACACCGGGACACTGCAGGAAAGTGTTGAAAACACCGTGAGCGTATCGGAAGAACAAAGCAAACCGGTAGCTTGAATCTGCATCGCATTTGCGAGCATCAGATCAGCAGTTTTATTTTCCACCATATCGATGCATTGCTCGACACTGTCTGTCGTACAAATGACCCAATTGGAAAAATGGCTCTCTATATATCGCTGTGTACTGACGAAGGAACTTGGAATTGCAATTTTTAAGGAGCTGTTTTTACTCGGATAATCTGCACTTCTTCCCACAACGGCAAATTCTTCATTATAATAGGAATTGCTGAACCGCAGATGATATTCCTTCTCCAACTGCGATTCACTGTAGACACCTGCAATTAGATCTGCCTGTCCGTTCCGCATCATATCCCAGGATTCCTTCAGCGAATCTGTTTTAATAAATTCCAATGTCAACCCTGATTTTTTTGCAATTAATTGTAAAAGATCTGTGTTAATTCCTTCATAACGGCGCGTTTGTGAATTGTACCATTCAAACGGATAATTGTGCGAATCACAAACCACACGAAGCGGTTTACTGGTTTTGATGTAATCCGTTTCTTCCTTAGTGAAGCTTTGCGGAATCAGGGATGCCTGTCCGTAATATTTTTCAACCAACTGTGCTGTAAAATAAGGATCCTCCAAATTAATCTGGTAAAGTGCATGGTTCAACTTGTCCATAAGCGCTTGTCCGTCGGTATGGGTGACAAAATAGGCGGGCATATAGTCAAATCGAAGCAAAACCTTTTGACCGCTTCCTATATTGAGATTTCCATGCACAATTGCGTCCACCTGGCCTTGTTCGAGCGCTTTTAAAAGCTGTGTTCCTGTATCATAATATATTGGTTTGCACACAAGCTCATGATCCGTGCAATATTCTTCAAAGAGGTCATTCAGATAGTTTCCAGAAATCATACCAACCGTAATTCCCTGCAGCGAATCAACATCATCATAATAAAGCGTCTGGTTACTTTCTGCAGTCAACAGTGCCGCGTAATCGGTACAACAGGCCGAGTCACTGAACAAAAATTTCTGCTCCCGCTCTGCTGTCCGTTCTGCCGGAAACAATAAATCAATTTTTCCGCTGCGCAGCCATTCGATACATTCATTCCACGTTCCATGAACATATTCATACTGCCAGCCTGTGTATTCAGCTATTTTCTCCAGATATTCCGCACCGTATCCTGAAACGTTTCCATTTCTGTCTGTCACTAAAAAATTATCAATATCAACACACCCAACACGCACCGTTGTTTGCGGCTCACGTTCCGCTGATACCGGAAAGGCCGAAGCAACCAACACGCACAAAAGGATCAAAAATCCCGCCAAAACACTCCGAATCCTTTTCACGTTGATAATCAAGCCTTTCTATCACATTTTTGCAACGGAACTGCTTTCAAACAAATAATAATCGAAATCATAAAGGCGCGTTGTAAAATGAGATTGCAATAGTAAAAAAAGATCCATAGAGATGAACCTATGGTAGAATTGAGTCACCACAACACCAATTCTGAAAGGATCATCACTATGGACAATCCTAATTTTAGCACAGGGCATTGCAAAGGGCAACATTTAACTGCGGAAGAACGACACGACATTGAGGTGCATTTGAAGGATGGCTGGTCAAAATACAGAATTGCCCGGCATCTGAACCGACCGTACAACACCATAAAAAATGAGATTCGGCGTGGAACGGTCGAGCTGTATCACGGCAAAGTGTTTCGGTATAAAGCAGAAGCCGGTCAGCAGCAGTATCTTGAGAATCGCCGCAGTTCCACGCGGAAATACCGCTGTCTGGAGG
>CAKXIK010000058.1 GCA_934875675.1 uncultured bacterium
TCTTCGTTGATGTAGATATCTGCATCAGGTGCTGCGGCAACAAGTGCTTTAATGATGAGTTTGCCGTCTTTTTCTGTTCCGTCAAACTGATTTAAACAGTCTCCGTCAATCGGAAAAACAAAATGGACCGGTTTGCGCAGAGCAAAATAATCTTTCATCCGGATCAGATCCTTTTCGTTTAGAATAAGCGCGTAGTACGCTTTGAAATTATTGTAACGTACTAAAATCAGAAAATCAATCCTATAAAACAAATTATTTTATACATTGCACAAATATATTTCATGCCTGCGGAATTTCCGGCATCGTGGCAACTTCCTTGCGATAGCAGACAGCCAAAAACCAAAGGCTGGCGGCAAAGGAAACCAGCTCTGAGAGCGGAAATGCATACCACACACCATCAAGACCAATGGTGCGGGAAAAAATCCATGCACAGGGAAGAATAATAATCAGCTGGCGCAGCAGTGAAATCAAAAGGCTCTTGATGCCGTGTCCAATTGCCTGAAAGAAAGTAGATGCCATAATACCGATTGCTGCCAGCGGGAAGCAAAGACAAATAATACGTAATGCAGGCACACCAATTTGCAACATCTCTTCGGTTGGAGAAAAGAACCCCAATAGCCATTCCGGTGCAGCCAAAAATACGGTCATTCCTGCAGTCATAATGACAACCGCAGCGGCGCTGGCAAGTTTAAGGCAGTGCGTCAGGCGCTGCCGGTTGCGTGCACCAAAGTTGAACCCCATAATTGGCATGGCACCTTGAGTCAATCCGAATACCGGCATAAAAATAAAAGATTGCAGCTTATAATAGACGCCCAACACAGAAACGGCAGCATCGGAGAACCCGATCAGGATTGCATTGAGTGCTACCGTTAAAATCGACATGATCGACTGCATTACAATCGCAGGAAACCCGACCGCATAGATATCCTTGAGAATTTTTCCGTTCGGACGGAAGGAACGTAGGTTAATTTTCAAAATCATCTTTTTGGAGTAAAGCAAAAGGAACAGTCCCAAAAGCATTCCGATTACCTGACCGAGTACCGTAGCATATGCTGCACCCGCAATTCCAAATGCAGGAAAGCCCAACAGTCCAAAAATCAGAATGGGGTCAAAAATAATGTTGATGATGGCACCGGTCAGCTGTGTAATCATCGGAATAGTCATATTGCCGGTTGACTGAAAAATACGTTCCACCGTTACCTGCAAAAACATGCCCAGAGAACCGATTGTTACAATTGCAGTGTACGTTGTGCCAAGAGATGCGACGTTAGCGCTGTTTGTAAAGGCAGAGAAAAACGGTCCTGCGGCAAAAAAACCAAAGAGAGCAAATAAGATGGCACCCAAAACAGCAAGAAAAAGTCCGTGGCTGGCAACCTGTTCTGCTTCGTGCAGACGTCCCTCACCAAGCCGCCGGGAAATCAGCGAATTAACGCCTACCGCGGTGCCCACACCGACTGCAATCATCAGTGTCTGCACTGGAAATGCGAGAGAAACAGCTGTCAGCGCATCCGGGCTGATTTTAGCAACGAAAATACTGTCTACAATATTGTACAGTGCCTGCACCAGCATGGAAAGAATCGAGGGGACAGACATTGTAAGCAGAAGTTTTCCAACAGGCACAATACCCATTTTGTTTTGAGATAATTCAGACATTTTGCAACTCCTTTTAGTCTTAGTGGTCATTTTTCGGCAAGCTTCCCGTAAATACGGGAATTCTTTTATAATAACATATTCTATAATAAAGTGCAATTTAAAAAATAGCGGGTGTAAACAGAGAGAAAATCATTGAAATAATTTGAAAGATTTTTCTTTTTTATGAAATACTTTCCTTTCTAATGTGATTGCTTTTCACGTTTTGACATATTGTTCGTTGATTCTGTGTATAATACAAATAATGTCTTATGCTTCTACAGGCGGGTGGATATAAATATGATATACGGAAATCAAAGTAACAGTATTGGTGAGAACTTGCGAAAACTGCGTGAAGGCTGCGGATTTTCCCAGAAGCAGGTTGCCGATGCTATTAATGTGGATCGCTCTACTTACACCAACTATGAGCTTGGAAAAATATGTCCGCCGTTGAATATGATTTATCGTCTGGCAACTGCGTTTCATGTTGACTACACAAAAATTTTGGAAGGCGATACAAGCAAAACAGTATCGCTGGGAGATTCGGGAATGCTTTTGCCCCAGTATCCCCGTAATACTTATGAATTAACCGCAAGGGAGCAGGAGCTGGTACTGCGCTATCGGATGATGACGATAGAAGATCAGCAGCGGATTTACGAACAATTAAGAGCTTTGGTACGCAAAAAACATCCCCACGATGAACGGGATTGATGAACGGAATGAGAAAGGTCGCTGCAACCGGATTGCCCGGATTGCAGCGACCTTTCTATTTGCATGATAGCTCCCGCTCAATCAACTTTCCTTTTGCAGCAGCACATTTACGGAAAAGGTGCGGGCAGGGGTCCCGTCATTTTCGGGACGGTAAATTGTAACTTCAACCGTCTGCCCGGGTACGTATTCGTCCAGCAGAGCAAAGAAACCGGTCACAGTCTTGACGGATTTCCCTTGAATTGCGGTAATAATATCGCCTTCCTGAACTTGGGTACCGGAAAAAACACTGTCCTCGGCAAGATATGTGATCTGCATACCTGGTTGAATGTTATAAAGAGACGCATCCAGTTCGCTGACCGCAGAAAAACGAATTCCAAGGCGCACACGGTTAATAATTTTTCCGTAGGTAAGCAGTTGATTGACCACCGTTTTTGCCTGCGCAGTGGGGATTGCAAACCCCATGCCCTCGTAATCACTGGCAGAAACTTTTGCGGAATTAATTCCGATTACCAGCCCGTAAGTATTGACAAGTGCACCGCCGGAATTTCCAGGATTAATTGCGGCGTCTGTCTGCAGTAATGGCAGAGAATTAATGTCCAGAGAAAGAAAGCGGTTGGTGGCAGAAAGAATTCCCTTTGTAACGGAATTCGCATAGGCAACGCCGCCCGGATTACCGAACGCAAGCACGGCATCTCCAACCTCACAGGTGTCGGAGTCGCCGAATTCTGCAGGAGAGAGAAGTTCGCCGTTCGTTTCTGCCTTCAGCACGGCAAGATCCGTTCGGGTGTCATATCCGACAACAACCGCGTGCAGTTCTTCACCGTTGAGCAGAACAATACGAATGTAAACATCACTGCGGCTATCAATTACATGTGCATTGGTCAGCACATAGCCATCGACAGTCATCACGATGCCGGAACCCTCGCCAAGGCCGACAAGATCACTGCCATTTAACGCAAACGAGCGCTCGTATACCATTACTGAAACAATGGAGGAACGAACTTTTTTAACGATTTGCTGGTCAGTGAGTGCCTCACTTTGCGGCAGAGCAGAAAGTAAAAATTGGGGTGCATTCAGGTTGGGAGTGTAGGACGGGGTACTTTCCGGGCTTTCGGTAGAACCACCCGAAGAGGCAGAGGGTTCCCGCGAGGCAGATGGTGCAGAGGATGACGCAGGGGTTGTAAAAGAAGGTGCAGTGGATACTGCAACCAGAGAACCGAGGGCAAGCACAAGAGCGGCAGCCACTGTGGATAAAAAGACGCGAAGCGCAGTGGAAGAATTGCCCTTTGGGGTAGGCTCCCGGGAAGAAGAATGCAAATCGACCGAATCCGAATCGTTCTGCGAATCAGATTCAAAAGGGTTCCAGTCGCTCATGAAGGTGCCGCCTCTCTTGAAAAATATTAAACCTGCTCTGCTGCAATTGCCGGTTCAATCGGCAGATGAAATTCAAATTCACAGTATTCACCGACCGTACTATGCACGCAGATATCGCCACCGTGCATCTGAAGAATGGTACGAACCAAATAGAGCCCCAGCCCCATGCCGTTTTTGTCATGGCTGCGTGACTTATCGGTTTTGTAAAAACGGCCGAACACAAGGGATTGCTCTTCGGATGAAATTCCGGCGCCCGTATTGCGGATTTTGACGCAGACGTCATTTTCCGCGCTGGTGATTCCAACAGAAATGGTTCCATTGTCATCTACGAATTTAACGGCGTTTTCCACCAGATTATACACGACCTGATGAATCAGATCGGGATCGCCGTCTACAAAAATGCTTTCGCAGTCTTCCAGTCCTTCGATACGGATGTGCCGTTGATCGATCAGCGATTCGAAGGCAAGCATGGTATTGACTACCGTATCGCGGATATCAAACCGTATGCGGTGAAGCTTCATTTTTCCACTATCGATCCGCGAAAGATCGAGCATTGAACGCACCAGACGCGAAAGCCGCTTTACTTCATTGGATACAATCTTGAGGTAATAATCCTGCTTTTCGTGCGGAATGGTTCCGTCCAGAATCCCGTCGATAAAACCGGAAATTGTAGTCATCGGGGTTTTCAGCTCGTGGGAGACGTTGGCAACAAAGCTGCGGTTCATGTCTTCGCTGGCGGAAAGAGAGGTTGCCATATGATTGAACGCCTCGGCAAGCTCACCAACCTCATCGTTGCTGCGGACACGGACACGCTTTGAAAAATCGCCCTTCGCAAAGCTTGCAGCAGCAGCACTCATTTCACGCAGCGGAAGCACCATGCGATAGGTCATTGCTCCGGAGAAAATGAACGAGACAGCAGCAGCAAAAATTGCAGAAATAATGCACATCTGAATAATATCCTGGCGAAAAACCGTCATGGTGCGTGCAGTTGAGGTTACAAATACAGCACCGATGGTAGAACTTTTTTGTGTTTCCGAATCTGTAAACACAATCGGAACGCCAACAATATATTGTTTGTCGGGGTACAAATCGCCAAATGTTGAAACCTCGGAATAATTTCCGCTGATGGCTTTTTGAATGATATCCTGCGAAATTACTTTTCCAAGCCACTCGGAATCCGTCAGGTCGGAAGTGAGAATAATTTTGCCGGATGTATCCGCAACCAAAAGATCTGCATTCAGGGTTTGATCCTGCAGGGCAAGAAGGTACTGAGCGTCTCCGGAAATTTCATAGCTGCCCTCTTTTTTGGAAATCTGTCGGGCGGTTGCATTGGCGGAAAACTGCGCAGTTTTGCCCAAAGATTCAAACTTATCCGTTACCCAATAATTTGAAATGGAAACGTACATCACACTGCCCATTACAAGAAAGCTCAGCAGCATAATACAAGAGGTGAGCAGCAGATATTTTTTGAAAATTGAATTGCGCATTATTCTTTAACCTCAAATTTGTATCCGACGCCCCAGACGGTTTTTAAATCCCATTTTTCTGAGACGCCGTCCAGCTTTTCGCGTAAACGCTTTACATGGACATCTACCGTGCGGCTGTCACCATAATAATCAAATCCCCAAACCTCATCCAGGAGTTGATCGCGTGTAAATACCCGGTTCGGATTGCTTGCCAAATGGTAAATCAGTTCCATCTCTTTGGGGGGAGTGTCCACCTGAACGCCATTGACGCGCAGTTCATAGTTGGTAAGATTGATGGAAAGTTTGTCGTATTCGACTTTTTTGATTTCGGCACCGTCTGTTTTGCCGCTGCGGCGCAAAACTGCCTTGATCCGGGCGACCACTTCTTTGGCTTCAAACGGCTTGACAACATAATCATCCGCGCCAAGTTCCAATCCGAGTACCTTGTCAAACACTTCACCCTTTGCGGTGAGCATGATAATGGGACATTTGGACTTTTTGCGGATTTCGCGGCAGACCTGCCATCCGTCAAGCTCGGGGAGCATGATATCCAGCATAATCAGGTCAGGCGTACCGGATTCGAACAGTTCCAGCGCGCGCTTGCCGTCGTTTGCAATGTCGACCTCAAAGCCTTCCTTTTCAATGTAAAGGCGGAGCAGTTCGCAAATATTTTTATCGTCATCCACTACCAGAATTTTTCCTGCCTGCATTCTAACCATCCTCCGTTTTGTATTCATTTTACGAAAATATATTTTATCCCATGATTATCCTTATATCATATTATACAGTTGCCAAAAGCGCAAGTGGTGAATATTTTTTTAATACTTTTCAAGAAAAATTTTAGAAAGCGCAAGTGAAATAATTGCAGTGACAACAAATTTGAAATCAGATTAAATGAATCAGAGAAATGTTTATGTTTTCCCGTTTGTCAAAAGAGCTTGTAACTTTTGCGGTAGTCTTGTTTTTTGGCAGCATTTGTTTTGTTATGGTCAAAAGCGTTCGGGAACAAATGCAAAACATCTTTTTCAGACTTCCTGTCCGAATAGATTAACCGGAATACGAGTTTGTTGCGAAGGTTCGTACAGCAAAAAATTCTGCGACTTTGGATGAATGCTTGATATTTTGTGCACTGCGTGATACAATAAATTCATTCCGAAGAAGTTGGAGGATGAAAACCGAATTATGCGCATTCGCATCTGACCTGTTTTGTGCAATGAAAAAGACCCAAGACCACTTTGCCGTGCTTTGCGGCAAGGCTGTTGTTTTTGTGGCTTTGTGCGGGAGTAAACGCACCATTGCGGAAAACGGGTATTTTTATGCCCAAAATTAGGAACCCTACTTTCTGTTACAGCAGTTTTTGCAAGTTTTATACTAATTTTGAATTACAAACGATAAAAATCGAAGGTAATGCCTCGATTTGATCGGTTTTCAGAAGATTTATCTGTCTTTTTACTTTTTAAAAAAATTAGTTTTACTCAGGTATCTGCTGCACAGAGAAAGCCGTCTTTGGAAGGAATGATGATTGAATGGAATTAACAGAAAATAAAATTGTGCCGGAGCGAGCGATGCTTGTTTCGGTGGATACCGGTGAATATGACGCGGAGGCTTCCCTGGCGGAGCTTGCAGAATTGGCCAGAAGTGCTGGTGCCGAGGTGGTGGCACAGACAACGCAAAAACGCCCTTCGCCGGATGCGGGAACGTGTGTTGGAGAAGGTAAGCTGGAGGAAATCCGGGACTTTTGTTCTGCAAATGAGGTTGATTTGTTAATTTTTGACCGAGAGCTTGGTCCGATTCAGCAACGAAACATTGAAAAAGAGACCGATGTGCGCATAATTGACCGGACGACTTTGATTCTGGATATTTTTGCGTCGCGCGCAAGGTCCAGAGAGGGTACACTGCAGGTGGAACTGGCGCAGATGAAGTATATGCTGCCGCGACTGACAGGGAAGGGCGCGGCACTTTCCCGATTGGGCGGCGGAATCGGCACCAGAGGACCGGGCGAAAGTAAGTTGGAAACGGATCGCCGGCATATTCGCCGCCGTATCGATTCTCTGCGCGATCAACTCGACCAATTGGAGGAACAGCGCGGGCGCTTGCGTAAGCGGCGCAAAAAGGACGGTGTTTTGACGGTTGCCATCGTGGGCTATACCAATGCAGGAAAATCTACGCTGATGAATGCACTGACGGATGCAGGGGTATTGGCGGAGGATAAATTGTTTGCCACGCTTGACCCCACTGCCCGTGCACTGCGATTGCCGCATGGACAGACGGTCATGCTGATTGATACCGTTGGATTGGTCCGACGGCTGCCGCATCATTTGGTCGAAGCATTCCGTTCCACACTGGAGGAAGCAGCGCAGGCAGATGTGATTTTAAATGTGTGTGATGCGTCCAGTGAAGAAGCGGCGGTTCATCTCCAGGTAACCAATGAGCTGCTTGCAGAGTTGGGGTGCGAAAATCACGCGATTATCCCGGTGATGAACAAGTGTGACTGTCTGCCCAAGGATTGCATTGCGGCATCGATTGGAGGTGCCGTGAGAATTTCCGCAAAGACAGGGGATGGACTGGAAAATCTGCTGCTTGCGATTGAAAATGAACTGCCAAAGGTACGCCGTGTGATGTTTCTGCTTCCGTTCGACCGTGCCGGCGTTTTGGCGTCCGTTCGTTCCGAGGCGCAGCTCCTCAGTGAGGAATATACGGCGGATGGTATTCTTGCCGAGGCGTTGGTGGATGACGTAATGGCATCGAGGCTGAAAGATTTTATTCAGGAATAACACAAAACATCCGTTTTGCGCGGATCAAAAGTACTTTTGGTTATATAGCCGTCTTCTGAAAAAAGGAGGCGGTTATTTTTTTGCTCAACAGATAGATTTTTGGAATATTTTAAATAAATATATTGAATTTTGTTACCAGCGTGTTATAATGGCATTGGAAAACAAATTCAGGAAAGTGTTGACATTAGCAATCAGAGTTCAAAACTAAGGAAATTTGCGGAGACTGAAAGTTTTCCGCATTAATTAAGAAAGGGAATGATCTTGAAATGAAAGGCTTCAACAAGAAAGTAACGGCGTGGATTCTTGCGTTAGGTCTCACCGCGTCCATGGTTCCTTTTGCCGCGGGTACAGTTTTTGCCCAAACAGCTTACACTCAGCCCACTCAACCGACCACTGCAGATGTACAGGATTCGGTTGGAGGGCAAAAGACAACGGTGCACAATTTTTATGCCAACGGAAACTCCGTTGTAATTTCTGAGACTGCGGCAGGGAAAACCGTTGCACAGATTGCCGGAGACGAGACAACCACCTGGGATCTTTCAGAGGGGCACTGGTTTGTTTATGCCGGCACAAGCAATGCCGATGCAGCAGTAAATTATGAAAATGCGTCTATTACTATGAACGGTGGTACGGTCGATAACATTATTGGCTCAAACAAAACAGCCGGTTCCATCGAGAATGTTAAAATTGAAATTAATGATGGTACGGTAGGATGTGTGATTTCCAATCGCGGAAATTCCGGAGGCGGTGCTCCGACTTATGATGCACGAACCGATTATAAGGTGATTAATTCCACCGTTACCTTCAATGGCGGAACCATTGGCGCCTATATGGGAACTTACGGATATACATACACGGACAACATTGTTTTGAATGTGAAAAATGGTACCTTTACAGCACAGACAAGCCCTGTGCAGACCGGTATTATTCTCGGCGGCACCAACGGCGAAGTCAGAAATGCAACGATGAATATGACAGGCGGAAAAACAGCGGGACTTTCTTTGGCACAGAGAACAATGATTACCGGCAAAGCCACACTGAATCTGCAAGGCGGAACCGTTGGCAATATTTATGCAGGTTCTTTCTATAATTCCGATGAGAAATCCGGCAGCAGCTGGTGGACAAGCAACATCGGCTACATCAACTATGGCCAGGCAGCCGCTTTGGATATCACAATTGCAAAGGGCGTAGACTATCATGATATTTTTGCAGGTTTTCAGTTTTATGCCAGTGAGGTAAGCCTGCTGAAATCTACTTTTGCCTCGACTCAGGCCACCCATGTTGCCTTTACAACGGATTACAGTAAAGCACCGGTTCAGATTGTACTTGAAGAAAAACCCAGCACTGCCTATGATCCGTCACAGGATACCGCAAACAAAGATAATCTTAGCCTGCTCAAAGCAGTAGGAATGCAGAATATTACCATTACGGACAAAACAATTGTGCCGGATCTGCCGTCTATTAATCCATCTGCACCGGCAGATGAAGTTCAGGTGGCGGTTACCGATAAGACCAGTGCAGAGACACTGAAAAACGACGTAAACGATTTGGTCACTCAGGTTCAGCAAGGCGGCAGTGAAACCCAACTGAACGGAGTTGTCAGCAGTGACAGCACCAAAACGGTTGCGGAGCAGATGGCAGCAGCAATTGCAGCAGGAGAATCCATTACTGTTCAGGCGACGGTTGCGCCCCTGGAATCAACCGCAGTTTCCTCAGAAGAGAAAGCGCTTGCTGCACAGCTCGACGCCAATGCGACCATTGCACAATACCTCGATCTAAAGCTTGAGCTTAAGGCAGGAGATACTGTAATTGGTACTATGACGCAGCTTTCCACACCGATTACCTATACTATTGCAGTACCTCAGGATTTAATCCGTGAAGGTGTGGAATTGTTTGTGATCCGTTTGCATAATGGAGTGGCGGATGCACTTCCCCTGACACATGTGGAAGGTAATCTCTATTCCTTTACAACGGACCGTTTTTCCACCTATGCTCTGGCTTCCAAAGCAACCTCGTCAACAAGCAGCACGGCAACCAGCAGTGTTGCGGGAACCACCGGTTCCGGTTCCGATACAACCAGTTCCTCGGTAGAATCGGGTGCAACGGTCTCTTCCAACGCATCGTCTCCCGCAAATACACCAGCGACCGGAGGAAACGGGCCTGCCATTTTAGTTTTCTTCGCGATGGCGTTCTGCACGGCTGCAGTTGCAATGATTTTTGCACGCAGAAAATATTCTGATCAGTAATTTGCCCATGGCTTAAAAAAGATCGCATTATCATCAAGCGCGCAGCCACTCCGCAATGGAAGGCTGCACGCGTTGTTTTTTGGTTGAGTCAACCGTAATCAGAGTAAAAAAACGCCGAAACCTTGTTCGTCTGAAAAGGCTTCGGCGTTTATACTTGTCAGGTTGCGCAGGAAACTAAATTACTCGTTTCTGCCGCAGCAATGTTTATACTTTTTGCCGCTTCCGCAGGGGCATGGGTCGTTGCGGCCAACCTTTTTGCCCTTGCGCACCGGCTGCTTGACGTCGGTTCCGTCTCCGCTGGTGGAGGTTGGCGTTGCAACCTGCTCACGCTTGGGCTCTTCCTTGGTGCGGATGCGCACGGTGAGAATCATACGGGAGGTGTCCTCGCGAATTTCGTTGATCATGGCTTCAAACATATCAAAGCCTTCGATGCGGTATTCCACAACCGGGTCGCGCTGGGCATAGGCACGCAGGCCGATACCGCGTTTGAGTTCCTCCATGGCGTCAATGTGATCCATCCACAGGCGGTCAACATTCTTCAGAAGAACCACACGCTCAAGCTCACGCATCAGCTCCTTGCCATATTCCGCTTCGCGTTCATCCAGAATTTTGTTTGCACGTTCCACCATGGTGTTAACCACAAATTCGGGATCCAGTTCTTCGAGCTCTTCGTTGGTATAACGGAAATCATCATCCGTTGTGAGCCAACCCTTATAGCTGTCCCGCAGAGCGTCTACGTTCCAGTTTTCGCGAATGGAATCCTTGGGCATATATTGCTTGACCTTTTCAGCGATGCTGTCTGCCACCATCTTCTTAATCTGATCGTGAAGGTCTTCACCGTTGAGTACCTGGTTGCGCTGTTTGTAAATAATTTCACGCTGACGATTCATGACATCGTCGTACTGGAGCACATTTTTACGAATGCCGAAGTTGCGGCCTTCCAGCTTTTTCTGTGCGCCTTCCACCGAGTTGGAAACGATTTTGCTTTCAATGGGGGTGTCTTCCTCAATGTTCATGCGGGTCATCATGGATTGCAGACGTTCGCCGCCGAACAACCGCATCAGATCATCTTCCAGCGAAAGGTAAAATCTCGATTCGCCGGGATCTCCCTGACGGCCGGAACGACCGCGCAGCTGATTATCAATTCGGCGGGATTCGTGGCGCTCCGTGCCGATGATGAACAGACCGCCCGCCTTGCGCACATCCTCCGCTTCAATCGCAATGTGTTCTTTATATTTTTTATTCAACTCCTGAAAGGTTTTGCGGGCAGCAAGAATTTCTTCGTTGTCCGTTTCGGAAAAACCGGTGGACTCCGCAATCATTTCTTCCGGAATCTGCATTTTGCGCATTTCGGATTTTGCCAGGAATTCGGCATTGCCGCCGAGAATAATATCAGTACCACGGCCGGCCATGTTGGTTGCGATTGTCACAGCGCCCTCTTTACCGGCCTGTGCAACGATTTCGGCTTCCTTATCGTGGTATTTGGCATTGAGCACTTCGTGCTTGATGCCGCGCTTTTTCAGCATGCTGCTGAGCAATTCGGAACGCTCAATGGAAATGGTACCAACCAGGACCGGCTGTCCTTTTTCATGGCAGGAAATAATTTGCTCAATAACGGCATCAAACTTTCCCTTTTCAGTGGTGTAAACCTGATCGGGATAATCCTTACGAATCATCGGGCGATTCGTAGGAACCTCGATGACATCCAGATTATAAATCTCGCGGAATTCCGCTTCCTCTGTCAGAGCAGTACCGGTCATACCGGAAAGCTTGTCATAAAGGCGGAAATAGTTCTGGAAGGTGATGGTGGCGAGCGTTTTGCTTTCTCGCTCAACTTTTACCCCTTCCTTTGCTTCAATTGCCTGATGCAGTCCTTCGTTAAAGCGGCGGCCGAACATTAAGCGACCGGTGAACTCGTCGACGATGATAACCTGACCGTCCTTTACAACGTAGTCCACGTCGCGGGTCATAATTCCGCGCGCACGGATCGCCTGATTAATGTGGTGCTGCAGCGTAATATTATCCGGATCAGCGAGGTTTTCAATGTGGAAATATGCTTCTGCTTTTTTGGTTCCGTTTTGGGTCAAGGTAGAGGTTTTTGCCTTTTCGTCCACGATGTAGTCAGCATCGGTGTAAGTTTCGTCGGCATCCTCTTTATCGTCGGTTTCCTTCACCTTTTTCACACGAAGTGTGCGGGCAAAGTTATCCGCCTGCTGATAAAGATCAGTGGATTTATCGCCCTGACCGGAAATAATAAGCGGAGTTCGCGCTTCATCAATGAGAATAGAGTCAACTTCATCGACGATGGCAAAATTGTGACCACGCTGCACCAGGTTTTCCTTGTAGATTACCATGTTGTCACGCAGATAGTCGAATCCGAATTCATTGTTGGTGCCATAGGTAATGTCAGCGCCATAGGCTTTACGGCGTTCATCATTGTCCATGTCGTGGACAATCAGACCGACTGAAAGACCGAGAAAACGATAAACTTTGCCCATCCATTCGGAGTCACGGCGAGCCAGATAGTCGTTGACGGTAACAATGTGCACACCCTTGCCGGTCAATGCATTAAGATAAGCCGGCAGCGTGGCAACCAAAGTTTTGCCTTCACCGGTTTTCATTTCACTGATACGCCCCTGATGCAGCACAATACCGCCGATGATCTGGGTTGGGAAATGACGCATATTCAGCACACGCCAAGATGCCTCGCGGCAGGTTGCAAATGCTTCGGGCAAAATCGAATCCAGTGATTCGCCCATTTTGAGACGATCCCGGAACTCCTCTGTCATCGCACGAAGCTCGGCATCGCTTTTCTTTTTGTATTCTTCTTCTAATGCAAGCACCTTGTCGCAGATCGGATTAATCCGCTTGAGCTCGCGTTTGCTGTAATTGCCAAACAGAGCCGAAACAATACTCATATTGCTTTTCCCCTTAAGCCGGCGGCAGTAATGCCAACCGGAAAATTTGCTTGTAACCTTTGCATTCCTACAATTAAAAATTATTATATCATACTTAATGATACAACGCAAAACCATTTTATCACAAAGCAATAAAAAAATCCGTAAATTTTTAGTGAACGGGATATTCTGGGAGGTAAAACGGGGTACAATAAATGAAGATGCGGCATAGAAGCAGATTCATTGGATGCGGGACGGGAAGTGAAGATAATCAAATTTATCGTAAAACAATAAATTTTCTTGCTTTAAAGCACTCCCTGTGTTATAATCGTCTCAAACAAAAATAATTGCTGCAAATGCAGTTGCATTTTATGAGAAAGGCACCCATTATGGAAGCAAAATGGAATGTCATGGTTCTGATTGTTTTTTTGCTGATGCTGCTATGCGGTGCAAAGCTGCTCAGTCGGCTTCATCTGCCTGCCTGCACGATCAGCGGAGACTACGAAACCCTTCGATATGGAGGGCAACTCTATGCTTTTTTGTGCTGTACCTATTCTGACCGTCAGCGGGGAGAACTGCTGGGTTCTCCCAAACCGGTAAAACCAGGAGCGGCGATTGGACGTATTCCCGGCGAAAGTGTTTTGCTTTGTGTGCTTCGCGATGTTTGTGAGGATGAATATCTTGCTATCCGAGAAGGCGGAACGGTGGATATCTACCAAAGAATCCACGAAGAGCCGGTAAAAAACAGCAGAAAGATACTTGTCAAAAACATCACAAAGCCTTATAATAAAGGGGCACAAAAGGAATTCAATTGAAAGGAGCACTTATATGAATTATTCCCATGAAGTGGAAAACATGTGTACCGTTGCAAAGGGACCGCATCATGGCCCCGCTCCGATCCCGGAAGAGGGTCAGTGGGTCAAATCCTATGAAATTAAGGATATCTCCGGTCTTTCGCACGGTGTCGGCTGGTGCGCACCTCAGCAGGGCGCCTGCAAGCTGACGTTGAACGTAAAGAACGGTATCGTCGAGGAGGCTTTGGTGGAAACACTGGGCTGCTCCGGTATGACTCATTCCGCAGCAATGGCAGCAGAAATTCTGCCGGGCAAAACGCTGCTCGAATGCCTGAATACCGACCTCGTATGTGATGCAATCAACGTTGCAATGCGCGAAATCTTTAAGCAGTTGGCATATGGCCGCAGCCAGACCGCATTCTCTGAGGGCGGACTTCCGATCGGCGCCAGCCTGGAAGACCTCGGTAAAGGCCTGCGCTCCCAGGTGGGCACCATGTTCTCCACCAAGGTGAAGGGTGTTCGCTATATGGAAATGGCAGAAGGCTATGTTCTTTCCACTGCTTTGGATGAGAATAACGAAGTCATCGGCTACAAGTTTGTAAAGCTTGGCAAAATGATGGAGGATATCCGTCGCGGCATGTCTCCGGACGAAGCTTACAAGAAGAATATCGGTCAGTACGGCCGGTATGACAACGCGGCCAAGTATATTGACCCGCGTGAAGAATAATAGACCATACAAGAAGGAGGACAGACTCTATGGCTAACGATGTTAAGTTTGAAGGCAAAGAAAGAAGAATGGCCAAAATAGAAAAGTGTCTTGCCGAGTATGGCCTGGCCAGTCTCGAAGAGGCACGTGACCTTTGCCTGAGCAAGGGTGTTGACTGTGACAAAATCGTCAAGGGTGTGCAGCCGATCGCGTTCGAAAACGCTGTCTGGGCTTATACACTTGGCTGTGCGGTTGCAATCAAGAAAAATGTGAAGACTGCCGCCGAGGCTTCTGAAGCAATCGGCATTGGTCTGGAAGCATTCTGTGTTCCGGGATCTGTTGCAGAGCAGCGCTCTGTCGGTCTGGGTCACGGCAATCTGGGCGCCATGCTGCTGCGTGACGAAACCAAATGCTTTGCATTCCTGGCAGGTCATGAATCCTTTGCTGCTGCAGAGGGCGCAATCGGTATTGCACGCACTGCAAACAAGGCGCGCAAAACTCCGCTTCGCATCATCCTCAACGGTCTTGGCAAGGATGCTGCTTATATCATCTCCCGTATCAACGGCTTCACCTATGTGAAGACGGATTACGACTTCTTTAGCAGCGAGCTCAAGATTGTGGAAGAGCGCGCTTTCTCTGACGGCGAACGCGCTGCGGTGAAATGCTATGGTGCCAACGACGTGCTCGAAGGCGTCGCCATCATGAAGCAGGAAGGCGTAGATGTTTCCATTACCGGTAACTCCACCAACCCGACCCGCTTCCAGCATCTGGTTGCCGGCACTTATAAGAAATGGGCATTGGAGAACGGCAAAAAGTATTTCTCGGTTGCTTCCGGTGGTGGTACAGGCCGTACCCTTCATCCGGATAACATGGGTGCAGGTCCGGCTTCTTATGGCTTGACTGATTCCATGGGCAGAATGCACGGAGATGCTCAGTTTGCAGGGTCTTCCTCTGTTCCGGCTCACGTGGAAATGATGGGTCTGATCGGCATGGGCAACAACCCCATGGTCGGTGCGACCGTTGCCTGCGCAGTTGCCGTTGCAGAAGGTTTGCAGAAATAAGCAAAAACCGTTTACACGAATGAAACAAAAGAGGCTGTTGCAAGATGTATTTGCAGCAGCCTCTTTTTTTGTCAACATACCGTACGATATTTGCCAAACAATTTTCTGCGTTGTAAATAGATATGACCCATCTACCCGAAAAAAAAAGATATGGTAACAATCGCATTTCAAAGCCTTAG